>NZ_AP017378.1:667500-985833 GCF_003966735.1 Desulfovibrio ferrophilus
CTTACCCGCTTACCAACCCCTATCAAACTCCGAATGCCGTTAGTTTCATCCTGGGAGTCAGACTATGGGTGCGAAGGTCCATGGTCGAAAGGGAAACAGCCCAGACCGTCGGCTAAGGTCTCGAAGTGTATGCTCAGTGGGAAAGGAAGTGAAATCGTTTAGACAGCCAGGAGGTTGGCTTAGAAGCAGCCATCCTTTAAAGAAAGCGTAATAGCTCACTGGTCTAATGATTTCGCGCCGAAAATGTAACGGGGCTAAGCATACCACCGAAGCCACGGGTGCGTAGTTTTACTACGCGCGGTAGGAGAGCGTTCTCATTTGGGATGAAGGTAGTCCGTGAGGCCTGCTGGACTAATGAGAAGTGAACATGCTGGCATGAGTAACGATAAAAAGGGTGAGAAACCCTTTCGCCGTAAACCCAAGGTTTTCTGGGTAAAGATAATCTGCCCAGAGTTAGTCGGCCCCTAAGGCGAGGCTGAAAAGCGTAGTCGATGGGAAACAGGTTAATATTCCTGTACCTTATAGAGTGTGCGATGGAGGGACGCAGGAGGATAGATGGTCCAGCTGTTGGAATAGCTGGTGTAAGCGTGTAGGCTTGAGAGCTAGGTAAATCCGGTTCTCTTTAAGGCCAAGGCGCGATGCCGAGACATTTATGTTGAAGCCATTGATTCCATGCTGCCAAGAAAAGCTTCTAAGTTTAGCTCTATGAGACCGTACCGTAAACCGACTCAGGTGGGTGGGGTGAGTAACCCAAGGCGTTTGAGAGAACTCTGGCTAAGGAACTCGGCAAAATGACCCCGTAAGTTCGCGAGAAGGGGTGCTCCGATTGGTGACCCATTTACTTGGATAGCTGATTGGAGCCGCAGAGAAATGGCGGGGGCGACTGTTTACTAAAAACATAGGACTCTGCGAAGTCGTAAGACGACGTATAGGGTCTGACGCCTGCCCGGTGCCGGAAGGTTAAGAGGTGGGGTTAGGGTTCGCCCGAAGCTCTGAATCGAAGCCCCGGTAAACGGCGGCCGTAACTATAACGGTCCTAAGGTAGCGAAATTCCTTGTCGGGTAAGTTCCGACCTGCACGAATGGCGTAACGATCTCCGCACTGTCTCGGCCAGAGACTCAGTGAAATTGAATTGGCGGTGAAGATGCCGTCTACCCGCAGAAAGACGGAAAGACCCTGTGCACCTTTACTACAGCTTGACATTGGTTTTTGGGCTATCATGTGTAGGATAGGTGGGAGACTTTGAAGCCGGTACGCCAGTATTGGTGGAGTCACCCTTGAAATACCACCCTTGATAGTCTAGGAGTCTAATCCCAACCCGTAATCCGGGTGGGAGACAGTGTCTGGTGGGTAGTTTGACTGGGGCGGTCGCCTCCCAAAGAGTAACGGAGGCGCGCAAAGGTTCCCTCAGGCTGATTGGAAACCAGCCGTTGAGTGCAAAGGCATAAGGGAGCTTGACTGTGAGAGAGACATCTCGAGCAGGTACGAAAGTAGGTCTTAGTGATCCGGTGGTTCCGAATGGAAGGGCCATCGCTCATCGGATAAAAGGTACGCCGGGGATAACAGGCTGATCGCGTCCAAGAGTTCACATCGACGACGCGGTTTGGCACCTCGATGTCGGCTCATCACATCCTGGGGCTGGAGCAGGTCCCAAGGGTACGGCTGTTCGCCGTTTAAAGTGGTACGCGAGCTGGGTTTAAAACGTCGTGAGACAGTTTGGTCCCTATCTTCTGTGGGCGTAAGAGACTTGAGAAGGGTTGCCCCTAGTACGAGAGGACCGGGGTGAACGAACCTCTGGTGTTCCTGTTGTCGTGCCAACGGCATCGCAGGGTAGCTATGTTCGGAAAGGATAACCGCTGAAAGCATCTAAGCGGGAAGCCTGCTTCAAGATTAGGTCTCTCTGACGCAAGTCCTAAAGACCCGTTGAAGACTACAACGTTGATAGGCCGGATGTGTAAGTGCAGCAATGTATTCAGCAAACCGGTACTAATAGGTCGTGAGTCTTAACTCCTTTACTATAGAACAACTACATCCTTCCTTATTAACTAATATATTTGTCCTGGTGCCCATGGAGAAGGGGGTACACCCGATCCCATTCCGAACTCGGAAGTTAAGCCCTTCATCGCCGATGATACTGCTGAGTAGTCAGTGGGAAAGTAGGCCGGTGCCAGGACTCTCTTTTGGAAAGGCCCGCAAGCTAACAAGCTTGTGGGCCTTTCTGCGTTGGAGACAGCCTTACCTACAGTGCAAAATGAAAGTTGCGACGACGGTGATCAACGTGTCTGTCAGGTGTTCTGCCGGGGGGAGGAACGCTTTGATTGGGGCCGTTACGCCAGCCACGGCCATAAGCGCGGTCAGCCAGGCATAGGCCTCTTGTCCAGGCATCACGGGCTCCAGAGGGGTGCTGTGAGGTGCAACTGAATCCAATCATTAAGCCTTGGCATGGCTATATTATAACTCGCAGTGACTGTGTTCCCTTGATCATTCAGTCTGGAGGCTTGTTTACACTGAGCGCGTCAACTGGTAGAAATCACAGCGAATCAGAGTGCCATTGAAATCAGATACTGGTGGTTCTGAATACAAGGAGAATCTCATGAAGATGAAATCTATCAGAAAAAACATGTCCATTTTACTTGTCTTGTTAGCTCTAGCTGGCCTGAGTGGCTGTGCCGTTGTCGCTGCTGGCATGGCTGGTGGTGGGACATATGTCTATGTTTCAGGCTGGGGCAAGAAGGTCTATAACGTGGATCTTGATGTGGCGTACAATGCATCTGTTGATGCTTGTCAGTCTCTAGGCTTGAAGATTCAATCCAGAGAGCGCCATCTTGCTGATGCGAGTATCAAGGCGCTTGATGGTGATTCCGAGGTTTGGATCGATTTGGAAAGCGAAAATCCCCGAGTAACCGAGATTGCTGTACGTGTTGGTTATCTGGGCGACAAGGTTGCCTCTGAACGTGTATTGGCCAGGATCGAGAAAGAATTGTAGTTTTGCATATGACTTCTGTTTGATCTGGCCCGCTTTGGCGGGCTTTTTTTTTGACTGGCGGTAAGCAGGACTTACATTGAGGGAAGACATCCATTGAGAGGTTACCAATGCCAGCACGAACAGTCATATCCCTTACGGCTCCACAAGAACTGCGCGATCGAATCCTTGAGGCCACAGGTGAAGTGATCTCCAAAAGAGGACCGTGCAAGGTTACGTTGTCTGCAATTGCCATCCAGGCAAAAGTTGATGAGGCTCTGATTACACGTCTGTTTGGTGGGCTTGCACACGTTCTTGATGATTTCGCCATGTCTGATCGGTTTTGGCCACCCATTAGCGAGTTAGCTGGTGGTGATCCTCAAGAGTTGAGCAAGAGACCCTTGGGTGATCAGATGTCGGTCTTCTTTAAGAATTATCTTCGAGCTCTTCGGCGTCGCCCTTGGACTCTCGCCGTTATGGCGGAAGAAGGGCGGCAGGTTTGCCTTTTGACTCATGCTCTGGCGTATATCCGTGAACGTCGTGCACTTGAATTCTTTGAGGAGATTCTGGGGGACGATCCACCGCCAGATATAGATTTGCCAGCTGTGATTCTGCTGATGGCTCTGGCAGTATCACGAACCGGGATTCTGTCAACGCGCCTGAAGTCCATCGGCGGAGTCGATCTTGAATCTGATGCCGGTTGGGAACGCATCGAGAGAACAATTGAATTGATGCTGACCAGAGCGTTATCTGAATCCTAGAATATATGCGTAACGTTCCAACAGATAGTGAAATTTAATTTTGGCTTAGAGAGAGGCGATTTTGTGCTCATTCAGTGTCGAATATTTGAGTCGGACTGTTTTTGTCGGGATAATTTGCCCTGGCGTTTTCTTAACAATACTGAAATTCATTTGAAAATCGATTGTGGCACCGCAGTTGCTAGCATTGAACTAGACGGGGCGGTCCCTCTTCGGGACCAGGATGTCGTCCCGTCCTAGCCGAAGGAGGCGGCCATGCGCGACGCCATTAGCCATGCATCGAAAGCGTTTGAGGATTCCGGGTCTGCATTCCACAAGCATTTTGCAGGAGCGCACAAGGTCCATCTGACCGACGTGAGTTTCAGCGACAACGCCAAGTATACCATCGGCCTTGCGGTCAAAGACATTGCGTCGCAGTTGGGCTTGTTCGATCATGAGATCACCAAGCGCCTGACGGGTGAAATGTACTGGCTGGAGGAGAGTGAAGATCTCGTGATTATCTTTGCGGTGCCAGAAATCGATGCGGACATGCTGGTTGAGATACCCCGTGATCACTGGTGGTTCAAGGATGCCGACAAGGCCACACAATAGTGGGAGTACAAGGCTTTTTGATTTGTACTAAAGTGTTTCAAGTTCTAGTTCAATAGCAGGATTGGTCATAGATCTGCAGTGTATGAGAAAAGCCCCGCTACTGAAACAACGGGGCTTTTCTTTGCTGAATTGGTGGCTAGAGCATTTTTTCCAGTTGTATCCTGGCCAAAGTGCGGCCGTCCGGGGCCTCGCGGGTATCCATCCCCACGGGCTGGAAACCAAGCCTGCCATAGAAGAGCAGTGCCGCAGTATTCTCACTGATACAGCGGACCCTCAGACGGTCGGATTTAAAGTCTGCTTTTGCTTTCTCTTCCATGATTTCCATGAGATAGGCCCCAACACCTTGGCGTCTGAATTTAGGTGCCACGACAACATTGCCCACTTCGCAAACTCCTCCATGTGCGCAGGATACGAAATTGGCGTATCCTGCAAGGTCTTCTTCGCACAGCGCCACGGTGGGCGCATGGCGTTGTTCTGCCATGACCAACAACTGCTTGGTTGTCAGGGGCGGGGCGATCTTGGGGAACATATACATCAGTTCCCGTTCGGTCTTGGGGAATCCACAGATGGCCGGGGCATCCTCTTCATGCAAATCGCGGAAGGTCAGGCCTGTGCACTGAGGTCGGGTAGGTATGGCGTCCTCGGGGCCAAGGTCGGATTCGGCCTCGGCACGCTTGGCTGGTTTGACCTGGGCTATGCAGCCAGCTCCGATGATGCATGCGATACCACAGGTGGTGAATGCCAAGGGGAAGTTCCCCATGTCACCCAGCATGCCGCCGAGGATTGGTCCAAGGATACCACCCACACCGTACGCGAGGAAAACAAACGGGTAGTTTTGGCCCACGCGTTTGGTGCCAAAGGTGTCTGCCGTGATGGTGGGGAACAGGGCGAAGTTGCCGCCGAAGTTGAAGCCGATGAGTGCAGCTCCGAGGTAGAGCATGTGCTCTTGCCCGGCCATGAAGGTGAAGGCAATGACAAAGAACCCTTGAGTTGTTGTCATGATCAGAATGGAACGTTTGCGTCCGATTTTGTCGCTGATGATGCCCCAGGCGATGCGTCCCAGTCCATTCATGATACTGAAGAAAACGGCCATGGCCGTTCCTGCTACTCCGCTGGCTTCGGCCTTGGAAAGACCTGCTGCCTGTAAAGCTTCCATGGGATAGAGCTTCATCAGGCCAATGGACATCAATCCGGCACCTGCGCTGATGACGAAGGTCAGGAAAATGAGATAAAATTGAGGTGTTTCGAGCATCTCACCAACACTGAAATCCGATGTCCCAGTGCCCGCGCTGTTGTCATTGGTGGGCTTGGGAGGAATGTAGCCCTCGGGAGTCCACCCTGGAGGAGGGAAAACCATCCAGATGCCACCCAAGAGGACCAGGCCCGTGAAGGCAACACCGTAGACCGTGAAAGTGCCGCCCAGGCCGATGTCCGCAATGAGGTGGCCCCAGGCCCCGGCCAGTTTGACCCAGAGCATGGCTCCGAAACCGAAACCGGCAACGGCAAGGCCAGTGATCATTCCTTTTTTGTCTGGGAACCAGCGCATGCCCACGGCGATGGGAACAACGTATCCGATGCCGATACCCGCACCGCCGATGATGCCAATGAAGAGAGTTACGGTCAGAAAGTCGGTTGGCCCAAATAAGCCTGCCAGGGTGTACCCCAAGCCAAGAACCGCACCACCGAGCCACGCAAGTTTGCGAGGCCCCCATTCGGGGAGTTTTCGCCCTGCCCAGACCATGACCGCTGCAAAGGTCACCAACCCGACGGAAAAGACGATTTGGGTCTGCAGCTTGGTCCAGCCTGCATTGATGAGTGCAGGAGTGAAGACGGACCATGCATAGATTGCCCCCAGGCAGAGCTGGATCAGGATCGCGCCAAGGACGACGAGCCATCTGTTCATGACGGAATCGGTGGACATGGAGAGAGTGCTCCTTCGTAATTGAGAAAGTGCCGCGTCTATCGACCGGGCGCGCGAGGCCTGTCCCCGCACCGGCGCTAATCAAATAAATGGAATGATACCAGAAGGCAGTGGGAAATCGGTGAACGGTTCCTTCCGGGCGGTCTGTGGAGTAGTCACTAAATTATTCAAAACCCTTTCATTCAATTCACGTATTGGGTATTATGAACCTTGTTTGGCGAATTTCAACCCACTTATGGGTAATATCTTAACAATTCTAAAATGCTGAGGAAATGATTATGAGCAGAATGAAATGCATGTTTATCCTCGCCGCGTTGGCCATCGGTGTGGTGCTGATGCTCGGCGCAGGCTCGGCTCAGGCCAAGCTGGTCCCCAAGGTTGACGGCTTTGTGTTGTTTACGGATTACTCCGGGTCCATGGCCATGCGCCATGAAGCAGAAGGAGTGAAGAAGATCACTCTTGCCAAGCAGGTCTTGCTGGGCATGAATGAGAAGATTCCTGCCTTGGGCTATGAAGCCGGAATGGCAACCTTTGCCCCCTTTGAGCACAAGTGGCAGGGCAAGTATGGCAAGACCCAGATTGCCGAAGCTGCGGGAAGTCTGAGCGAAGATTTTCCAATCTTTGGTCGCATGACCCCCATGGGTGATGGTTTTTCCGCCTTGGCTCCTGCGCTGGAAGGGATGAATGGCAAGGTCGCCGTGATTATTTTTTCCGATGGCGTGAGCAACGAGGGGATGGATCCTGTTGCCGAAGCTACGACCCTGTATCAGGCTGCCCGAGGCCGTCTCTGCTTCCATGTAGTTTCCTTTGCGGATACTGCCGCAGGACAGAAGATCCTTGATGATATCGCCGCCTTGTCCGGTTGTTCCGTGTCTGCCTCAGGCCCGGCCCTGTTGGCTGACGGCGCCGCTATGGACCAGTTTGTGCGCGATGTCTTCTATGATGAAGTTGCCGATGCCGCTCCTGCTCCTGTCGTTATGGAGAAGGTCGATGAAGTCATCGAACTGCGCATTCCCTTTGATTTCGATTCTGCCAAGATTCGGGACGACGTGATGCCTATTCTGGATGAGGCCGCTGAGATGCTCATGAATGCCGACCGTCCGGCCATTTTGGAAGGGCATACCTGTAACATCGGTCCCGATGCCTACAACCAGGGCCTGTCCGAACGCCGTGCGCAATCCGTTAAGCAGTATCTGGTGGGCAAGGGTGTTCCTGCTGTCAGGCTTGGGACTTCCGGCATGGGTGAGTCCATGCCCAAGTATGACAACAACAACGAGGAAGGACGCAAGCTGAACCGTAGGGTTGAGGTGTTCCTCAAGTAACTGGAATTTCGAAGCAAGGCCCGGAGTCGAAAGGCTCCGGGCCTTTTTCATTGCCCGAGCGGGGCGCTCAGAGTAAAATGCCCCATGCTGAGCCGGAAAATCTTCATCTTTGCCCTGTGTGTCCTCGTGTTGCCCGCAACTCTCTGTGGCTGCAACTCCGGGGAACAAGCTTCCGAGGCCCAAGGTCCACTGCTGACTTCGCGTGCGCCAGACAAGGATTGGGCTCGCGATTTTGATGGCAACTGGGATGCTTTTTCGCCTTTGCTCACCGAGCGGGCCCCGGATAAGCAATGGGGACAGGATTTCGACCCCTCCTGGAAATTCTTTCAACCGAGTCCTCAGATCAAACCACGCTTTTCTCATTCAGCTCCCCCGGGATCTCCTGCAGCGACTCGGCGCCCTGCATTGAAAGGGGTCGTGACGTTGCGAACTGCCAGTGATAATTTTGAATTGTTTGCCAGGGACTGGCTGGTCAAGATTGGTCGCAGCCTGCGGCATACGGATGCGAATATGGATATCGCGTCCGCTCATAGTGGCTATGTCGCCAGTTTTACCAAAATAGCAACTGATTCCATGCAGTTGAAGGTCAAGCCGTCCTCCTCTCCGTCGTGTAGCTATATTGGTGTCCTTAAATATGAGGAGCACCATTTTGAAGGGCATGGAGAAACGCACGATAAGGCGCAACAGGGGCCTTTTTCGCGAGTTGGAAGATTGAAGGTGACCGAAATATTTAGATTTGTGGCGGGGCGCTGGGTCAATTAAGAGTGTCCACCCTTCTGGTGGGCTCACCGCATGGAGCAAACAGCGCGCCCTTGTGCTATATTGAATATTCAGCCCTGTCATTGGGCAACAGGGAGCAATAATGAGTGTGGACCAGACGGATGACCGGCATTCCCAATCGATGCATGATGTGACCGTGCTGTATGTGGATGCCGACCCAGTGGCGCGCGAGCAGGCCGCTGCTATTCTGAGCCGAATGGTGACGGATATCGAAGTCACGGAATCCGTCGATCAGGCTCTTGGCTTCATGAAGGATAATCCCGTCGATATCGTGATTACGGACATTTTGGCTCCAGATCTTGATGGCATCAGGCTGATTCGGGAGATTCGAACTGCTATGCAGGATATTCCGATATTGTTGGCCTGCGGAGTCGAAGAACCGGGGCTGCTGCTCAAGGCTGCCGAACAAGATGCCGATCGTTTGCTTTTGAAGCCTTTACTGCCAGATGTCTTGGTCCCGGCTATTGCCAGCGCCGTGCGCAATGTGGAACTGCGGCGTAAGTTGGAAGCTGCTGATGGTGCGGTGCGACTGATTATGGACACTTCGCCCCATTTTGTCCTGCTGGCTGAAGATGGAGAGGTCTCTTATGTCAATGAAGGTATGCTGGCCTTTTTGGGCTTCACGACCTTTGAGGATTTCTCCCGGACAGGAGCCAAGATAGGTGATTTTATTCAGGACTTGGACAATGAACCGTGGCCCGGGGGCGATGGCTGGCTCAGGAGCGTCATTGAGGACCCGCTGGACCGGGAGCGAATGCTGACCATCCCCAATCTGCGCGATCCCTCCAGGCGTTTGTCCTCTTTCATGATTGCCTTCAAGGAATTTCCAACCCCAGGGCGCTATCTCTTGACACTGGCAGATGTAACCGAACTGGAGGATGAGAAGCGGGCCTTGATGGACGAAGCCTCCACGGATCCACTGACTGGAGCCCTCAACCGTCGCCGGTTCATGGATATGCTGGCCGAATTAGAAAAGACTGCTACCCACGGAGGCAGCCAGTATTCGGTGATCATGTTCGATGTTGATCATTTCAAGCGTGTGAATGACGAATGGGGCCATGACGTGGGCGACGTTGTCCTCAAGGAGTTGACCAAGCTGGTTCTGAACAACGCACGCAGTTCGGACGTGCTGGCGCGTTGGGGTGGAGAGGAGTTTATGGTCCTGACTCCCAATTCGGACCACCGCCGGGCAAACCGTGTGGCGGAACGGCTGCGGCGTAAGGTAGAAGGATACGATTTTCCAGGTGTTCCCCAGGTGATCAGCGCCAGCTTTGGCGTGGCCCAGGCGACTGCGGGGGAATCCACCTCGTCATTGCTCAAGCGGGTGGATGAAGCCTTGTATCAGGCCAAGCATCTTGGCCGGAACAGGGTTGTGCTTTCATCACCTGGATGAACCAGTGGTTTGAAATGTTGAGTTGCTATCCAACCTACTGAAATGAATATTTATATATAGGTTGTGGCGCATGTTTTGCTTGCTTTGCGACCTATTGTTGCCTATATGATTCGCTCTTGCGAGTGACAGTTCATTTTTCCCTGGAGGATCCCATGAGCGCTGCTGAAAATGTACATTTTATTGGTGAGAATAACGAAGAGCAGAAAGCGGCTGTACAGCCGCAAGCTGCCGAGGCCGTAGACAAGACCAGCCGGGACATGGGCAAAGTCGCCCTGCTTGTGGCGATTCTGTCTGTCGTTTTGCTTGTCGTGTTTTTCTTTGGCCTGAATCAGAATATTTCCGGCCTGTCCACTCGAGTGGATAACTTGGGTGTGTTGAAGAACGACGTTGATGCCCTTGGCGGGCGGATGAACGTCGTTGAGGATCGTCTGGTCACCTTGGAAGGATTGCCTCTGAAGGCCAAGAAAATGGTCATGGGCACCATGCTTCAGGAGATGGCTCAACGTGCTGCCTATCTGAGCACGCAGCTAGATGGTGAGGGCCAGAATGCAAGATTGCAGCAGGCCATTGAGCTGATGCAGCAGGTCCAGGTTGAGGTTATTCAGGAAGCTGAGATTGCTCCTGCGGTGCCTGCCACCCCGGTCGTCGATACTCCTGCAATTGTGGTTCCTGAAGTCGAGACCCCGGCTGGTCAGGTTCCTGAAGCAGCAGCTCCTGCCGTGGAGTCCGGTCAGGCAGAATAACTCTCCCGAATCTGTCTCTTTTCAGGGCGGAAGGCGTAAGCGCCTTCCGCCTTTTTGTTTTTTATGGCAACATTGATGTAAATTCCACACCGGGGCATGAAGCAGTTGGGCTGATCGTCCCGGTGGTCATCGAGTGCTATGGATAACGTCAAAGTCCAACTGGAAAACGGGGACATCCTGGAATTTTCCGGGGAACTCCTCTCCACCGCTTCCCGCGAAGTTGATCATGATGCTCGCAGGAGTACGGTCTTCGAGTACCGCCTATTCCGTAGGGTTGATGGGGAATATTTGCTTGTGCTGGATAGCTACGAGAAGGTCAGGGTCCGGCACTTCCATCTGCATTTTACGGCTCTTTCGGACGTTCAGGACTACGTGTCTCACGACAAGGGCAATGAACCCCTTGTGAGGGAATTGTTCGGAGCGTTTCACCCCGGGGATGACACCGAAGGTTAGCCCGGGAAGATCATTTTTCCTGTCATGCTCAGGTCATAGCCGCTCATGGTACTGGCCATTTCGCGAATGGACTTGTCGGGCAACATGTTCAGGAAGAGTTGTACCGCTTTGTCAAAGAAACGGTCTTTGGGGATCAGCAGGTCAAAGCGCTCCCATCCCAGAGGCATGAAGTCCAATCCCAAAAGGCCCGCCACCGGGCGAATGGCAGGGCCACAATCTGCACGCCCGGACAGGACTTCCAGTCCGACATCTATATGCTTGGGCAGTTCATCGCCGTATCCTTTCAGGTTGGATACATCGACCTCTGCGGCTTCAAGCATTCTATCGAAAAGCAGGCGGGTGCCTGTTCCAAGCGGTCGGTTGACAACGGTTAGGTTCTTGCTGCCCAGATCAGCGATGCTGCCGATTTTTTTCGGGTTGCCAGGGGGCAGTATGATCCCCTGTTCGCGACGTGCGAAATTGACTACTGCCGGTAGCTCCTGAAGTACTTCCCGTGCAAAGGAGAAGTTGTATTCCTCGCCGCTGTCCTGTGCCAGATGGCTGGAAGCCATGTGGCAGACACCTCGCCTGAGGGCCTTGAGTCCTCCTAGACTGCCGAGGTTCCCGAAAACGGCGGTCTGGTCCGGGTACAATTCCATGAACAGGGAAAGCGTTCGTTCCAGCAGCAGATCATTGGAGCCACAGATGACCAGCAGATCCTCGCGGGGTTCGGGCTGGCTGTGTTCGGGGTAGTTGATGGTTTTTGATTCCACCCACTGATCCACCAGATGGCTTGGAAATAGCCATTTGCCAGTAACTTTTGAGGCGGGGAGACCTTTCTCCGCAATCAGGGTGTAGACCATCTTCTCGTTGACGCCGAGTTTATGGGCCACTTCCTTGGTGGACAGGAGTTTTTTCATGCAGGGGCTCCCTAGGGTGCGTTTGAGTCGTTTTGACGGCGATTGAGGTTTGCCGATTCCATTGGCAGGACTGTAACGGGTTCGTCGGCACGAATCAACACAGGACGATGAAGGGGATGAAGTCTGGAAAATGCAAGGTTGGCTTGGCCTCAATCTTGATCAAGTAGTCTACGGCTTGACCCGTTTGTGCAGTCTGGTATCGTGTCGGAAATCCACTGAAAAATCCGTTTTGGTCGTTCTACGGCCGAAGGGGGGGTGTCCTTTGTTCAAGCGGCTCTTATCGACCATCCTGATTGTCATTATCCTGGGCCTGTCAGTTGCGTGCGACAGGACTGGAATCGAAGCCGATGGACCTGCCCAGACGCCACCAGGGGTGACTGACTCCGAAATTCTTATCGGGTCCTCCCTGGCCCTGTCGGGGCATGCCAGTTATCTGGGCAAGCAGACCATGCTCGGAGCCATGAGCTATCTGAAATACATCAACGAGCAGGGCGGGGTGCATGGCAGGGCAATTCGCGTCATTCCCTATGATGATAAATATGATCCGCCATTGTGTGTTTCCAACACTCAGAAGCTGATCATCGAGGACAAAGTCTTCAGCCTGTTCAGCTATGTGGGAACCCCCACCACGGTAAAGATCATTCCACTGGTGGATCAGGCCAAGATTCCGTTGGTTGGCATGTTCACCGGAGCAAATGCGCTACGCGAGCCTTTCCAGCCTTATATCATCAATGTGCGGGCCTCGTATTACCAGGAGACTGCAGAAGCGGTTCGACGTTTTGTTGAGGACCTTGGTTTCAGGCGCATCGCTGTTTTCTATCAGTATGACGCCTACGGCTTTGATGGTCTCAAAGGGACCGAAATTGCACTCAAACGATACGGGTTGACCCCTGTGGCTCGTGGTTCCTACACCCGGGGGACTTCCGACATCGAAGAAGGGCTCTCTCGAATCGTTTCTTCTCAGGCCGAGGCAGTGGTCATGATCGGGACCTATGAACCCTGCGCCAGATTCATCCTGCGGGCTCATGAACAGGGATTTACTCCGCTGTTTCATAACGTGTCCTTCGTGGGCGCCGAGGAACTGGCTCGCCTGTTGGGCGCAGAAGGTGAAAACGTTTTCGTCACCCAGGTTGTTCCTCCGCCGGAATCTCCGGAATCCCGAACCCTGCTCTGGGGAGCCGGGGAATATATTGATTTGCTGCGGAGGTATTATCCGGACGAGCGCCCCAACTCCGTCGGCCTTGAGGGATACATCAATGCCAAGGTCATGGTGGAAGGGTTGATGCGCGCCGGCCCGGATCTGACGCGGGAGGGTTTTATCAGGGCTCTGGAGTCCATTCAGGACTATTCTCTGGGAATCGCCAATACCTTGTCCTTCTCCGCCAAGGATCATCAGGGGTTTGACCGGGTGTATTTTACGCGATTCACTGATGGCAAATTCGTGCTCATTACCGACTGGAATGATGTGAAGAGTAACATTCTCGGCGACGAGGCCGCTCAGTAGCCCGGCTCTGGCCCGGCAGTGGACCCCTATGAAGCGATATAGAAATATCAGCCTGAAGAACAAGATCTTCCTCTCCATTCTTGGAGTGATCATGGTCATTAGCGTGATCATCGCCTTGTTGGCCCGCTGGATTTTGTTGTCCAGTCTGACCAGTGAGTTAGAGCACCGGGGCGTGGCTATTGCCCAATCCGTTGCGGATCGGGGAAGTGGTTATGTGTTGGATGGTGACTTCCCGAGTCTCACTGCGCTGATTTTTGATGTCAGTATGCTGGGTGAACGGCGTGATCTGGTTTCATACATCTATGTCGCGGGGCCGGAAGTCGATGTCTTGGCTCATACGTTTATCCGTCCATTTCCCAGAGAAATTCTTGGGACGAACCTCCTGGCGGAGGAGGTTCAGGCGCCCAGTGTCCGACCGATACTCATGGGTGGGGAGACGGCTCTGGATATCGCGGTTCCCGTGCTTGAGGGAATCTATCGCATCGCCACTGTGCATGTGGGGCTGAACCAGCGCCACATTGATAACCTGGTCTCCAAGCTGCGCATTACCTTCCTGGGATTCATCACCTTGGTTATTGTGATCATTTTTTGGATCAGCCATCGTATCTCCGGATACATCACACTCCCTGTGACCAAGCTGATCAAGATGTCGGATGAAATTTCCAAGGGCAATCTGAATTTCAAGTTGGACCTTGGCAAGCAATACGAAGATTTGCTGGTGGACCAGGAGAGCGGGGAGCGTTGCCCGGCTTATCATAACTCCGATCTTCCATGCTGGCATGTTGATAAGACTATGGGGCCTGTTTCGGAAGATGCCCCGCGGCCCAAAAAGCCGCCATATTGCCGAGAATGTGTTATTCGCCATAAGCAGATTGGTGACGAAGTCCTACAGTTGGCAGACTCGTTCACCTACATGGTTCGCTCCATCAAACTGTATCGGAACAGGCTCAATGAATCCGAGGCCAAGTATCGTTCTCTGTTTGATGCTGGTCCGGATCCGATCTTTGTGATTGAGCGTTCCTCTTTGGATATTCTGGACGTGAATCCCCGGGCTTCGGAACTTTATGGCTATGGGCTTCAGGAGTTTCACGGCAAGTCATTCCTCGACCTGGAAGCCGAAGGAGAAATGGGGACGCTCAAATCCTTTGAGGCTCTTACTGCTGATAACGGCGGTAGTGTGTTCTATCCCAAGGCCATTCACCGCAAGGCCGATGGTCAGACGTTTTTCGTAAACATGCATGCGTCGGCCACCGCCTATGGCGGTCATGAGGCGCTTATTGTTTCCACCACGGATATTACCGATATCATCGAAAAGGATGCCCAGCTTATTCAGGCCAGCAAGATGACCACTCTTGGCGAGATGTCCGCAGGTATCGCCCATGAGTTGAACCAGCCGTTGAATGCCATCAAGATGGGCAGCGACTTTTTGTCCATGATTGTGGGCGGAGAGGGCGAAGTTCCCGAAGATCAGTTGGAACAGGTGACCGGGCAGATGAGTGAGCAGGTGGACCGTGCAACGGAGATCATCAATACTCTGCGCCAGTTTGGCCGTATGTCGGACCTTACCCCGGAGAAGTTGGATATCAATGACCCGGTGCGGGCCATTCAAAAGATCATTGGCCGCCAAATGGAATTGCAGAGCATCGCCCTGAAGCTTGATCTGGGCCAGGACCTGAAGCAAATTCAGGCGCATGGCAATCGTCTGCAACAGGTGTTTTTCAATCTGGTATCCAATGCGCGGGATGCCATCAATGTCTGGTCTGATCCCGAGGACAGCGATCCCCGCGAGCGGCAGATCACCATTCGAACCTTTGAGGAGGATGGGAGGGTGGCCATTGCCGTCAGTGATACCGGAGTGGGTATTGACCAGACCCAGGTTGATAAAATTTTCGAGCCCTTTTTCACCACCAAGGAAACCGGAAAGGGGATGGGGCTGGGGCTTGCGATTTCGTATGGAATAGTGAAAGACTACGGAGGAGAAATCTCCGTTACATCCAAGATTGGCGCGGGTACAACGTTCAAGTTGATGTTTCCCCCCGCGGCATAGGGAAAAGGAGCCCGCATGAGTAAAATCCTTGTTATAGATGACGAGAAACCCACTCTGTCAATGTTTCAGTTGTTTCTTGGAGCGTATGGCTTTGAGGTATTGACCGCCCAGAGCGGCGAGGAAGGGTTGGAGGTCTTTATCGACCAAAAGCCACCCATTGTGCTGACGGATATAAAGATGCCGGGCATGGATGGCTTACAGGTCTTGAAGCGCATCAAGGAGATCGATCCGCTGACCGAGGTCATCGTGATCACCGGGCATGGTGACATGGATATTGCCATCAAGGCACTGAATCTGAACGCCACGGACTTCATCAATAAGCCAATTCAGAAAAACGATTTGGATACGGCACTCAGACGCGCCAAGGAACGTCTGCAACTCATCCAGGACAAAGAAGAGGAAGTGTACGTGCGGGATGGCGACAATGGCGTAACCATCGTTGAGGTCCGCGGTAATGTGACTTCACGCTCGGAGCCGTTTCTTGTCTCGGCCTATGATAAAGTGTCTGATGGCGGTAAGATCATTATGCATTTTGATGAAAGCTCGTCCATCAACGGTGCTGGAATCGCTGTTCTGATTCAGCTCTTGTCCGAGAGTGAGCGCCGGGGTGCTTCTGTAGCCATTGCCGGTTTGTCTGAAAATTTCCGAAAGGTGTTCGATATGGTTGGCATTACCAAATTTGCGGCCATCTATGACACTGAAGAACAGGCCATTGCCGCCCTGGAGGGCTAGAATGCGTCGCGCTATCTCGCTGGCTGTTTTTCTGGTGCTTTTTGCTGGCAGT
Organism: Desulfovibrio ferrophilus; assembly: GCF_003966735.1. Lineage (NCBI taxonomy): Bacteria > Pseudomonadati > Thermodesulfobacteriota > Desulfovibrionia > Desulfovibrionales > Desulfovibrionaceae > Desulfovibrio > Desulfovibrio ferrophilus. The sequence continues at coordinate 683,658 of NZ_AP017378.1, forward strand.
GCAGGGGCCATGAATCTGCCCGAACCGGGGACGACTTTGCCGCGCTTTGCCATTCCCATGCCCCCGCTTGAATCCGATCAGGTTTACCTTGGGGTGCATGGCGATTCATTTGCTTTGAGTGATATTAGCGCTGATGTGATCATCCTTGAATTTTCGGGTGTCTATTGTCCCATCTGCCATCAGCAGGCCCCCGATGTGCGCAAACTTTTTAAGCGTATCCAGAGGGCCGGTCTGGGGGATCGTGTTAAATTATTCTCTGTGGCTGGTGGGGCGACCCAGATGGAGGTCGATCATGTCAGACAACAATACAATGCGGTGTATCCTATCATCCGTGACCCTGACTTTGCGGTGCACAAGGTTCTAGGTGAACCCAAAACTCCATATACCATGCTGCTCAAGTCCGATGGGACTGTGCTCTGGGCGCATCTGGGTAAAATCGCGGACTTTGGCGAGTTTTATACGATTATTCAATCCTTTCTCTAGGAGTCGAGGTGGTCAGTTCTGCGTCCAGTGATCCTTCCCGGGCTTTGGAGCAGGCCGAGCGCGTCCTTGCGGACAAGGAGCGAAAGCTCTTTCAGCTGAAGGCGTTGTACGATACCGCGCGGGAGCTGGCCACACTCTCAAGTCCCTCCCACATTCTGGATACCTTTCTGCTGATGACCATGGGACCTTTGGGGGTTTCCATGGGTTTTGCCATGTGCATGGATTCCACAGGAGGGGCACCACGATTTTCGCATCGAGGACTCACGGATGTCGATGCTTCAGCCCTTGTCTCGGGCGATGAATCCATCTCTGAGGCTCTTTTTGGACCTTCCTGTGTGAATGTTGATGGGCGAGTGGAGATCAGTACCTCAGGTCTTGATGCCTGGCCCTTTTTGCCTGATGGCGTGGCAACTCTGGTTCGCTGGTGTGGGCCGGGGGAACAGGCTGGACTTTTGGCCCTTGGGCAGCATCTTGTTGAAGGTGGTTCGACGGCTGATGATGAGGAATTTCTCTCTCGCCTGGTGGGGGTGTTGATCACCAGCCTGAGGAATGCCCTAGCCGAAGAGGCTGTGGCCCTTTTGAGTCGGAATTTAGCCGTCAAGAACGCCGAGTATGAGCAGGCGTTGGGATTGACCGTCAAAGCTCAGCGCGAGGTGGATCGTCGGGTGTTTCACCTCAATACACTTTATGAGGCGACCAACGAGCTTTCGGGCATTGTGGAAACCCGAGGCATTCTGGACACCTTTCTGTTGACCTCCATGGGGGCTTTTTCCGCACGGCAGGGAGGAATCTATCTGCATGGAGAGACTCCGCATCTGGTGATGCGCGGAGTGACGGCTGATGCCAATGCTGACGGTCTGGGAGCGGCGGAACTGGCTCGGTTTTTTGAAACCGAAAGCGAGCGGATGCCCATCCCCATGAGCGTGCGAGTGCTGACGGGCAAGAAGGTACTCGAGGGCAGGACATTCCCCTTCAAGCCGCACGTTGCCGTGGCTTTTTCGGTGGATGAGCAGACTCAGGGCATCCTGGCGTTGGGGCAATGCCTGGGCGATCAGGAACACGCTGCCGACGAACTCGATTTGCTCAAGGCACTGACCAGTAATTTTTTGGTCTTCCTGAAGAATGCCAGGTACTTTGAAGAGGTTAACGAACTTAACAAGGATCTTGTCCAACGCAATGAGGAGCTTAATCGCCTGTTGGAGGAAGTCAGCCAGTGCAAGCTCGAGCTTTCCGACGTTGAAATGGCGCGCGAGAAGATTCTGGATATCATCCGCAGGGAAACATCACGTTCTTCGCAGGTGCGACGAACGGATTTTGTGTTCATCCTGCTCGTGTCCCTGCTTGTCGGGTTGTTGTTCAACTTTTCCAATCCCAACGGTGTGAACCTGTTCCCTGAATCCTGGATCGCAGAGCCGGCTCCATTGGTGGACGTGACCCATGCACGCGAGTTGATGCTGGCCGGGGCTGTGGTCGTGGATGCGCGTCCGGCAGAGTTTTATCGCCAGTCGCACATCAAGGAGGCCGTTAACGTGCCCAGCACACTGTTCGACTTCGTGTATTCCATGCGCTTTGCTGATATTGGACTGGCGACCCCCATTATCGTCTACGGGCGTACAATGTCGCGGCGCTACGATGAAGATGTCGCCGAACTGTTCAAAAAGCGTGAGTTCAAGAGTGTCCTTGTTCTGCCTGGTGGTCTCGAGGATTGGGAAGAACGGGGGTATCCTATGGAGCGTGCGCAATGAGCCTGGTCCGCAAGCTGCTGACTCATCGCTATCTGGCCTTTGCCTTCCGCCTTTATCTGGGGGGGCTGTTCATCTATGCCAGTGTCTACAAGATTCAGTACCCTGCCGAGTTTGCGGAAGTCATAGCCGGGTATCAGGTCGTTCCTTTCTGGCTGGTGAATACCATGGCTGTCTTCATGCCGTGGATTGAGCTAGTGACTGGACTGCTGCTGGTGGCAGGGGTGCGCAGCAAATCCGCAATATTGGCTATTGGCGTGATGCTTATCATGTTCACCCTGGCTCTTGGATATGTGATTATAGCTGAGATTCCAATTGGTTGCGGATGTTTTACCAGCCTGGAAGATGAAGTTTCGTGGAAGACCGTGGTCCGGGATTTGACGTGGCTCGCAATGGCCGTACACGTTTTCTTTTTTGATAATGTCTTCCATCTGGAGAATCGATATTCTTGGAAGGTCGAGGAGTTATAGGAATGATGAATCTTCGCAACTTGTGCGCGGTGATCGTGATTGCTCTTTTGCTTGGTTGCGCTCAGGCACCTGACATCCCGGGCCTCTATCATGCCCAAAATGGTGATGCCGTTGTCCGTCTGACTTTGGGGGAAGATGGCAAGGGCTTGTGGTCCACCGAGGATGATGACGTGCCTCTGACCTGGGAGATCAAGAAAGGAGAGGTCTGGCTGCATACCAAGAGTGGGGGGGTATTGCCCGGTAAAATTGGTGATGATGGTGTTATCCGGCTGGAGTTACCCAGTGTGGGGAATCTTGAGTTCCGGCAGGTTCGGTAATCCAAACCCGCTGGACTTCCAGTAATCTGAGCGCTACACCCTGCCCATGACTACGGACCGTACCACACTCCCTATTGGTGTTTTTGATTCTGGCGTTGGCGGCTTGACCGTCCTGAAGGCCCTACGTGAACGCCTGCCCCATGAAGACTTCCTGTATCTGGGTGATACTGCCCGTTTGCCTTATGGCACCAAGAGTCCGCGTTCCATTGCACGCTATGCTTTGCAATGTACTCAGGAACTCGTCGAGCGCGGGGTGAAGATGCTGGTGGTGGCTTGCAATACGGCCTCCAGCGTGGCTTTGCCGCCGCTCAATGAAGCCTATCCTGATTTGCCCGTGGTCGGTGTTGTTCGACCAGGGGCGAGAGCCGGTTGTCTGGCGACGAAGACCCGACGCATCGCCGTGTTGGCTACCGAGAGTACCGTACGCGGTGGGGCGTATCAGGACGCCATCCATGAGCTCTGTCCTCAGATGCAGGTTACCTCTCTGGCTTGTCCGTTGTTCGTGGCGCTGGCCGAAGAGGGCTGGACCGATGGACCCATTGTAGAGGGGGTTGCGGCTCGTTATCTGGACCCTCTGTATGCCAAGCCACCCGAAGATCGCCCCGATGTGATTGTCCTTGGTTGCACGCACTTCCCGGTGTTGGCCCCGGCCATAGCCCACGTTGCTGGGCACGGGGTGGTTGTTATCGATTCTGCCGCTACTACAGCTCAGGAAGTGTCGGAATGCCTCGTGGATGACGGTTTGAACCATCCTCGAACGGGTTCCGGTTCCGTTCGTTTCCTGGCCACTGACGACCCGCAGCGTTTTGCCCGCGTGGCAGCGACTTTTCTGGGGGACCACCTGACTCCGGGTGACGTGACTATCATCGATCTGTAGTCTTTCTTCCCTGCGCGCGACCAAGAAAATTCCCAATCAATGGAAAGGGGATACGTTTGTGGTTGTCGTTTCCACTGACCTCCTGTGCATATAAAAAAGCGCCGCAACCGTGTGTGATCGGCTGCGGCGCAGGGAGTTGTGGGAGTGCAATTGGGAAGCCTCTCCCGTGACGGCTCCGACTGAGGTGGCAAGAGGGGGGGGATGCCGTCGGTGCCGTCGACAGCCGTTCTTATATCCTACTAGTTTAGTAGGCAAGAGCTTTTTCCTGGTCAACGTCTGGCACCTGCTGTCTGACGGAAATGGAGAGTTGTGTTGGAGACAAAAAAGGAGCCGCGGCCCGGGGGAGTCATCCGGGCCGCGGCGTTTTGAGAGTTAATGGGAGGTGTTTATGTCAGGTTCCTCAGGGGGTTGAGGAACTTGGCCATCATGCGGCGTCTACCCATGGTAGGCGTGCTCGGGCTCGCGTCGGCGGCCATGAACTCATGGTAGAGTTTCGGGTCTTCCTCGGCGAGGTAGATGACATTCACATCGTCGGTATCGACCAGATGCGCTTTAGGATAGCTTTTCTTGACCTTGGCCAGTTGTTTTTCGGCCAGGGCCAGCATCTCATCACGATCACCGAAGTTCATGGCTCCGGTGGGACAGATCGAAACACACGCAGGCTTCATGCCGTTGTGGACACGATCGATGCACATGTCACATTTGGACAAGAGACCGGTCTCTTTGTCGATGCGCGGGATGTCATAAGGACAGGCCTCGCGGACTTCCTGTTTCTCGTCATCGGACAAGGTTTCGGTCAATCCGGTGAACAGGACCGCTCCGGTGGTTTCATCGCGCAGAATGGCCTGTTCGTTATAGCCATCAGCAACTTCCTTGCAAGGCGCGATAATGCAGTGTCTGCACTGCTCGGGGAAGAACAGCCATTTCAGCTTTCCGCCCACCTCGACCTCGCTGAAGCGCACGAGTTTATAGGTGATGAAGGACAGATCCGCGGGGTTCTGATGGGACCCGAAGTTGTGGGTCTTTTCAGCCGGCAGATCGTGCCATTGCTTGCAGGCCACTTGGCAACCACGGCAAGCCGTGCAACGCGTCAGGTCGATGAAGAAGGTTTTATCCATGGTATTTCCTCCTTACGCCTTTCTGACGTTGACCATGAAGGCCTTGGTTTCGGGGATGCCGGTATTGGGGTCACCGACAGACGGGGACAGCAGGTTTGCCGCATCGCCGCCATCCTTGGGGAAGACCCAGCCAAAGTGCCAGGGGATACCCACTTGGTGTACTGTGTTGCCCATGACCTTGAAGGGCTTGATGCGCTTGGTGACGATGGCAATGGCCCACAGTTCGCCGCGAGCGCTTTCCACCATGACCTTTTCGCCATTCTTGATGCCGCGCGCCTTGGCCAGCTCTTCGCTCATTTCGCAGAACATCTGCGGTTCGGCTTCGAGCAGCCAGGGAGTGTTGCGGGTCATGACACCGGACTGCCAATGCTCGGTCACACGGTAGGTGGAGCATACGAACGGGTACTTGGGATCACAGACCGCCTTGTACTCGCTGGAGAACTGCACTGCCGTGGGGTTGTTGAGCTGTTTGGAGAACGGGTGGTTCGGAACCGGGCACTCCAGAGGCTCGTAGTATTCGGGGAATGGTCCATCGGCCCTGCCGGGGCCAAAGATGTGACCATGGCCCTCTGGCTTCATGATGAAGGCATACTTGGTACCAGGCTTCCAGCCACCATCGGGAACGTCACCAATCCATTTGGCGCCGGACCACTGAATGACGGGCTTCTTGGGAGCATAGGGGCGGCCCTTCATGTCAACGGATGCACGGTTGTAGATGATGCGTCTGTTGACGGGCCAGCACCACGAGAAGTTCGGGTACAGGCCGATCATGGCCTGTTCCTTGGTCTGGGACAGGTCGCGTCTGGCGGACATGTTCCCCTTCTCGGTGTATGAGTTGCAGTACAGCCAGTTGCCGGACATGGTCGAGCCGTCGTCCTTTAAGTACGCGAAGCTCGGAACCAGTTGGCCCTTCTTGAACTGCTTGCCCTTCACCTCGGTATCGCGGGTGAAGTAACCGTTGATGAGCTTGGCCACTTCGTGAGGGCCGAACTCGCCGTGGGCGTCCTCCCAGAGGTGAGTACCCAGGCCCAGAATGGGTTCGGGGTAGGCACCGCCTTCGTGGGCGTACAACTCTTTGATCTTCTTGGTCAGCTCAAGGATGATCTCACCGTCGGGCCGGGTGTCGCCCCAGGGCTTGGGCCCTTGATAGCGCCACTGCATCCAGCGACCGGAGTTGGTGATGGAGCCTTCCTTTTCAATGGAGACTGCACAAGGCAGCATGAAGCACTCAGTCTTGATCTTCTTGGGATCCATGCCCGGTCCCTTCCAGAAGGACGCGGTTTCGTTGTCGAAGATGTTGACGTTGACCAGCCATTCCAGATTGGCCATGGCTTCGCGGGTCTTGTTGGAGTTGGCGCCACCGCAGGCCGGGTTCTGGCCCCAGGCGAAGAAGCCATCGAACGCGCCCTTGCTCATCTCTTCGAAGAGATACAGCCAGGAGTAGTTCTTTCCATTATCGACCTTGGGCAGATACTCGTAGGCCTTGTTGGGATCGGCAGAGGGGTACATGGATTTCACGAAGCTGGCCATGTACTTGGGATAGTTCTGCCACCAGGCTGCGGACATGGGGTCCTTGGCACCCTTGAGGTGCGGAGCAGCCTTTTTGGTGTTGTAGGTCTCCAGGCTGTCCAGAGAGGCCGTGGGGATTCCGAGGTAGCCGGGCAGGATGTGCCACAGCAGACAGTGGTCCGTGGACCCCTGGACGTTGGATTCACCACGCAGGGCATTGACGCCGCCACCAGCCACACCGATGTTACCCAGCAGCAGCTGGATCATGGCCATGGAGCGGATGTTCTGTACGCCGACGGTATGCTGGGTCCAGCCCATGGCATACATGATGGTGGCGGACTTGTCGGGTCTACCGGTGGCCGTGTAGGCCTTGTAGACCTTCAGGATGTCCTTTCTGGGAGTACCGGTGATCTTTTCCACCTTGTCCAGAGTGTAACGGCTGAAGTGTTTCTTCATCAGCTGGTAGACACAGCGGGGATGGGAGAGGGTGGGGTCCTTTTTGGGGATACCTTCAGACTCATACTCGAAGGCCCACTGGGACTTGTCGTATTTGGCGGTCGTGGGGTCGAAGCCGGAGAACAGCCCGTCATTGAATTTGAATTTCTTGGAAACGATGAACGAGGAGTTGGTGTAGTTGACCACGTACTCCTTGAAGATCAGATCGTTGTCCAGAATGTACTTGATCATGCCGCCCAGGAAGCCGATGTCAGAGCCCGACCGGATGGGGGCGTAGATGTCAGCCTTGGCGGAGGTTCGGGTGAACCTGGGGTCAACGTGGATGACCTTCGCGCCGTTGTCGCGCGCCCGAAGGACCCATTTGAATGAAATTGGATGGTTTTCGGCAGCGTTGCTGCCCATGATCAAAACGCAATCACTGTTCTTGATGTCGATCCAGTGATTTGTCATCGCACCGCGTCCGAACGACTCTGCCAGAGCCGCAACAGTTGCGCTGTGTCAGATACGTGCCTGGTGCTCTATGTACACCAGGCCAAGGGCTCGAAGCATGCTTTGGTAGGCCCAGCATTCTTCATTGTCGAGGGCCGCTGAACCGACGGACGCGATGCCGTCACAGCGGTTGACCATCTGCCCTTTTGCATTCTTGCGGGCAAAGGTCTTGTCGCGGGTATCCTTGACCCGCTTGGCGATACGCTCAAGAGCCCAGTCCCAGTCCTTGACTTCCCACTTATCGCTGTAGGGAGCACGGTACAGGACGTTCTTCACCCGGCGCTTGTTTTCACCGAGCTGCCAGATGGATGCGCCCTTGGCGCACAGGGAACCTTCGTTGACCGGGTGGTCGGGATCGCCTTCGACATTGATGGCCCGCAGGCTGGCTTTGTCCGTATGGACGATCAGGCCACAGCCGACGGCACAGTAACAACAGACTGATGTGGTCTGTTTGGCCCAGCGGGTCTTGAGGAGCTGGGCTCTTGCAACGGTGGGCTTCAGACTGATGCCCAGTCCACCGAATGCTGCAGCGGTGCCTGCCGCAGCGGAGAGCTTGAGAAAACCTCTACGACAAATTTTCATGCCGTGTCTCCTTGAGTTGCAGATGTGCGGTCAGCGACCGCGGATTTCGCGCGAAAGGGCCACGAGTAGCCGAAAGCCGGCCAGTCCGGGGACCTGATGGCGCCCCACCAAATCTTTGCAGCATTCGTAGAAACGAATGCACCTGAGGGCCATGGTCGCGGCCCGCAGGATAACCGGGGAGAGATCCATGCCCAGCCCGGCAAAGGGAAGTGCGGACGAAACCGCTGCCTGGGACAAATCGCCCTCCTGTGTGTTGCGCGACCCGAGGGCCGCAGGTTTTTGATTTCTATTGAATAGATAGTGAATAGAGGAACCCAATTCAAAGATAGAATACCTGCTCATGCTCTTGCACACACGCAAAAATTGTATTTATCACTTATCTTTTTGGATTTAGAAAATGAACGCTAAGTATTTGAGAATGTTGTATTATGCTTTTTTAGGCAGGATGAAGCTCTTAGGGATCGGGAAATTGGCGGGGCACAGGCTAATTGATCATGGTTTGGCACCTAAGCGCCGGGTGGGTTAGTCCTGTTCGGGAACAAAATCGCAGAGATGGTCGGCAAGAACGGATAAAAGGTCCTTGTTGCGGGAGTTGTAGCGGAACTCCAACTCCTTGAGGTAGAGCGGGAATCGCTGGGGTGTGACCCCGTGGAATTTTGCAAGGCGTGAGGAAACAAAGCGCCAGAACCCTTCGTGGTCTTTATCGATGGCAACACTGTCTCCACCCTTGATATAGTCGGCGGAAGGATGGTTGCCGGCGCAGCAGATGAGGGTGTCATAACGCTGGTAACGATCCGTGTAGACTACATTGCCCACGCGCACCGTGGCTAATTGGAAGTTCAGTTTGAAGTGCAGGATGGTCTCGATGTCAAAACCGGGAATCAGATCAACAAAGACCCATTCCTTGCGGTCCATGATGCCGAAGACCGGTGTCGGAACAGTGGTGCTTTCGATCTTTGGTTCGTTTTTGAGCATTCTGCCACTCAGGGACAGGCCCAGGGCAGAGTCCGGCCCGATCAACTGACGGGCGTCCAGCGCATGGGCCAGGATGGCGAAACGGATGGTGTTCATGGCCTTGTAGGCCGTATTGTAGGACAGCCCTAGGTCCTTGCTGGCCTGTCGGGCGGTGGTCTCGTTGGCAAACAGGTCCAGCACCCTGACCCAATTCTGGGCAGAGAGATTGCAGTTGTTGATCCAGCGGCCAGTGAAGTCGTGGAACGTGTAGCGGCAGCGGGCGCAACGGCGTCGTCCACTGTTCAGGCGATAGTTCTTACGACTCTTGCAGCGTGGGCAGAAGCGCTGGTGGTTGCTCCAGCAGTGCTTGAGCAGCCAGCGCTTGGCCGTGGCCTCGCTCTCCATGATGGAGTCGAAGTCTTCGCATTCGCTGGGCTGTTCCTTAAACACGTCAACCTCCAATGGATGACATCACCTTGTTGCAGACCTGATTGTTGATTTTCTGGCGCAGCAGCTCGTGCCCGATGGGTTTGTTTATGGCGGCCAATCGCATGACACGCAGTGCGGCTTCGGGGCCAAGCTTGGGGTGGCGCATCACCTTGCGCAGATTGAATTCCTTGTCCGAGAACAGACAGGTTCTGAGCTTGCCGTCGGAAGTGATGCGAAGCCTGTTGCAGGTGTCGCAGAAATGATTGGTGAGTGGCGAGATAAGGCCAATATGCCCCTGTCCATCCTTGATGCTGAACATCCGGGCCGGGCCGTCGGTCTCGCGGCTGCGGGGTAGCGGCTCAAGAGTCGCATACTTTGTGGCGTCTGCAAGGATTTCCGAGGATTTCCAGGTGCTGCTGCCTTTCCAGCGCGTGGCACAGCCGATGGGCATGAATTCGATGAAGCGCACATCCACTGGATGGGTACGTGCAAAGTCGAGGAATGCGGGGAGTTCATCGTCGTTGACGCCGCGTACGGCCACCACATTGATTTTGACCTTGAGACCGTAGTGCAGGCAGTCGTCGATGCCTTGCCGGACCCTGTCAAACATGTCGCGTCCGGTGATTTCCTGGAACTTGGCCGGGGACATCGTATCCAGTGAGATATTCACCCGCTTGACGCCAAGGTGCTTCAGGGCAGGGACTTTGCCCGAAAGCAGGGTGGCGTTGGTGGTGATGCGTACATCCAGGTCAGGACAGTCCTCGCGCAGCATTCCCAGAAAGGCCAGAAAGTCTCGCCGGACAAAGGGTTCGCCGCCTGTGAGGCGAAGTTTTTCCACCTTCATTTGCTGCGCTGCCTTGGCCAGGGAAAGCATTTCCTCATAGGTCAGGATATGATCATGGGGGATGCTCTGGAGGTCTTCGCAGGAGCGGCAGTAGAAACATCGTAGATTGCAGCGGTCCGTGACTGACAATCTCATGTAGCGGACGACGCGTCCATGTGAGTCAACGATCATTGAAGTTTCTCCGAAGCGCGGCCTTTCCTGAGGAGTGCCTTGACCAAGGCATTCAGTTCGGCAAAGGGGGCCGGTCCGTCATGGTTCTGAGCGAGGTTGCCGTCCATATCGAAGATGAGCGTCTTGGGGATGGCCTCTATGTTCATGTCATTCATTATTTGCGAGTCGCCGAGTCTTACTGGATAGGCGAATCTCTGCGCGGTGACAAACTCTGTATACATCTCGCGGTCGAAGTCCAGAGAAACTCCCAAAAGAAGGAGTTCGCTGTCCTTGAATCTGGTCCGTAATTTTTTCAGGGCTGGGAATTCACGACGGCATGGACCACACCAGGAGGCCCAGAAATTGATGACCACCACACGGCCCTGTTCTTTGGCGACAAGTTCCTTGAGGGCTTTGGCGCTCAGGGGGGCATCGGCACTTTCAGCGTGAGCAGAGGAGAGGAAAAGCAGTGACAACAGCATGGCTGCGACTGCGATGAAGGTTTTGTATCGGGAGAATATGTTCAAGCTGTTTCTCGTCCTTCGACCTGCCTGAGCATGGCAAGGTCTGCGGGGAAATTGATGTTGAAGAAGGGGCTGGCCTCATGCTGTGAATAGGGCACGTGGTGCCGCACGGCAGGAGGGAGCGCTGCTGAGAGTTTGTAGAGCCCCTGTCTGCCCGCCTCGTGGAGCAGGGCGGCCGCCTGGGGTTCATAAATGGAAACCAGGGCTTCGATCCACCCCGTCTCCTGCTGCAGGAAAGTCGTCATGACGGCATTGGCCGGGCGCTGCTTGCGGGCGGTGACCAGTCTGGCCACGGTGGTTTCGTCGAGCATGGGCAGGTCACAGGCCAGCACGAGCAGCGGTTTGTTCAGTCGGGTTAAACCGGTGAGAATGCCACCCAGTGGTCCCATGCCGGGTTCGTCATCCTGCATCCATGGCAGGTTGACCCCCAGCGTTTGCGGATCGCGGCCTGAAATCCAGATCTGGTCGCAGAATTTTGAGGCCAGGGACACGGTTCTGGTCAGCAGGGTTTCGCCGGAATAGGGCAGGATTACTTTGTCCCGTCCAAGACGAGTACTTTTGCCACCAGCGAGAACGTATCCGATCAGCCCTTTGCTCATGCAGCCTCCTTAGGATCCTGAATACGTCCTTCGGGGTCGTTGAAAACCGTGAAACGGCCGGGGCGTGCGAACCCTACCAGAGTCATCTCGGCCTTTTGGGCCACATCGAGACCTGTGGTCGTGACTGCTGCCCGGCTGATGACAGCTTTGAAGCCAGCACGTGCGATTTTGTCAGCCAGTGATGCTGTGGCTCGGGCGGAGATGAACAGGGTCAACTCCGCAGGGTGTTCACCAGCTGTGAACATGCGCGCGGCTATCCTGTCGATACAGTTGTGACGACCGATATCTTCGACGGTGTCAATGAACTGCTCACGGCGGGGGCAGTAAACGGCCATGCGGTGAAAACAACCGGTGGCATCCCAACGTCCTCCGTCAGTCACGAATTCTTCCATGCGGGTCAGGATTTCATCGGCCTCCAGAGGGCGTTGCCTTGCGGCGGCAGGCCGCCCGGGGGCATCTGCTGGGATCAGGGAAAATTCCATTCCCGAGGTCTGTTGCAGGATTGGTATTTGCCCCTGTGAGCATAACTCGATCATTGCATGTCCCAATGCGAGGTCTGTCAGGTCCGTGGGGTAGGCCCAGAGTTGGACAGGTTCCGAGGCAGGCCAGAGCAAAGTGACACGGACCTCCGGGGTCACGGTGTCGGTATAGTCGCGCCAGGCGCCGCTCTCAAACCGTCGACATTTGGCCGTGGCCAGGCCATCGGCCGGCAGGGATGATGTGCTGGTCTTTGGCATGGTGGTCTCCTAAAAACCCAGTCCGGACAGGGTTGGGCGGGAGTACCCCTCGTTTCCAGCCAGGATATCCAGGCTCAGGGATTCGAGATCATCGATCAGTGGTAGCGCTGCCTTGTCCAATTCGCGGAAGTCTGCTGACTTGATGTACATCTTGCAGGATTCGCAAACCTCGACCCGGTACCCTGTTTCATCGTCAGCGCTGAAATAGGCCAGTTTTTGTGCATCGGTTTCGCCACAGAAGGCGCAGGCCATGCGAGGGACGCGGTAACTCGTCGAGCAGAACGAGCAGTTTACGTAACGGAAGCCTGATTTCTCGCGCAATTCGCCCATGAGAGGCAGGCTGGCGCAGATGGGGCAATGACCATGCGACCAGACCATTTGTGAGTCGTGCTTATCGTCCAGCAGGGCTGCTGCCGCACCGATGGACGGAGACAGGCTGGCCTGCACGAGGAAGGGCAAGGTGCGAGGGGCTTCGGGAGTTTTTTCTGCCATGGCTTCGAAGTAGGATTCATCACCACTCAAGTGCGCGGCAAAAGCGATATCCAGATCGAGATTGTCGCTGTTCAGGTCCTGCTCGATGAGTTGTCCTGCCTTGCCAAGGCCGTCTTCCCGTACCGTAATGAGAGCCAGAAATTCCTTGAACAGGGCCTCTGCCTGTATTCTGTCATAAGGAAACTGTTCCCTCTCAACGAGGGGGGCGCCTTGGGCGTGCTGTCCTTCCGAAGTCAGTTGCTCCTCTGAAGGTGCGTTGACCTTGGCTTCGCCTCTAGCGATGAGTTGACGACGGAAAACTGCGTCAACCAATTCCAGGAGGTCGTTGGGAATATCGCCACGCTTCTTCAATGTCTCAATACGTTTGGACAGTCGCTTGAGATCCAGGTCGGCAGAAAAGGACATGTTGGCTTCCTTGGTTACGGTGGGGACGACTTGGCAACATCCTACACCTTTTGGAATGCCATGGAAAATAGAGTCTATCATTTTCGAATGATTGTATAAAATGTGCTTCGCTGAGTGCCTGAACAGGTTTTATAGGTGTCAAATCTTGAGTATACCTTGTTTTGTGGACAGGCATTGATGAAAAGCATATTTGTTGGCACAAGTTAGTTTATGTTATTTATGGTAGAAGTGTGCATGAATAAATCCCTTTGAGGAGGAATACCGTGAAGAAAATGCTTGTGGCGACAACTGTGGCCCTGTCTTTGATCATGATGCTGGCAACCGTCGGTATGGCCAAGGACGTCTTGATGATGGCCACCACAACCAGTACTGATAATACCGGTCTGCTGGACGAGTTGGCCCCTATGTTTACTGAGGATACGGGCATTGATTTGCGCTGGACTGCTATTGGAACTGGCAAGGCCTTGGCTATGGGTCGCAATTGTGATGTGGATGTTCTTTTGGTGCACGCTCCCGGTGCGGAGAAAAAGGAAGTTGATGCCGGGAATGCAATTGATCGCACCCAGCTGATGTATAATGACTTCGTGATTATCGGGCCTGCTTCTGACCCCGCAGGTGTTAAGGGTATGGGCGTGGTCGAGGCCATGAAGACGTTCGCTGTTAAGCATGGTGTCTTCTGCAGCCGTGGTGACAACTCCGGCACCAACAAGAAGGAGCTTTCCTTGTGGAAGGCCGCCGGGATGGCAGTGCCTGAGAAGCAGGATTGGTATGTGCAGACCGGTCAGGGTATGATTGCCACCATCCGTGTTGCCGCAGAGAAGGGTGGCTATACTATGACTGACCGTGGTACCTACATCAAGTATGAGGCAAACGAGAAGGGTAACCCTGCGCTGAAGGTGTTGGTTGAGGGTGACAAGACTCTGTTTAATCAGTACAGCGCCATGGCCGTGAATCCTGCCAAGTGCCCCAAGGTCCAGTATGAGCTGGCCGGAAAGTTTATTGATTGGATGGCTTCTGCCAAAGCGCAGAAGGCTATCGCTGACTTCCGCCTGATGGGCAAGCAGTTGTTTACGCCTAACGCAGGGATGTAAAAGATGAGCTTCGGCTGTACCGAGGTTGTCATATTCTAAAAGATTGGGGGGATGCGATATGCATCCCCTCTTGCAATTGAGGATGTATGGATTATTTGCTCGACGGCCTCATGCAGGCATTTGTTCTTCTTTTTTCAGGGCATGAGGAGACCTATTCGGCGGTGTCGATCACCATTATGGTCTCGTCTCTGTCCATCGCCTGTTGTCTGATAATTGGAGCTCCGCTGGGGTTTCTTCTGGGCAACAACAAGTTCCCGGGACGCAAAGTCCTGCGGATGCTCATGGATACCCTGCTTTCATTCCCCACTGTGGTTATTGGTCTGCTGGTTTATGCCATGCTGTCCTCGAAAGGCCCCTTGGGCGAGTTGGGGTTGCTGTTTACCATTCCCGGCATTGCCGTGGGGCAGACATTGCTCGGCCTGCCCATCGTCATCGCCATGACCGCCACGGCAGTGGAGAACATGGACAGTCGCCTGAAGCCGACTCTGCGGACTCTGGGCGCGTCGCCTCGTCAGGTGCTTCTGACCACGCTTTGGGAAGCGCGTTTTCATATGGCTTTGGCCGCAGTGGCTGCCTATGGCCGCATCGTCTCTGAGATAGGGATTTCGATGATGGTTGGTGGTAACATCAAATGGCACACCCGGACCATTACCACCGCCATTGCACTGGAAACGGGCAAAGGGCAGTTTGCTATGGGTATCGCTTTGGGACTGGTGTTGCTACTCATCGCTTTTGCCGTGAACTTGTCCGTTGTTGGGCTGAGAAGGATGGCTGAGAAATGAGTCCATTGCTGTATGAACTGCGTGATGTGGTGCAAGAATATGGTGGCAGGGAAGTTTTGCGAGTGCCGAAGCTTGATCTCTACGAACGTAGGATAACCGGCTTGGCTGGACCCAACGGCAGCGGCAAGAGTACCTTGATGCGTTTGTTGGCCTTTCTGGAATCTCCCGCTCACGGTGTTGTGAAATACGCGGGCAATGGGAAGGCGGATGCCGACAATGGCGTGCGGCGCGAGGTGACCCTGCTGACGCAGGAACCGTATTTGCTGAAGAGATCGGTTGCCGCCAATGTGGCCTATGGCATGAAGGTGCGGGGGCTTGGTGCCAGCCTGGAACGAGTGGGGCATTCGCTTGAAATGGTCGGGCTTGATCCTGAGCTGTTCATGCATCGGGCGTGGTATGAACTGTCCGGTGGGGAAGCTCAGCGGGTTGCGTTGGCTGCTCGTCTGGTGCTGCGGCCCAAGGTTCTTCTGCTGGACGAACCCACGGCAAGCCTCGATGAAGTGAGTGTTGATCGCATACATCATGCTGTTCTGGCTGCCCGCGAGCAGTGGGGAACAACTCTGGTCGTTGTCAGTCATGACATGGGCTGGTTGAATAAAGTGTGCGACGAGATAATATCCCTGCGCAGCGGTCGAATTCAATCGCCTGACAATTCATCCTGAGGCGTTGTTTTACTCATCCTGAGGACGTTTTTGGCTTTTGCCTCCTATGGCAATGGTGTCTTCATGCTGTTGCTATTCGTTGTTTTTAGTTGTTGTGAGTTTCTGTGCGTGTTCTTTTTTCGGTTTGAAGGTTTGTTTTCAACTCTGGATGACTGTAAGGCGAAGCTTGTGGCCTCTCCTTTTGTTCTATGTTGATAGCTGCGTGGCTTGATTTTTTTTGTTTGGATGCAATCTGTTTTGCATGAGGATTGATCGGTCTGTTGTCGTTGAGTGTTTTAAAATAAAAAAAGGAGGCCTGACCCGGTGTCGCGGACGGGCCAGACCTCTAACTGTGTGTGAAACCGCCAGAGTGCTGAGGGGGAATGACCTGGCAGTCAATAGAAGTGTAAAACGTGCAGAGGATTTGTCAATACTAAAAAAAACCATTTGAATTTTGGTGGGTTGTGTCTGCTTGTTGTAGGTGTTTGGCGTCATTGATAACAATATTTGTGGCAATATTGTGAAATCCAAGCTGATTTGTGATGATTGTCTGGTGGGGGTATCTAGTGAGCCAAACGCAATTTTAACCGGGGGGGCGCTTGACCTGTTGGGTGAACTCTGGTCCTCAATACCGATCCATACCGCACTGAAGGCTCAGGGAGAGTACTGATATGATAGCTGTAAGCATCGTTGGCTATAAGGATACGGGCAAGACGACGTTGGCTCTGGCATTGGGCGAGGAGCTGAGGAGCCGGGGCGTCTCCATTGCTGCGGTCAAGTTCACGCATCATGACGGCGTGGACATTGAGGGGACGGACACCGAACGATTGCGCAGGGTCTATGGCAGTGCTGCTCTGCTGAGCCCGGATGGGGCTGCGTTGTTCTGGGAGGGGAAACGCTATTTGCCCGATTTGTTGCCGCTGCTCAACGCCGATGTCGTGGTTGTGGAAGGGGGCAAGAGCCTTGGATGGCTGCCACGAATTCTGTTGCTGCGTTCCATCGCCGATGCCGGAAGTCTTGGTGAAGATTTGGCCCTGGCGAGCTACGGTGATGTAGAGGGGTATAAAATGAACCACGTGACCGATGTTTCCGCTTTGGCCGATCTGGTGCTGGAAAAGGGCTTTGCCCTGGCAGGTTTGGATTGCGGGGCCTGCGGACGTCCAGACTGTGCGTCGCTGGCGCGTGACATTGTGGCGGGAAAAGCCACGGTGAAGGAATGCCAGTCTCAGTTCTCCGGGGTCGAGGTGACCGTGGGCGGGAATACTATCGCCATGAATCCCTTTGTGCAGCGGGTTTTTTCTGCGTCTCTGGTGGGAATGCTCAAGGAATTCAAGGGATATGCACCGGGCCCCATCGAGATCAAACTTCAAGGGAAGTAGGCTGCTGTTTCGTTATCGCGAGCCCTGGGTGTGCGGGGCGGGAGGCTGGTCAATTTTGATTTTGCCGTGGATATCTGCTTTCTGCATCAGGATCGTCATGAATTCCAAGTGATTGAGGTTTGTAGTCCTCTGATGAACCAATGATGGTTGCCACCGGAGGTCCCTCAAAGGTTGACTTTGGCACAGCTTTCAATGCCCGTGAGTGTCAAGTCGATAAGCGGTGGGGATTGATCCTGTCCGAGCTTGTTGATTGCCGTTTGGCTGCGAATATGGAGGGGAGGAGAGATGGGGTATTGTTCATGGGTGTTTTTTCTTGACTGCCAACAGGCCCTCGGATAAATATTCTCCCTCTCAAATCGCCAACGTAGCTCAGATGGTAGAGCAGCTGATTCGTAATCAGCAGGTCTGGAGTTCAATTCTCCACGTTGGCTCCAAAGATTATCAAAGGGCCACGATATCCATGCCGGATACCGTGGCCCTTTTCTGTGGGTCTTTTTGTTTGATTGGGGCGGATTAGAATTTGTAGCGTAGTCCAAATGTCACTTCAGTGGCAGTCATGTTTGCAACAGAGTGCGCCTCGTCGATGGGGGCGACATTTTCCCATCTGGCTTTCCCCATGTCGATATAGCGCAAGAGCACATCTGCGGTAAGGTGCTCATTGATCGCATATCCAACTCCCGCACCAACATTCCACGCAAAATCAGTTTTGGTTACTTCTCGACCCTCATATTCCACAAACAGACCAAGCAATTCATTAACTGAATTGTCACTTTCATGAATTGCCAAGCCAGCTCCCGCCATGATGAACGGTGTGAATTTGGAGTCATTTCTGAAGTCGTAGAAGACATTGAGCATGACAGTGTGTGTCGTCAGATCCTGTTCAACATCATAGGTGCCACTTGTGGTGGGCTTTTTATCGTGTTGGTAATTTGTCCGGTACATGTATTCAATTTCAGCCCGGATATCCTGCTTGAATTCGTACCCTGCTGCTGCGCCTAGAGTGAGAACAGTCTCGCTGCTGTCCCTGGTGTATTCCGAAGTGACATCACCAATGGCGTCACTGGTCCAGTTCCCATTGGCAAAAGCCATGATTGACGGGCCTGTTTTTCCTGCAAGATAGAAGCCTGTTTCTTGGGCAAAGGCACTTTGAGATGATAGCAGAAGAGCGACCAGGATGAGGAGTGTGTGTCTGAGCATCGTATGATTCCAGTAGGTTGAATGTGAAAAGAGTTCGTGCTTCTAGCTATGGGAAAGTGGAGTGTCAATAGTCTGTGGCAGGGCGGAAATTGAAGCTCGACATGTGACCCCATAGAGGAGGCGCCAGCAGGGGATAGCTGTAATTGAACTCGGTGTTTTTCAGTTCTTTTCTTTGATTCGAATCATTCATTGTTTGTGATGCTTGATCTGAGCGTTTGCGTAGGAATGTGATGATGTAGTGCTTGATGCCCGTTGCGCATTGCTGGCTGTCGACAATCCAGTCTTGGGTGTTGTATATGTTGCGTTCAAACATCGGGGGATGAAGAACTCATTGGAGGGGGCAATATGCGTCGATTGTTTTTAAGTGTCTGTGTTTTAATGATATGGTCCACCGCTGCATGTGCGGCGTCGGATGTGGTGGCGACCTATGTCTATCAGGACGGCACCATGATGACCCTGTGTGTGCGCGACTCCGAGCATGTGCGCATGGATACCTCGCCGACCAGCTACACGCTGCTCAAGGGCAACAAGGTCTATTCAGTCAACAAGGACGATGATGGCAACTGGCAGGTTATGGATATGGCAAAGATGGCTGCCATGTCTGCCGGTATGGGCAGTATGTTCGGTGGTGGTACTCCTGACCCTGCTGATAGCGAATTGACTTACACCAAGACCGGTAAGAAAGAGAAAGTGGCCGGGTACACTGGGCTGGTTTACAGTGCAGAGTACAAGGAAAACGGCAAAGTGGTCAGTCGTGATGAGGCTGTTTTGTCTACGCACTCCGACCTCAAACAGGTCAATGAGGGGTGGGTGGCCTTTGCCAGAGCGATGACCAAGGCCATGGGGCATTCCGCTGCCGCGTCGATGGACAAGAGCCTCGAGCAGGCAGAAGAATATGGCTATGGCGGAATGCTGCGCTATGGCGATGAAATGCGCTTGAAGAGTTTGAAGAAAACGAGCCTCAAGGCGTCCTACTTTTCATTGCCAGCAGGTGCCCAGCAGATGCAGGTGCAGCAGCCCCCTCAGCAGTCTCAGCAGCAATCCGATAGCACTGGCCTAGGGCAGGATGCCAAGGATGTGGGGCAGGCTGCCCGAGACGAGGCTAAGGATTCTACTATTGAAGGTGTGCGCGAGGGCGTGCGCGACGTATTTAAAAGCCTTTTTTAAGCGCCTGATTATCCACCAAAACCCCGTAACAGCCTGTGCTGTTGCGGGGTTTTTTGCGGAAAAAGACTTGATTTATCCCTACTGAGTGAATACTCAGTTTGTGAAAAAGAAATACCGTGATTTATGGTATTTGGCGGCTAATCCCCCATTTTTCATAAGATTATGGCTTCTTCCCCTTGACAGGGGGAGAGATTGATAATTAAATAACATGCGACTGAGCGAGTACTCAGTCAGGTTTTCAGGAGATGAAATGACGAAGAAAGACAAGATACTGCTTGCGGCCACCAGGATGTTTGCTGGTAAGGGCTTTGCCGATACGAGCACTGCGGAACTCGCCGGAATCACCGGGGCGGCCGAGAGTACAATCTTCTATCATTTCAAGAACAAAGAGGAGCTGTTCCTCGAAGTTTTGCGCAAGGTCCGAGTGGAGATTGTGCAGCATTTCGAAGAGCACGAAGGGAGTCAGGAGTACGAATCCGGATTGGAAAAGGTTGAAGGGCTGTTGGGCTATTACCTTTATCTTGCCGGGACCATGGAGGATGCATTTCTGCTCCTGCATCGCCATTATCCGTATCTGTTGGCTCAAGAAAACGAGGTTTGCCGAGAAAACCTGGAGGCTGTGTACAACTGCATGGCCGATATTTTTGAGCGGGCCATCGAGGAAGGGAAACGAGACGGCAGTGTAGCCGATATCCCTGCCCGTAAAACGGCGCTCATCCTGTTCACCATGGTTGATGGCTTGGTCCGGTTCAAGACGTACAACTTGTACGACGCCGGGACACTGTTCAAGGAAATGATCGCCTCTGCGCGGAAAATTCTGGTACACGCACAATAAGACAGGACGGAACATCTATGCTCACGAGAATCCTGCCCTTTCTCGACTGGTTCAAAGGGTACGGCGCCGAAAAGTTCAAACTCGACGCCTTAGCCGGTATCACGGTCGCACTGGTCCTCATTCCTCAAAGTATGGCTTACGCCCAGCTGGCGGGTCTGCCTGCCTATTATGGTTTGTATGCCGCTTTCATGCCTCCGATGATTGCCGCTCTGTTTGGCTCCAGCCGTCAGTTGGCTACTGGCCCGGTGGCGGTGGTTTCACTTATGACGGCAGCCAGCCTGGAACCACTAGCCACGGCAGGAAGCGAGGGCTATATCGCCTATGCAATCCTGTTGGCGGTCCTTGTGGGTGTCTTTCAGTTGTCGCTGGGCATTCTGCGGTTGGGGCTGGTCGTGAACTTCTTGTCTCACCCGGTGGTCAACGGCTTCACCAACGCCGCCGCCATCATCATCGCATCCAGCCAATTGTCCAAGATGTTTGGTGTCTATGTGGACAAGGCCGAACATCACTATGAAACCATCATGCGCGTGGTCGAAGCGGCCGTGCAATACACTCACTGGCCCACACTGGGCATGGGAGTGTTGGCCTTTATCATTATGTACGGCCTCAAGCGCACCATGCCCAAGATTCCCAACGTTCTGGTGGCCGTGGCTTTGACCACAGTTCTGTCCTGGGCCATTGGTTTCCAGCATGACGCCCGCGTGGATGTGAGTGCCATTCAGTCCGCGGATGTCGCTGTTTCTCTGCAGGCATTCAATACTGCAACCCAGGCTGTCCAGGATCTGTCCGAAGAGCGGGCCGGTATTTCCGCCGCCCTGGACGAGGCCAAAAAGGCTGACAATTTTGATGCTGCCAACGATGCAACGCATGATCTGATTCGCATCAACCACACGATCAGCAGTCAGAAGCAGATTGCACACGTCGAGCGTGAGCGCCTGCGTGCCACGTTGTTCTCCGGTATCGAAGGCCCCGAGGGTCTGACTCTGTTCCCGCAGGATGCCGTGCCCATTGGTGCAGAGACCGATGGCCGAGTCTGGCGTTTGAAGGTCGGCAACAAGCTGCTGGACACCGCCTCGCTGCTGGTCACCGGTGGTGGTGCCGTAGTCGGTACGATTCCCGAAGGGCTGCCCGCGCTGACCATTCCCAAGTTTGACCTGGGTATCATTCTGCACCTGCTGTCCTACGCCGCCATCATCTCCCTGTTGGGTTTCATGGAGGCCATCTCCATCGCCAAGGCCATGGCAGCCAAGACCGGCCAGCGCCTTGATCCCAACCAGGAACTCATCGGTCAGGGCCTGGCTAACATCCTGGGTGCATTGACCCGAAGCTATCCGGTCTCGGGTTCGTTTTCGCGTTCGGCGGTTAACCTCCAGGCTGGCGCTGTGACCGGTTTGTCCAGCGTGTTCACCAGTGCCATGGTTGTCATCGCGCTGCTGTTCTTTACCCCGCTGTTGTATCATCTGCCTCAGGCCGTGTTGGCTGCTGTTATCATGATGGCTGTCATGGGTCTGATCAATGCCTCGGGTTTCATCCACTCCTGGAAGGCCCAGCGCTACGACGGCATCATCTCCGTGATCTCGTTCCTGGCGACCCTGGCTTTTGCTCCGCATCTGGACAAGGGCATCATGGTTGGTGTTGCACTGTCTCTGGGCGTGTTCCTGTACAAGAGCATGCGCCCGAGTGTGCGCTCCCTGGCCATGGCCGACGATAATGCTCTGCGCTGCGCCGAGGAATATAGTCTGATGGAGTGCGAATACGTGGATGTGGTCCGCTTTGACGGCCCATTGTTCTTCGCCAATGCCAGTTTCCTGGAAGACAAGATCAATGAGCGCATGTCCTTGAAGCCCAAGCTGCAGCACATTGTGCTGGTGGCCAGCGGTATGAATGATATGGACGCCTCTGGTGAGGAAGTGCTGTCCCTGCTGGTGGATCGTTGTCGCCAGAATGGGGTGGATATCTCCCTGTCAGGTGTGAACGAATCGGTGCGCAAGGTTCTGGTCAGGACCCACCTGCTGGAGAAGATCGGCGAAGATCATATCTACGCGACTTCCGAGCGGGCTCTGGAGACCATCCACGAGGACGCCCACAAAGCGGCTGAAGAGGGCGGCAACTGCCCCCTGACGACGGTTTGCTACAACTCCTAGGGAGGAACAAGAACATGCCTATTATCAATATCTTCGGTGGTTCCTTTTGCAGAAAGGAGCAGGTGGTACGCAAGCTCATGTCCTCCACGGGCTATGTGCGCCTGAGTGACGAGCAGATTGTCTCCACTGCGGCCAAGCTTTCGGGCATGGCCGAGGAAAAAATCGCCAAGGCCCTGACGTCCAAGGCTTCTGTGTTCAACCGCTTCACCCGCGAAAAGGAACGCACCGTAGCCTGGCTCAAGCTTGCCACCGCGCAGACCTTGACCGGTGAGGATCTGATCCTTGACGGAGCGGCCGGACTTCTGGTTCCGCCCAGCGTGACCCATTGTCTTCGTGTCTGCCTGATTGCCGATATTCAGCATCGGCTGCAGATTGCTCATGAGGATAAGGGACTGGAAGAGAGGGATGCCCTGAAGCGTATCCGCAAGAATGATGCAGACAGCGCAACCTGGGTCGACATGGTTCTTAGCGCCAAAGATCCCTGGACAACGGGGCTCTATGATATGCTGATTCCCATGGATAAGCAGGGCGTGGATGGCGCTGTGTCCTTGATCGAACAAAACCTGACCAACGAGGCATTGGCCGTCACGGAGTTTTCTCGCAAGGCTCTGGACGACTTCAGGCTCGCTGCCAAGGCTGAGGTGTACCTCGTGGATGAAGGCCACGACGTGGGCGTTCGTGCCGAGGACGGCAAGCTTGTCCTGACCATCAATAAGAACGTCATGATGCTTGAACGCTTGAAAGGCGAGTTGCTGAGCGCAGCGTCCAAGGTTGATGGCGTCACGGATGTGGAGGTCAAAGTGGGCAGTGGATTCTATCAGACCGATATCTACCGCAAGGTTGATTTCGAGATGCCGTCCAAGGTTCTGCTTGTCGATGACGAGCGCGAATTTGTCCAGACACTGTCTGAGCGCCTTGAGATGCGCGATGTGGGTTCGCATGTTGTCTTTGATGGCGAATCAGCTCTGGACATGATGCGTTCAGATGAGCCTGAAGTCATGATTCTCGACCTTAAGATGCCCGGCATTGACGGCATCGAGGTGCTCAGGCGCGTCAAGTCCGAGAACCCGGCCATCGAGGTGATCATCCTCACCGGTCATGGCTCCGAGGACGATCGCAAGGTCTGCATGGACCTGGGTGCATTTGCCTATCTGCATAAGCCTGTGGACATCGAGGTGTTGTCTCAGACCCTCAAGCAGGCCAATCAGAAGATTCGTAACCGTCCTGTCAGCAGCTAACGATACAGGGGCAAGGGAAGAGCGATGAGAGACTTCATTCTACCAAGATTCTGGCGGGGTTCTTCGGACTCCAATCGTTTCAAGGGGCTGTTCAATTACAAGACAGCTTGGCTGCTGGCTATCGTATTGACGGCATTCTCATCCCTTGCCCCATTGTTGGCTATGGTCTCTTTTGATTATCAGATCAGTCGTTCCGCAGCGGAATCCGAGGTGCGGCTCAGGACATCGCGCACCGTGTCCAATGCCAAGCGTGTGCTCTCGTTTTATCTTCAGGAACGTATCAGTGCCCTGCAGTTTGTGCTGCGGGACAACACCTACGGATCCTTGAGTGACAACGCACGTCTGCAACTGCTTCTTGAGGATTTGACCCAGAGTCATGGTGGCTTCATCGACTTGGGAATTATTGACCAGGACGGTCGCCAGAAGACCTACGTTGGGCCTTACAATCTGCAAGGCAAGAACTACAAAGGGCAGGATTGGTTCGGGCTGGCAGCTTCCAGAGGCAGCTACATCAGCGGTGTATTTTTGGGCTTCCGTAACGTGCCCCACCTTGTTGTGGTCGTGCGCCATGATTTGCCTGGCGGTGGTTTCTTCCTGTTACGTGCAACCCTGGATACCGAGCAGTTCAGTTCCCTTGCCGGTCTGGAACTGTCTTCGGGCGGAGACTCGTTCATTATCAATCATGGTGGTGTGCTCCAGACTCCTTCACGATATCACGGCGATGTGCTTTCGGACTTCAAGCTTCCTGTTCCCACTTTTTCAGATCACTCGGAGGTGATCGAGGAAAATGCCGCAGGCGGGCGTGTTTTTATTGGATACGCCTATATTCCTGACTCGCCATTCATTTTTATGGTCATCAAGGATCGTTCCGGATTGTTGGCGTCGTGGTATGAAACCCGTGTTCAGTTATTGGGTTTCCTGATTGCGAGCATCATTGTTGTGCTGCTGGTGGTGTCGGCAATGGCGACATATCTGGTGAACAGCATCTATATTGCCGATCAGAATCGGGCTGCAGTCCTTCACCACGTTGAGCATTCCAACAAGTTGGCCTCCATTGGGCGGTTGGCAGCAGGTGTGGCCCACGAGGTCAATAATCCACTGGCCGTGATTGGAGAAAAGACGGGATTGCTCAAGGATCTGCTGACCTATGGTGGCGAGAATGTGAGTCAGAGCAGGTTGCTGGATCTGGCTCGGGACATTGAGCAATCAGTGGAGCGCTGTGGCAACATTACCAAGCACTTGTTGGGATTTGCCAGGCACATTCATGTGTCGGTTGAAAATATCAATCTGGCAGAGATTATTGATGAAACAATGAGCTTTTTGCGCAAGGAAGCCGAATATCGCAGTGTTGAGATTACAACGGCTGTGGCCGAAGGCCAGCCGGATTTCAAATGCGACCGAGGCAAGCTGCAACAGATTCTGCTCAACCTCGTGAACAATGCCTTCCAGGCCGTTTCCGAAGGGGGGCATGTCTCGGTAACCGCCGACAGCCCCGACGACGATCATATTCGAATCCAGGTCAGCGACGACGGGTGTGGTATTTCTGACGTTGATCGCAAGCGGATTTTTGAGCCCTTTTTTTCGACCAAGACGGCTTCGGGTGGAACCGGTCTTGGCTTGTCCATCACCTATGGCCTCGTGCATAAGTTGTCGGGAGACATCAGCATCGAGAGCACGGAGGGTGAAGGGACGATTTTTACAATCGTACTGCCTCGTGACTGCGGGGGAGGGAATGAGGACACATGCGAATATTGTTAGTGGATGATGAACGGGACCTTGTGGCTGCATTGGCCGAGAGGTTCAGCTTCCGAGGGATTGATGCGGATTTCGCCACCTCGGGGGATGATGCCTTGAATATGGCGAAGGAGAACGCTTACGATCTTGCTGTGTTGGATGTGAAAATGCCCAAGATCAGTGGGTTGGAGCTTTCCAAGCGGCTCTACCGAATTCTTCCAGAGATGAAGTGCATTTTTCTCACCGGGCATGGCTCCGCACTCGACTTCGAAGCGGGAGCCTCCAGTGGAGCACCTTATTTGGTCAAGCCTGTAAACATTGACCTTTTGGTCAAAGAAATCCACAAGGTGTTGGGCACAGGCGAGGACGGGTAACCGTATGTTGGAACAATGGGATGAACTCGGCCCGGCGGGATTGGAATTTTATGGTGGCACTTGCGCCTCCATCTCGCACGAACTCAAAAACAGTCTGGCCTTGATCAACGAAAATGCGGGGCTGATGAATGACCTGCTGATTCGTGCACAACAGGGCCACCCCCTGGACCATGAGAAGGTGGCGCGCATTGCCGAGCGTATCGCCAAGCACGTGGGCATCGCCAACGGGACTATTGCCAACCTGAACCGTTTTGGGCATTTGATTGATGAACCCAGGCGACAAGTGGATGTCTACGAGGCTGTGGCTCTTGCCGTGAATTTGCATCTTCGTCTTGCCAGCCAGAAACGTGTTGAAATTGTGATTGAATCCGTAGATGAAGGGGTTCAATTGATGACCCGGCCCTTTGAGCTTGGGAACATCCTCGGGGCGTGCATCAAAGCCGCACTCCCTGCTGCTCAGGGGACGTTAAGTGTTCAAATCGCAACCACAGAGAGTGGTGTCGATATTCATTTTATCGGGATTACTCCCGATGCCTTGGAGCTTCCCTCCGGGAATGCTGTGAAGGCTTTGCTGAATGCTCTGGCCGCCACCTGTGAGGTCCGGCCTGAAAATCACTGTTTGACCCTCGGCCTGAGACGATAGTCTCGAGCCTGAAGACAACCGCATGCCCACAGGAGGCATATCATGACCAAGAAAGTGCTGCTCGTTGATGATGAAAAGGATTTCCTCGACACTTTGTCCGAGCGTTTGAAGACCCGTGGCCTGGACGTCTCTTCCTCTGCTGAACCCGCGGAAGCTCTTGAGATTGCCATGAACGATGGCTACGACGTGATTGTCGTGGACTTGAAGATGCCCGGCATGAATGGCATCGAGTTCTTGCGCACCATCAAGGACGCACGCCCCGAGATGCAGGTGATCCTGCTGACTGGCCACGCCACCGTGGACAAGGGGATCGAGGCTGTGAAGCTTGGCGCTCTGGATGTTCTTGAGAAGCCAGCCAACTTTGAAACCCTGATGGATCGTATCGAGAAGGCCAGTGCCAAGAAGCTGGTGCTTTTGGAAAAGAAGGATCAGGACAAGATTCAGGATATCATTACGAAACACGGCTGGTAGATCGCGAATCTTTGTCGCGTCGTCCATTGGCGATAAGGGCCCCGCTTCTTGCGGGGCCTTTTTTATTGCCCAACGAGCATGGGCAAGCGTCCACGATATGGGAACTGTGAGGCTTTGGTTGAATCCGATGGCTTGCCAGATCGATATATTCGAGTAGGATATACACCGAGAACTGTCCTTTTGATCAAGAGTGAAAAGCATGCAGAAACAATCGAGTTTGTATACCCGTATCATCGTCACCCTGATTGTTTTCTCGGTGGTGATTATGGCCGCGTTCACCCTTGGTTCTTTGCATTACCAGCGCGAAGCCCTGCGAGAAGAGATTCGCGAAACGGCTCATACTGTGGTTCGGCGTGCATCCTCTATCTTGCCTTCAGCCCTCTGGGAATACAACGATATCTACATTCGGGATTACATCGATTCGTTGTTTATGTTGCCCTATGTCGCCTTTGTGCGCGTCAGGAGTGAGGGCGAAATCTATGAAAAACGAGGATTGGAGTTTTCGCTGTATGGCACAGATTTCTTTCGTAATTCATCAGATTTTCATTGGGAAGAACAGCCAATTCGCCGTAATGGTGTGCCTATTGGTATGTTTGAGATTGCAGTGTCCTTTGAATCGTTAAATGAATTGCTGATGAACAAAGTGCAGCAGTTTGTACTGTCGATGACGGTTCTGATCTTTGGCTTGGCCGTGATTACCATGTTCTTGTTCCGCAGGTATATCTTCAAGCCGATTCGGGCTCTGGAGCGGGTTGCCGATGCCGTTGCCAGGGGCGATTTAAGTGCCAGATCCGGTGTGAAAGGGATTGGCGAAATCGGTAGGCTGGCCGTCTCAATGGATAAGATGGTTGAAGGACTCGTGCGCGTCACGACCTCTCGGGATAAGCTCAACCAGGAGATTGACAAGCGTCTGCAAGCTGAAACCGAGTTGAAGGTCGAACGCGATCGGATCAAGCTGTATCTGGATACCGCTGGTGTTGCTCTGCTTGCATTGGATAGATCGGGACGGATTTCTCTGTTGAATCGCAAGGGATGCGAGCTTCTGGGATACGAACCAGGTACGGTTGAAGGCATGGACTGGTTTGAAAATTTCATTCCTCGACGCTCTAGCGAAAGTGTACGTGCTGTCTTTCAATCCTTGATGTCAGGAGCACTCAAGCCATTTGATCATCACGAGAACGAAGTGCTGACAAGGGATGGGCACCTGCGATTGTTCTCCTGGAATAACACTCTGATTAAAGGGGGAAGTGGTACCATTCTGGGGAGTTTGAGTTCCGGGCAGGATATTACCGAAGAACGGCTTCGTGAGCAGGCGTTGAAACAAAGTGAGGAGCGATTCCGGGTGCTCGTGGAATCCATGAATGAGGCTGTGGTTTCTCTGAACAAGAAAGGGCAGCTTGAATACACCAATCAGCGTTTTTGCGAGATGCTCGGTATTGCTCGTCAGCGAACTTTCGGTAAGCGGATTGAAGATTTTCTTGATCCGTCCAACGCCAAGCGTTTCAGGATATATTTTGATATGGAGTCTGCGCCTCGGAGTGAGCCCCATGAGTTGATTTGGACCCATCATAGTGGGCGGCAGGTTCATACCTATGTTTCCCCAGCCTTGATCTACAGCAATGATGGAGAACTGGAAGGAGCAACTATTGCCATTGCTGATATTTCCAAACTCAAGGAACTCGAGGGACAGCTTGTTCAGGCGCAAATGCTGGAGTCTTTGGGGTCCATGGCTGCAGGTATCGCGCATGAAATTAATACTCCCTGTCAGTATGTGCTCAATAATACCCAGTTTTTGCGAAAGGCAACGAGCATTGTTCTGGCCGTTTTGAAAATGTACGAGGAGTTGCGTCTTGCGGTGGACAATGGGGGAGAGACGCGGGCTTTGGTTCAGGAGTTGGAGGATGAACTGGCAAAGCAGCAGATTGATTATCTTCAGGAAGATATGACGGCCGCCATCACTGAAAGCCTGGAAGGAATTGATCGTATCGCTGCCATTGTGCGTTCGGTCAAGCAGTTCGCCAACCCCGGGGCTGAGGAAAAGGCTGCAACCGATTTGAACGAGCTTGTTCGCAATACCGTGATCGTTTCAACCAACGAGTGGAAGTACATGGCCGACTTGATTATGGAATTGGAAGAAGGTCTACCGATGGTTCCATGCGTGGTCGGGCAGATTAATCAGGTGCTTTTGAATCTGATCGTCAATGCAGCTCAGGCTATCGAGCCCAGAGTGGAGGCCAAAGATTATCTCAAGGGTGAGATCAGGATCAGGACCGCTCATGATGAGGACTGGGTGTATCTCGAAGTGTCGGATAATGGCTCAGGCATTGCCCCTGAGGATCGGGACCATGTTTTCAGGCCGTTTTATACGACCAAGGCTCCGGGCAAGGGTACCGGGCAGGGGTTGGCCATTTCACAGACAGTTATCAGGGATACACATAACGGAGATTTGACCTTTGAAACTGTGCCGGGCGAAGGCACTACCTTCAAGATTGTTTTGCCCATAAGTGCTTGATACCGGGAAGAATCGTCATGCGTGGTGTCAGGGAGTGAAACGACCTGAGCGCATCAGCGCGGCAAGGGCTGCTCCGAGAATGAATCCTACGGCAAGATTCGAGGCCAGGGTGATCCCGAGTACAGTCACACAGATAAACAGATCCTGGCGAGTTTTCATGTCCAGAATGGTCAGCGCCAGTTGGCTTCCCGCAAAAAACAAAAGAACTCCCAATACTGATAGTGGTATCAGCCGTACTGCGTCCAGGATGGTGTCACCCAGCAGTAATGCCGTGATCACGAACAGCCCGCCAATAAACATGTTTGAGCCTGCAGTGCGTGCGCCGAATCGGTAGTGCGCTGCCAGCCCGCCTGCCCCATGGCACATGGGGATTCCTCCCAGCAGAAAACTGCCAAGATTGGCCAGACCCATGGAAAGGCACAGGGCTTTGGGTGTGGTTCGTCTGGCATCGTCGCCGAAATATTCTTTGGCGAGATCGGCATTGGCGATAACGGCGTTTCCTAAGGTCATGGGGAGCTGCGGGAGGGTCAGTGCTATGAAGACTGCCACAAGCATGTCCAGAGATGGCATACCTTCGGGCATCAGACTGGGAAGCTGTGGTGCCAGTGCGATACCGTCTGTTGCCGCCCCGAGCAAGAGACCGGAGAGAATGCCGAATCCAATCACAACAAGTCCTGCAGGAAAGCGCTTGCTGGTTAGTAGCGCCATGGTTAGGCCCATGGCTGCAAGGCCAAGGAGCCAGTTGATGGGTACTGGCCCCAGCTTGGTCACGCTGAGAAAGGGTTCGGCCGAATGGCGAAGTTGCTGCAGTGGGGCTTCACCCAACACAAAACGCACACTCTGCGCCATCAGCAGGATGCCGGTAGAGAGCTGGATACCTCGGATGACTGGCTTGGGGATGATACGAATGATGCGTTTCATGGAGCCAGACAGTCCGATCAAAAACAATGTCACTCCCACGGTTAAGCTTGCTGCATGCACTTCCGAGGATGCCAACCCCATGGTGATCGCATAGGAACCCATGACCTTCATGGGCTGCACTGGGGTTGTGGTGCCAAAATAGATGCCTGAGGCAATGTAAAACAGGCCCACGGACAGGAACACGCCCTGGGGTGAGAGTTGATTGACCATGATCATGCCCACGGCAATGGGCAGAATGACGCCCAGATCGGCGAGAGAACCGGCAATTTCAAGCTTGCTTAAACGATAGGTCATCAATGTGCTCCGGGGTCACCTGTGAAATTCCTAGGCCATTCTGTGATTAAAATGACCAAGTCTGTCAATGTAATACCAGTCTTGTATGAGTAGTAAAGCCTCATCGGCCAGCTTGTCTCCTTCATGTCCTCATGTTCGGACAGACCACAGTCGGAAATGGAAAAAATCGCCTCTGTGAGCTGCTTCTGCTGATTTTGTTGCGTCGCTTATCTGAAAATAGCGGCATGCGCATCTTTTTTTGAGGCGTTGTCATGAGGCGCGTTGAGATGTCCGAAGAATCGGAAAATTTCTGATGTCAATATCACATTGATCCGGTGCAGGACTCTGCACAGCCTTGAATCCACGCGCATTTACTACTCGTTCGGGCTTGTGTGGAAAAGTGGACGTACCGTCATTCCCGCGTCCGAGATGTGATTGATTGCCTTTGTCTTCCTCTCATTGATGGGCCTGCAGATAGATACCCAACTGTCTTCTTAAATTTCTGATAAAATTGAACCTATTTACTAATCGGTGCGGCCTGAATCTGGTGATTGCTTCCCAGCTCAGACGCCTGGATTGGCTTTGGTCTGGCGTGATGTTTGCTAAAGTAAGGCTTGGTTGATTGACCAACCAATTTCAGGTAGAGGGTCCGGCACATTGTGGCCGCAACCGATTCAGGAACCGTAACTCCATAAGGAGTGTTCGTTGCACAAGAGATATGTCCCTATAGTCGTCACCATTGCTGTTCTGCTTGCTGTGGCGATCGTTGGATACTCACAGCCGCCCGTGGTGCAGAAGTCCCCCACCAGGGTTCTCATGGTCAATAATGGCGGCAGAGTCTTTTTCACCCACGCCATCCATGCTGATGACTACGGATATGATTGTGCCGATTGCCACCACGATGGTGTTGAAGGCGCAGAACCCATTGCTTGTGGCAGCTGCCACCCCAAGGCCTTTGACGGGTTGTTCAAGGAAGTGCATCAGCGGGCTTTTCCCAGCAAGGAATACTGTGAGCGTTGTCATGACAGTGAGCCCGTCTCGAGTATGTCCGATGACGAACGCCCCGACTCCGACATGCTGCTGACCAGAGCCGACGCTTTCCATGGCCAATGCATGGACTGCCACAAGGCGGAAGATGCCGGCCCCTATGGGGAAGAGAGCTGCTCAACCTGCCACGCCAAGTAAGGACGCCATGACCAAGATCGATTTCAACTTACGCAGTGACCATATTGAGCCTATTCAGGAAATGCTCGTTCCGGGACTGTTGAATATACCGGTGCGCGGCATGAGCCTGAAAACGGCTCGTGGCAAGAAACTGGAGAAGGGCGCCGTTGTTGCCCAGCATCCGGGACAGGGGAGTGCCGATGTCCACGCCTCTTTGGCGGGCAAGGTGACCAAGGTCAGTTTTGCTTATGTGACCATGCTGCCCGGTGAGGGCGGGGGTGTCGCTCCTGTGGATCTGAGCTCCGTGGACGACGATAAGGAGATGATTCGCACATTGCGCCGTTTGGGGGTGAGCGCGACTCCTCTGATGGAATCCGAACTGTTGCTCATCAACGGGCTGAATCCAGAACCCGGAGTAACATCCGCCGAAGCTCTGCTGGCTCACGAGAAGGATATCCTGATTGAGGGGCTGAGTCTGGCTCGTCGACTGGTGAAGCCATCCCGATGCATTCTTGTAACTTCGGGAGGCCCCGAGGTTCAGGGCCTGGGCGACTGCGAAGTGCAGACCGTGCGGGCCGAATATCCGGCTTCCATCGAGCCTTTGCTGATCAAAGCCATTACCGGCAAGGAGAATGCTGAAGGGACAGCCGTTCTCGATATTCATGCTTTGTGGGAATTAGGCATGGTTGCCACCACCGGTCTGCCCGTGACCGAGGTTGTCGTCACCGTGGGTGAGAACAATTGGCGCATACCCGTGGGGACTCCGCTTCGTCACGCCTTGGCCGAAGGAGGCCTGGAGTGCGCCGAAGGTGACGTGGTTCGGCTGGGAGGTGTCATGCGAGGTGAAGCCGCCTACAGTCTGGATCAGGGTATTTCCAAGCAGTGTCGGGCCATCGGTCTGGTCAAGGCGGGTGAGGTTGCCCCCGTGGAAAACGTGCCCTGCATCAACTGCGGCGAATGCGTCCTGCATTGTCCGGCCCGGCTGATGCCCAACCTGATTACGCGTTACGCTGAATTCGATCGTTTTGAGGATGCCCGCAAGCAAGGTTTGGATATCTGCTTTGGGTGTGGCATCTGCGCCACGGTGTGCATGGCTCGACGCCCATTGCTGCATCTGATCCGCTTCGCCAAGGAGCAGGTCCGCACGACTCTGGACGCTTAACGGGCCCGACGCGATTCAACGATACCTCATCAGAAGGAAACGAATATGACACCTCCTGTGATTAAACCGCTTGCGGACTCCGCCGGTGCCCTGGTTGTTTGTCCGCCGCCGCATGTGCGGACGGGATTGGGCGTGAGAGGGCTCTCCCTTGCCGGGTTGCTGGCTTTGGCTCCGGCCGCGATCATGGCCATGGGG
The DNA here is from genome assembly GCF_003966735.1 of Desulfovibrio ferrophilus. Taxonomy (NCBI): domain Bacteria; kingdom Pseudomonadati; phylum Thermodesulfobacteriota; class Desulfovibrionia; order Desulfovibrionales; family Desulfovibrionaceae; genus Desulfovibrio; species Desulfovibrio ferrophilus. The sequence continues at coordinate 716,758 of NZ_AP017378.1, forward strand.
AACTTCGGCCTGGATGCCGCGCGAGTCCTGGCACTGGCCGGTTCCGTGGCCGTACTGACGGAAGCACTGTGCCTGCGCCTTGCTGGCCGCGATGTTGATGTGGACAATTTCAGCGCCTTGTACGCGGGGCTGCTGTTTGCCTTTTTGTTGCCTGCTTCGGCTCCGTGGTGGCTGGTTGCCATGGGTGCGATACTGACCACCTCTCTGGGCCGTGTACTCTTCGGTGGCTTCGGCTCCAACCCGCTGTGTGCGCCTCTTGTTGCCTGGGCCATGTGTCGGATTTCCTGGCCCGCAGCCATGGATGTCGATTTTGCCATGGCGGCTTCGGCCATGCACGAGCCCTTGGCTCAACTCAAGTATTTCGGGGTACAGGCCTTGGATCAATTCGAGATGATTGATCTGTTGTTGGGCAGGCATTTGGGTGCACTGGGCGCGGTGCAGATCATTCCGCTTGCTCTGGGCGGAGTAGCCCTGATGGTTTTCAAGGTCATCAGGCCTTACATCCCGTTGGCCTTTCTTGCCGGTGTCCTGGGCATGGCAGGACTGCTGCACATGATCGACCCCAGTCTGTATGCCGAACCGGTCTTTCACCTACTGACGGGCAGTGTCGTTTTTGGCGCATTCTTTCTGGCCACGGATACCGCCTCCAGTCCCGTGGGACGGATGCCCATGATCCTGTTCGGACTCATGGCGGGCGTGATGGTTGTGGTGATCCGGGCTTGGGGTGTCTACACCGACGGCGTGCCTTTTGCCATTCTGCTGGTCAATCTGCTGTCCCCATTGCTGGACCGTGTGCGGCCCAAGCCCTTTGGAGCGAGGTAACCCATGAAAGAGATTCTGCACATGATCGTGGTGCTGTCGCTGATCTGCGGCGTGTCCGGCTTTTCGCTGGCCACTTTGAAGCAGGCCACCCGGGAGCGCATTGAAGGTCAGGTCCTGACCTATGTTCAGGGCCCCGCGCTGCTGGCTGTGGTCGGCGAGCATGACAACGACCCCATCGCCGAGCGCAAGGTTCTGGGCGATGACAAGCAGTTCGTCTTCCCCGTGATTCGCGATGGCGAGTTGGTGGGTGTGGCTTTGGAAACTTTTGCCCCCGGTTATTCGGGCAACATCGGTGTGATGGTCGGATTCAATCTGGCAGACGACACCCTGATGGGCATTGGCGTGACCACACAGACCGAGACCCCCGGGCTGGGCACTCGTGTCATGGAGCCGTCCTTTACCGGACAGTTTGCGGCCCACTCGCTTGGTGGGTTGGCACTCAAGGCACAGGGCGGTGACATCGACGGAGTCTCCGGTGCGACCTTCTCGTCCGTGGGGACGGCGAATGCCGTAGCCAATGCCGCCAAGGTCTACGAGTCGCTGAAACCTGCCATCATCAAGGCCTTCAAGGGCTAAAGGAGAACGCCATGAGCAAGTTGATGAAGGAGTTTTCCAAGGGTCTGTGGACCGAACTGCCCCCGTTCCGGGTGCTGTTGGGGCTGTGCCCGACCCTGGCGGTGACCACCACTGCTGAAAACGGCCTGGGCATGGGGCTGGCCGTCATCTTCGTACTGACCATGTCCAACATCATTATTTCGGCCCTGCGCAAGGTGATTCCGACCAAGGTCCGTATAGCCTGTTTCATCGTCATCGCCGCATCGCTGGTGGTCACGGTCGAATTGCTGATGCAGGCCTATACCTATCCGCTGTACCAGCAGTTGGGCATCTTCGTGCCACTTATCGTGGTCAACTGCCTGATTTTGGGCCGGGCCGAGGCCTTTGCCTCCAAAAACTCGATTGTGTCCTCCATCATGGACGCCTTGGGCATGGGCATCGGCTTCACTCTGTCTCTGACCTTTCTGGGGGCGGTGCGTGAGATATTGGGCAACGGTACGGTCTTCGGGCATGGCGTGATGTGGGATGCTTTTCAGCCCTTTGCCATCATGGTCAAGGCTCCTGGTGCATTCATCGGCCTGGGGCTGATCCTGGCTGGCATGAACGCTTTCAATGCCTGGCATGCGCGTCGTAATCAGTTGCCCGCACCCAAGCCGATTACCGGTTGTGGCGACGGCTGCGGTTCGTGCAAAGCCTGCAAGATGTAAGCGCCCAAAGCGCTGGACCATCAACCACGGGATAATTTCATGGATACTTTCCTGTTTGTCATATCTGCCATTTTCATTAACAATATCGTGTTGGTGCAGTACCTTGGCGCGTGCCCCTTCATGGGTACCTCCAAGAGCACCGATGTGGCTCTGGGCATGGGCGGCGCGGTCATCTTCGTGCTGGTCATGGCTACGGCCATCACCTGGCCCGTGCATGTCTATGCCCTGGCTCCCAATGGGCTGGAATATCTGCAGACCATTGCCTTCATTCTGATCATCGCCTCGCTGGTGCAATTCGTTGAAATGTTCCTGCGTAAGGTGATTCCACCGTTGTATAAGTCCCTGGGGCTTTTCCTGCCGCTCATCACCACCAACTGTGCCGTGCTTGGCGTTGCCATCATGGTTCAGCGTAACGAATACGGTTTTGGCAAGTCGCTGCTTTACGCATTGGCTTCGGGGGTGGGGTTTACGGTTGCCCTGGTTATTTTGTCTGCCATTCGCGAACGCCTGGACGTGGCCCCCGTGCCGCAGGCCTTCCGTGGTGTTCCCATAGCCCTGATCATGGCTGGAGCCATGTCATTGGCGTTCTTTGCCTTTCAAGGCATGGGCGCATAAAGGAGAATTTTTGATGTTGAATTCCATTTTGTTGATTCTGGCGGTCATCCCCTTGGTGGCCGGTTCCCTGTTCCATGCCGTGGCTTTCATGCTGGCCGTGGCGGCTTTGGTCAATCTGGTCAGTCGTGTTCGTCGCGGGATGGAAACCGGGTTTCCCGGAACTCCCCTCGCTCGCCACGCCAAGCTGGCTGTTCCGGCCCTGGCCGTGCTTGCCGCCGATGCTGCGTTGCTTTGGCTCGCGGCAGGTCATTCTCTCGCCTAACTCCAGCCACTAAGGATATCCAATGGTAAGCACTTCGATATTCCTGCTTTCTGGTTTGGGGCTGGTCGCTGCTTCGGTGTTGGCCGCTGCCTCGAAGGTTTTGCATGTGGAAGAAGACCCTCGCATTACGGCGGTGGAGTCCTGCTTCCCCGGTGCCAACTGCGGTGGCTGTGGGTATCCGGGATGCAGCGCTGCAGCGGCAGCCGTGGTCAAGGGTGAGGCTCCGCCCGCGTTGTGCGTGGCCGGTGGGATGGAGATTGCCGAAGCCGTGGCCAAGGTCATGGGGCAAAGTGTGGCCTTCAAGGAACCTCGCCTGGCTTCGTTGATTTGTACCGGGGGTGAACGTGCCAATCTGATGTTTGATTATTCGGGAGCACGAGACTGCCGCGCCGAAGCCATGCTCTATGGCGGTGACAAGGCCTGTGGATTGGCTTGCCTGGGACTGGGGTCCTGCGTGAAGGCCTGTTCCTTTGGTGCCATTGAGCTTGGCGCCGAGGGGTTGCCCATCATCAACAAGGCCTTGTGCCGGTCTTGCGGTAAATGCGCCGAGGTCTGCCCGACGGGTGCTTTGCGTCTGAAAGGACTGTCCACGGACTTGCTGCATCTGAACAAGCTCTCGGATTGTCTGGCTCCGTGCATGCAAAAGTGCCCGGCCCAGTTGGACGTGCGCACCATGATTCAGCAGCTCAAGAATGGCGAGATGGGCGAAGCCCTGCTGACCTTGAAGGATCACATTGCGCTGCCCGCTGTGGTGGGACGTATCTGTCCTCATGGTTGCGAAACGATCTGCCGGCGCCAGATTGTGGACGAAGGCGTGGCCATTAATTCTCTGGAACGCTATGTGGCCGACTGGGAGATGGGTTCCGGTGGGCGCGTACCTTTGCAAAAGAATCCCGATACCGGACACAAGGTGTCGGTGGTCGGCGGCGGTGCCGCGGGCCTGTCCTGCGCCTATTTCCTGGCGCGGCTGGGCCACGAAGTGCACATCTTTGATTCCAAGGACAGCCTGGGTGGAATGGTTCGTCACACCATTCCTGAATACCGTGTTCCCAACCGGGTTATGGATTGGGAAGTGCAGGGTATTCTGGAGTTGGGAGTCAAAGCCCGTCTCGGTAAGACGCTGGGTGAGCACTTTAGCTTGGAATCATTGAAGGCTGAAGGATTTGAGGCGATTTTCCTGGCGACCGGTGCTTGGAAAACGCCGGCTTTGGATCTTCCCGGAGAGGATTCCATGGACGTCGTTGACGGCGTGGAATTCCTGGGGCGGATCGTCAAGGATCGCCCGGACCTGTCCGGCAAGCGCCTGGTAATTATCGGAGACACCAACACTGCCATGGATGTGGCCCGTAGTGCGGGACGTCTGGGAGCGTATTCGGTGACGGTGCTTTCCAAGCATATCAAACGCAAGATGCAGGCCAACAACAAGGAAGTCGATCGGGCCGAGGAGTTGGGGACCGAGATCCTGTACAAGACCGTACCTACGGCCATAGTGCCATGTGAAGTTGGTGACATGTGCGTGGAGTACGGTCAGACCGAGTACAAGGACCCCAAGAAATGCTCGGGCGAGCCTCTGCTTCAGGTAGGAACCGAAGAGCAGATCGAGTGTGATCTGGTGATCAACTGTGTTGATCGTGTGCCGGACCTGACACCGTATGTGGTTCAGGATGGAACCAGCCCCTTTGCGATCACCAAGAAAGGGACCATCGATGCCGACAACGTGACGCTGGAGACCTCGGTGCCCGGCGTGTTCGTGGGCGGAGAGCTGTATTCGGGCCGTAATGTGGTGGTGCAGGCCGTGGCCGATGGCCGTGTGGCTGCCAGATCCATTCATATGCTGCTCACCGATGGTGAGATCGCCAAACCGGTGAATCCCCAGCAGCGTGTCATCACCGAGTCCATTTTGAAAGGGATGCGGGTCAAGTACACCATTCCCCGGGTCGAGGTGCCGGAGATCTCCGTGGGAGATCGGCGCAGTACCTTCAAGGAAGAAGTCAGTCTACCTTTGGAGAAACGTCTTGCGCTCAAGGAGGCCAGTCGTTGCCTGCGCTGTGGTCTGACCTGCTATGACGCCGAAGCGGGCAGTGAGTATCAAGACGACGAAGATGTTCGACTCATCGAGTACGAGGAGAAGAAGGATGCAGAGTAAAGGTTACAGCCGACGCGACGTGTTGCAGGCTGCTGTTGCGCTGGGCGTAGGGACTGCCCTGGCACCTCTTTCAGCCCTGGCAGAAGTCAGCTTCGGTCGTGCGACAGAGCGTGCTGGGCAGGCAGAGGTGACCCGCACGGCACTGCTTATGGGAACGTTTGTGACTGTTACTGCGCACGATGATAGTGCCGATAGAGCCGAGGAGGCCGTGCAGGCCGCTTTTGGTGAAATACGTCGGTTAAGCGACATCTTCGATCGTCATCGCGAAGGCACGGAAATCAGTGTGCTCAATGGCGTTGGAAAGCTGCGCAGGGCCCACCCGGAACTGGTTGCCGTGACAGAACGCTCGGTGGCGATGACCCGACTCACCAACGGCGCGTTCGATGCCACCGTGCTTCCTGTGGCTGACCTTATTCGTAATAGCCTGCGCCCTGACGGATCGCTGACTGTTTCCCGGCAGGAGTTGGCCAAGGCGTTGTCCTTTGTGGACGGCTCTGCTGTGACCGTGGATGGCCGGGATATCTGTTTTGACAAGCCGGGAATGAGTTTGACCCTGGATGGTATGGGCAAGGGCTATATCGTGGATAAGGCCTGCGAGGCCATGACTGCCCTTGGGGTTTCCGGTCTGATGATCAACGCTGGTGGCGATATTCGTGTAAGTGGGGCGCGCCGCTGGACCGTTGCCGTAGAAGACCCAACGGGCAATGGTCAACATCCCAGTGTGCTGAGTCTGGCCAATTGCGCCATTGCCACGTCCGGTGGATATGAGCGCAGCTATGACCCTGCGGGTAAGCATCATCACGTGATCAATCCGGCTTCTGGCTTGAGCCCAAGTCAAACCGTAAGTGTGAGTACTGTGGCTGCGACAGCCATGGAAGCCGATGCCCTGTCTACTGCTGTCATGGTGATGCCTGCTCAGGCAGGTGTGTCTCTGGTTGACTCTCTTTCCGGGCGTGAATGCCTGGTGTTGGGGAGAAGTGGGGCACGCATCGCCACCAGAAATTGGGCGGGATTGGAACGAGCCTAGCCCGATCCTCTCTTTCAGCGTCGGGAGAGGCTGATATAAGAAAGGCCCGCTGCGTCTGCAGTGGGCCTTTTTTCATGAACAGGCGGGTGCGGCTTCCCGGGCAGACTCGGCCATCACGCGGATGGGTTCGATGACGCCCAGAGCAATGTAAAAGGATTGCAGGCGAATCAGGGAGGGCTTGCTGACGGCTTGCCCACGCAGCAGAAGCTTAGTTCCTTCCTTGTTGACCATGTCCTCGGCCATGATCATGCCTTCTTCCAGTTCACTGATGCAAATTTCCCGAACAGAGCTAGGTTCTGGAGCTTGGGTTGTCCCCTCCAGACTCAGCATGGCATCCACAACCAGAGGGTCGTAGATCTTGTCCTTGGCCCTCATGTGCTTGAGAACGTTGATGGCTTCGGCTCCCTTTTGAACCATTCGGTCCAGATCTAGGGCAATCTTGATGATTCTGGACTCAAGAGGTTGTTTGTCGTGCTGCGGGGAGAGCTGATGACGAATGATTTCGGCAACGGGTGCCATTTGATCGATGTTGGCCAGCAGGTTGGCCGCGATGCGCGGGTGCATACCGAAAATCTGAAGCTCTTCGGGAGTCAGGTTGTCCCCTTGGTCGATCTTTTTCAGGATTTCTGCGGGCAGGGCGACACAACCAATGTGTGACAATGTTACTGCGAGGTCCAATTGCCAGAGTGGTTTGATTTCCAGGGCCTTGCCTGTGGCCATGACTCGCGAGCGGATGCGCTTGCTCAGGCCCATGGCTTCGGGGTTGACCATGTCCAGGATATCCACCAGCGCCTTGACGCTGCCGATGAGGCTGTTGCGCGCCGCTCGTCTTTCCTTGATTTTGCGGGAATGACGGCGGACTGCCTTGGCAATGACCTTGAGCAGGTCCTGAGGTGGGCAGGGTTTTTTGACAAAACGATACGCTTGGGCTGTGTTCAGGGCATTGAAGGCATCAAGAAAATCATTCTGGGCCGTGAAGATGATGCGCACTGTCTCAGGAGAATTCTGGCGTGCGTTGGCCAGAAAGACGATGCCGTCCTCACCGTTCAGGTTGAGTTCGGTGACGACAACGGCGATGTCGTTTTGGCCTTTGAGCCGCTTTGTGGCGTCCTCGTATGACGTGGCCAGCAGTAGCTCAAACTTGTCGTGTGCGACTTCGGGCAGATTAGCCATAACGGCATCATTTTCATCGACAAACAGGATGGTGGGCATCGTTGTATTGCTCTCTAGTCCGTCTCGATCTTGCGATCTTGTGGATTCCAGTGGAATCGGGGGGCGTTCATGTCTTCGGTAACTTTGAGTGATTTTCCACTGAAGATGACCTCTGTCCCGCAGAATGCCTGTTGTTCGGCCTTGACCTGCTTCTCTGCCAGGAGGTCCTCCAGAGCTTTGCGTTCCGTGGCAATGGATTCGTCAATGGTTCGGATATCCGCCTGGATCTTACCTCGAACCTTGACCAGTTCTGCCAAGATGCGTCGGTCTTCCTCGGGAGCGGTCATCAACATGGTCAGGGCATCTTCGGCCCCGATGGCTTTGTCCAGCCTGCTGAGTTCTTCGGTCAACTGGTTGCGGGCATTGGTGAGTTGGTCCTGCCTGGGCGATGGCAATCGGATTTCCACGATGGTCTTGGAGCGAGATTCATTGCCTATGATTTTGGCGTGAATGTCGCTGCCGCTGATGATGTGCCCACCGCTGATGATTCCTTTTCTGCCCAGGGCAATGATGCTCCCCGTGGCGATGATGTCGCTGTGTGAGATTTCCAGCTCGGCGATGACATCGCCTCCGGCCCTGACAAGGGCATTCTGGAAGAATTTGGCCGATACATTGCCCTCGGCCTGTACCTTGTTCTTGCCGTTCATGATGATCCCGCCAGCTACGACCAGACCGCCTGCAGTGACATCGGCCTCTTCAATAAGGCCGTCCACGATGACGTCACCAGAGGCCTCGACCTTGAAGCCGCTCTTGATGGCTCCACGGATGTGTACGGCGCCATGCTCGGCGTGGATATTGCCGGTGTCGTAATCCACGTCTCCGGAAATTTCGAGAAGTTCCGAGACTTCCAGAGTGTCATTCAGAAAATGAGCGACGCCCACGCGCGACGCCGTGAAGGCCGTCGTGCCGTCGTCGTTGTGTGTGCTGGTGACGCCTTGGCCGGCTTTGGCCTTGGACGGCTGTGGCTCAGCCGGTTCGATGGGAGTGCCGAAGATGTCGTGCCCGGGAGTGCCGGGGATGGGCGGATAGAGGATGCCAAGCTCATCACCCTCGTTGACGAAGTGGATGCCGCCGCGTTCGCGGAAGTCCATACTGCCGTCTTCGCGCAGGGTTCCGGCTGTCTGATCTGCCTTGAAGGCCAGTTTGAGTCTTCCATCCTGTCCAGGCTCCGGCAGCAGGCCTCGCGCCATGACGGCGGGACAGAATTCCTTGGTTTCCAGAGCTTGTGCCAAGGCCGCATTCAAGGCTTCGAAATCGAGTTCAAGTTCCTTGGCTTCCGGGGGAATGACGGCCAACAGCCGACCGGAGGATATCTCTTCTCCATTGAAGTCTTCGGGGTGGACATCCACCATGAGTAGTGTCTTGTCATGAGAGAGTTCCCAGCTTGGGATGATCCTGATTCCCTCTTTGGTGAATTGAACCGTGCCGAAGACGGTTGCCACCAGTGTTCTGGTTTCCGGATCGAACTCGCAGCCGGGGGAGTCTTCGTGCAAGGGGGATAGGGCAGTCCGGAACAGGAGGCATCCTTCTCGAACCCACGCTGGCTTGGCAGAGTACCGAATTGTGTTCCCACCGCCACTGGTCGTTTCAGATTACCATTTGTCTTGAGGATTCGCCTGAGGGGGCGGTGTTCCTTATACTCCATGATGGGCCTGCGTTCCTGCTGTGCTGTGAATCAGAATAGCCAAAGCAAATGGGCCGTTTTCAAGCGTTTTCAGTTGTTGCCATATCACACGAGCAGGATCATAGGCAATCGCTGGATGCTCCATGTTGACGTGCTCTTATCGTTGCCGAGCATGGACAGAAAGTGGGGGGAAGGATAAGGCTGATTGTATGTCTGAACATTGGTTTGATCTTGTTGTCTGTACGTTGCAGCAAGGGCTGGCGTCAGTCTCTGCTGTGGATGTGGGCGTTCTACGTCTGGCAGAGGACGTGCTGGATATCGGCGAGTACGGAGATTGGAACAGCGTGTTGAATGATCTGGACAACCCGGATCGTATGATGCTGGCAGAACTGTTGCTTTTCCCCGATGTTGAAATTTCGACGAAGTTGGAATCGTTACTGGTCGACCTGGAGTGGACCGAGGCTCATACTCTTGCCCTTGCCCGGACCCTGGAAGGCGAACCGGCTTGTTTTCAGCTTCCGGACGCCACGGAAATTCGTTTTGCCCTGACCAGTGATGATTCCCGCATGCTGGTTCGCAGGTTGCGCCTCACCAGAACCTCGCCAGCGGCTGTTCAGGCTGCCCTGCGCTGCTTGCCGGACAAGCTGGCCCTGATGGCGCGATTTCGATTGCGGCGGGCCAGATTTCCCTGGACTTTCAAGGCGGGACATTTCGCCAATTCAGTGATCATGAAATTGGGAAGTGATTCGGACTTCATGTCCTTGTTGGATTTCTGCTGTCTTTTTCTAGAATCCGAGGTTGATGCCGGGGATTTGGCTGCCGCCATGATCAGGAAGCGACAGGATGCCGAACGGCAATTGAAGACCCATCAAGCCTTTCAGGAACGCTTGGATAAGAGCAATTTCGAGACGATGCTTTTGACCGGGGATCGAGCTCCACATGTTGAACCGGAAGTACTGGAAAATGAGATGCGAGTGATGGATCGTATCATTTCTACTCTTTATGGTACGAGCGCATTATCTGGGCTGAGAAGCTGCGACCTCGGTTTTGTGTCAGGAATTCATGCTGTGCAGGATTTGCTGCACCTGATGAATGACGTTGCTTTTTCAGTTTGAAATACGCTGTTGGTGAACTGTTTTGTTGTGACTGTTTCTTCTCCTTTCAAATGAGATAACGGTGGAATTAATCTCCTTTCTTCTGTAATGTTGAGATATTGTTAATGTCTTGCGCTTTGTAGATAATTGAAGAGGGGGGATGTGTCCGGTGCGCATTCGCGTTGCATCTTTTTTCCTGTTGATCATTTCATTTTTTCTGTTGACGCCACTTCAGGCTGGGGCAGAACGATTTTCATTTGTACTTGATTCCCCTACAGAGCGTGCTGACGAGGCCCGGATGATTGCCCGGCAGTTGGGTGAGGTCGGTATTGATGCCAGGGTTTCTGTCTGGGAGAGGCGGGATATGCTGGCCGCCGTGCTCAAGGGGGATCGGGCCGCGTATCTCACGGATTGGGGCAGTGCATATTTCGATCCGTTCGATCTGGCCGTGCCTAAACTGATGACGGGAGGGCGAGGCAATTTCTCCGGCTACTCCAATGGGTATGTGGATGCGTTGTTGGAACAAGGGGGAGGGGCGCCAAGCAAGGTCGTTCGACAGCAGTCCTATCAGGAGGCGCAACGCATCATACAGGACCAGACTCCATGGATTTTTGGCTATACCCTTCTGCGTTTCGACGGTGTTTCCAACCTGGTCAAAGGCTATCGCCCCTCCATGGATGGCCGAATCAATCTGCATGATGTGGAATTGACAAACGGTGAGGAGTTGGTGGTTGGTGTAGGCGATACCCGTTTTCTTTCTTTTGATCCCGCAGCCTTTCGCAGCCGAAATTCCGAAACCCTGATTCGAAACATGTTTGATGGGCTTGTGACTAGAACGCCTGAGGGTGTTGTTGTACCTGAGCTTGCCGAATCTTGGGTTCGCGTTGGCGCATTGGAATACATATTTACCCTGAGTACTGGTGCTGTTTTTCATGATGGAACCCCCGTGACGGCTCATGACGTGGCTTTCACCTTTGATCGGATTCTGAATCCGTACGGCGTGGGTGGCAGGCCGAGCCCCCGCAAGGGACTTTTGGGACCCCTGGTTCGTGTAACAGCCCTGGATGATTATAATGTTAAATTTGTTCTGGATCGTCCTTTCTCTGTCTTCTTGCAGGCTCTTGTGCATTTTCAGATTGTCCCCAAGGCATACTTCAAGCGGGTGGGGGATGAATTCGCTGCTAAACATCCGATTGGTTCCGGGCCATTCAGATATGTCTCCGGCAATTTTGATTCGGAAGTGATTATGGAACGATTCGACCGCTATTACGGCGGATCTCCGGCGCTTGAGCCTGTGGGGCCTGCCAAAATCAGGCGGGTTGTTTTTCGTTTGATTCCCGTAGCTGACGAGCGAATCGAAATGTTGTTGAGGGGACAGGTTCACATTACGCAAGAAGTTCCCTTCAATAGACTGCCAGAAATCAATCAGAATGATTCAGTCAGGGCCGAGCCTGTTGAGGGGACACGTTCCTACCAGATTGAACTCAATAACGCCCGTCCGCCATTTAATGACATTCGATTGCGTAAAGCCGTTACATACGCCGTTGATTGGCAGGAGATTCTGGCAAAGGTCTATGGTGGCTATGGGGACAGACTCGCGACTTGTTTTCTGGAAAGTGGGTTTGGGTATGATGAACTGTTACGACCAATCTCCCATGATTCCCGGGCGGCGAAACTGTTGCTTGAGGCCATGGGATACGACACAACTCCCGTGCAATAGAGCGATTTGAGAGGAATGCATGCGGTATCTGATCAATAAACTCGGTATGACGGTTGTTGTTGTGATGGTTGCGTTGTGGGTGACGGAGGCAGGGAATGCCCTTGCCCAGAATGGAGCCAGGCATGACGTGCATCGCAATCGTATTGTGGTGGCTGTCGGTAACAACAGCAGCCCATTGTATTTTCAGGATGAGACGGGGAGTCTTCGTGGCTGGATGGTGGATCTGTGGCGACTATGGTCTGAAAAGACCGGGGTTGCTGTGGATTTTACCTCCGGGACGTTTAGCGAGACTCTGGAGCTGGTCAAGGCCGGAAAGGCCGATGTGCATGGTGGCCTGTTGTACACAAAAAAGCGGGACGACTATCTGGATTACGTATTGCCCGTGGCCAAGATGGAAACACATCTTTTTGTTCATGAAAATATCCTGGGAGTGAAGGGCCTCAAAGACCTCCGGGGGTCAGAATTGGAGTGCTTCAGGGGGATCGGGCTGAGGATTTCCTTCGCCGCCGGATTTCGACTGATGAGGTTGCTACTTTCTCGTCCAATGCCACATTGTTTGAGGCGGTGCAAAGAGGTGAAATCAAAGCTTTTGTTAAGGATACAGTCATTGCTTTGGACTGGCTGACTCGCATTGGTCAGCGTCAGAAATTTTCCTACGATATCGATCATCCCCTGTATGCCAATGAGTTGTTCTCGGCCGTAAAACAGGGGAATACGCATCTGGCCAGTGATGTTCTGGAAGGAATGAAGCGCATCACCGAGCTGGAGAAGGCACGCCTGCAGAAGCGTTGGACCGGTGTGGCATCAGCTGAAGGTGGCGACGGGCTGGTCATTGCCTGCATGCGCGGGAATGAGCCGTTCACCATGCTGCGTGATAACGGAGAGGCCACCGGGCTGTCTGTGGATTTGTGGAAGCTGTGGGCTAAGAAGACCAAGCGTAAGGTCAGCTTTCGGTTTGGGACATGGGTGGATACTCTGTCGGATCTGGCTCAGGGACGGGCTGATATTCATGCCGGGCTGTATAGAAGTGAGCAGCGTGATTTGTGGCTCAATTTTTCAACGCCGTATTATCCCACTGCCTCGGATGTGTTTTTCACTGCCCGCCAGGGGCCTGTGACTATGGATGCGCTGGATGGGCGCAAGGTTGGCACTTTGGCCGGGTCTTTCCATGAAGCCTGGTTACGCAATAATCATCCACAGATCGATCTGGTGACCTATCTGGAACCGGAAACTGCGATCAAGAGCTTGGTCGACGGTGTCATCCAGGCGTATGTGGGTGAAGATGGCAGCACGTTGGCCGTGATTTCACGTATGGGATTTACCAGTGAGATCGGTCATCTCAGGGACAGGTTGTTTGTTGAGTATTATCGGGCAGCAGTGCCCAAGGGGCGCGACGATCTTCTGCGTGTCGTCGATGAGGGCTTTGCGGCGATTCATCCCAGCGAAATCCTAGAGCTTGAGCGTCGCTGGATTCCTGATCCAGACCAGCGGTTGTATTCGATTCTGCCCAAGGAGGTTGAACTCAACGCCACCGAGAAAAAGTGGCTTGCCGATCATCCCAATATCCGTCTAGGGACGGATATGACCTGGGCTCCTTTTGATTTTTTGAATGCTCAAGGTGAATTTTCAGGCATCGCCTCGGATTACATGCGCAAGATTTCCGAAAAGCTCGGAGTGGAGCTGATTCCGCCCGAAGCACAGCCCTGGCCCGAGGTGATGGCCAAGGCCAAAAAGGGTGAACTGGACGTAATACCCGTCTTGGCAAAGACCCCTGACCGTGAAAGATACCTCAATTTTACAAGGCCCTATCTCAGCTACCCCTTTGTCATTACAACCCGGACGGATTCGGGGTTTGTGGCCTCTCTGGCTGATTTGGAGGGCAAACGTGTTGGTGTGGTGGAAGGCTATGTTTCGGATGAATTTTTGACCAATGATCCTTCTGATCTCAATTTGGTCCGGGTCGAGAATCTGCGGGAAGGGCTACAGATGCTCTCTGAAGGTAAGCTCGACGCCTTTGTGGACAACCTGTTGTCTATTACCTTCCACATCAAATCCCACGGTATTGAGAATCTCGTTGTGGCAGCAACCACGCCGTATTCCTCGGAACTCTGCGTTGGAGTTCGCAAGGATTGGCCGGAACTTGTGCCCCTCATCGAGCGGGTGCTGTGGGCTATTCCTGAACGTGAGCGGATTGATATTCAGGATCGCTGGTTGAATCTGCGCTTTGAAAGCAGAGTGGATTGGGGGCTGATCTGGAAGGTTGGTGTGGCCGTTGCTGTTGTGACTGGACTTATTTTGTTTGTCATTATTGTCTGGAACCGCCGTCTTGCACGTGAGAGCGAGGCCCGTCGCTTGGCCGAAGAGCGAACACGGATGGTGTTGGAATCCGTGGGCGAGGGGATTTTCGGAGTTGATGACCATGGGCGAGCCACGTTTGTCAATGCTGCTGCAATGGCGATGCTTGGGTACGTCAACGGTGATATCCTCGGACAGAAAATTCACGACCTGGTCCATCATTCTCATGCCAATGGCAGTCATTTTCCTGTGGAAAATTGCCCCATGCATGCGGCCTATACCGAAGGCAGTGCCCATCACATTGATGATGAATATCTGTGGCGTAAGGATGGCAGCGGGTTTCCGGTGGAATATTCGGCCGCGCCCATTAAAAAGGGTGGGACTATTGCCGGTGCCGTTATCGTGTTCAGGGACGTTACCGAACGCAAGGCCGCTGAAGATGCAATACGTGATAGCCAGAAGCGCATCGAGGCTTTGTTGGAGTCCGCCCCGGATGGCATGATCGTGGTGGATGATCAGGGGACCATTCTGGTGGTGAATTCACAGACGGAAGCCCTTTCTGGCTATTCTCGCGAGGAATTGCTCGGGAAAAAGATAGAAATGCTGGTGCCCCAAGCGGTGCGCCCGAGGCATCCCAAATTGCGCCAAGGCTATGTGTTGAATCCAACACGCCGAAATGTCGAGTTGACGCTCCAGAGCAAGGCGGGAGCGCTTATTCCCGTGAGTGTCGGATTGGCGCCCATCCAGACCAAGGATGGCCTGCAAGTCGTCGCCTCGGTAAGGGACATTACTGAACGCAAGGCAGCTGAGAAGGCTCTTCATGAATCCATGGCCGAACAAAACGCTATTCTGCAAAATAGCCAGGTTGGGATCATGTTTTTGCGCGGAGGCAGAAATTTTGCCCAAGGAAACCAACGCTTGGCCGAGATCTTTGGATATGACTCGCCCGACGCAATGGTGGGCATGAATATGCTTGATCTGCATCTCACCGAGGAAAGCTTCAAGTCTTTTGGTGAAAAATACTACTACCCCTTGACCCAGGGGGAACAGATTCATGTGGAATACCAGATGCGCCGCAAGGACGGTGAGCCTGTCTGGTGCGAGCTCTCAGGCTCGGCCCTCGATGATGGTTCACCTCCTGATTTGGATAAAGGGGTGGTCTGGATCGTCGATGACATCAGCGAGCGTAAGGCGGCTGAGAAGGCCCTGCGCGAATCCGAGGTGAAGTTCCGTATCATTGCCGATTACACATATGACTGGGAAAGTTGGATTGATGATGACGGACACTTGCTTTGGGTGAACTCTGCTGTGGAGCGGATGACCCAATACAGCCCTGAACAATGCATGACGATGCAGGAGTATCCTTTGCCCATCGTCTATGCCGAAGATCAGCCATTCATGCGGGATGTCCTTGAGCAGATGAAGGCTCGCGAAGAGGAAAACGACGTTCCCTTCCGCTACAATGCGATAGACGGGACGGTGCGTTGGGCAGCTATTTCCTGGAACCCTGTGTTTGATGGCGAGGGCAAGCCCCTAGGTATGCGCATCAGCGTGCGTGATTTTACCGAGCGCAAGCTGGCCGAGGACGCCTTGCGCATGTCAGAGGAACAGGTGCGTCAGATCACGCAATCGGCCACTGATGCCATCACCTCTTCGGACCGCAATGGGCGTATCACGTTCTGGAACAAGGGGGCCGAGGACTTGTTCGGCTATAGCGAGGATGAAGCCATCGATATGCCAACCTCGATGCTCGTACCGGAACGCGATCGGGATACGCGTGAGGATCGACTTGATGTCTTTCGTGAAACGGGGAGGCATCCTCTCTCCGGTCAGACGGTGGAACAGGTCGGGCAGCGCAAGGATGGAAGCGAGTTTCCCATGGAAGTGTCCTTCGGCACATGGGAAGTCGGTGGTGAAATATTCACCTCGGCCGTGATTCGCGACATCACCGAGCGCAAGGCACTGGAGAAGGAGATAGCGGATCAGTTGGCTTTTGTGGAATCCCTTGTGGATACCATCCCGAATCCTCTGTTTGTCAAAGGCCCGGATGCTCATTTCCGTATCTTCAACAAGGCCTACGCAGAGGCCTTCGGCATGCATCGCCAGGATTATATCGGCAAGACGGTGCTTGATCTTGATTTTATTCCGATGGAAGGACGTAAGCACTTCCACAATGAGGACCTGGGCCTGCTGCGCGAAGGGGGAATGACTCATTACGAATTGGACCTTGAATATGCAGATGGAATCCCGCGGACGGCGCTTTATTGGGCGACGACTTTTTATCTATCCGATGGTTCTGTCGGTGGTCTGGTGGGGTTGCTGGTAGACATCACGGAGCAGAAACGGTTGGAAAGAGAGCTTGAGTCAGCCAAGGACGAGGCCGATGAGGCCAACAAAGCCAAGAGCGATTTCCTGGCCAACATGAGTCACGAGATTCGGACCCCCATGAATGCGGTCATCGGTATGACTCACCTTGCACTGCAAACGGATTTGACGCCCAAGCAGCATGATTACCTGAAGAAGATAGATGCGTCTGCACATTCCCTACTGCGCATTATCAACGACATTCTTGATTTTTCAAAAATCGAGGCTGGTAAGCTGGAGATGGAAGCTGTGGACTTCCATCTGGAAGATGTGCTGGATAATCTCTCGACTCTGATTTCCATCAAGGCCCAAGAAAAGGGCGTGGAACTGCTGTTCAAGACATCTTCTGAAGTTCCTTTGTCCCTTGTCGGTGATCCGCTGAGGCTTGGTCAGATTTTGATCAACCTGTGCGGCAATTCCATCAAGTTTACGCAAAAGGGTGAAATCGTTGTTGCGACTGAAATCGTGGAGCAGGGGCAAGATGATGTACTGCTACGCTTTATGGTTTCGGATACAGGCATCGGTATGACGCCGGAGCAAACGGCCAAGCTCTTCCATGCGTTTACCCAGGCTGATACGTCCACAACCAGAAAGTATGGGGGCACCGGGCTGGGACTGACCATCTCCAAGCGTCTGACAGAGATGATGGGCGGCGAGATTCATGTTGAAAGCGAAAAGGGCAAGGGCAGTCAGTTTATCTTCACCGCCCGCTTCGGTTTGGGCAAGGAAGGCCGTGAGCGGCGTAACCAGTCTGTCGGCGATTTGCGCGGTATGCGAGTGCTGGTCGTGGATGACAGTGCCACGTCACGCGACATTCTCTCGGACCATTTGTCATCCTTCAGTTTCGAGGTCGACGTTGCCGTTGACGGTGAGACGGGGCTGGTCATGCTGGATCGAGCTGCCGATGAAGGAAAACCCTATGAACTGGTCATCATGGACTGGAAAATGCCTGGCATCGACGGCATCGAAGCCTCGCGCCGGGTCAAAAAGGATGATCATCTGCCCAAGACGCCAGTGATCATCATGGTCACAGCCTATGGTCGGGAGGAAATCATGAAGCAGGCAGAGGATGCCGGGCTTGATGGTTTTCTGATTAAACCGGCCAACCAGTCCGTTCTGCTCAATACCATCATGGATGTCTTTGGGCGCAAAACCGAAAAGACACATCGCGAGTTGTCGGTCAAAGACCAGGCCCGAGAGGCGGTGCGCGGCATCCGTGGCGCCCACATTCTGTTGGCCGAGGACAATGAGATCAATCAACAGGTTGCGCAGGAATTGCTGGAATCTGTTGGACTTAGGGTCAGTATTGCCAATGATGGGCAGGAAGCTCTAGACCTGATCAATACAACCTCCTTTGATGCCGTACTCATGGATATCCAGATGCCGGTCATGGATGGATTCGAGGCCGTAGCGGCGATCAGAAAAGAAGCGCGTTTCAAGGATTTGCCGGTGATTGCCATGACGGCTCACGCCATGGCCGGGGATCGCGAAAAGAGTCTTGAAGGAGGCATGAACGATCATGTGACCAAGCCCATTGATCCTGACAAGCTTTTCGCCACCCTGGTGTTGTGGATTCAGCCGCGCGATTTTGGTTCGGATGATGACGAAGGCGATGCCCCGGTGGTTCAGACAGAGGTGACTCTACCTGAATCGTTGCCCGGCATTGATATGGACAACGGGCTCAAACGTGTGGCTGGAAACAGTAAACTCTACGCCAAGTTGTTGATGGATTTCCACAGGGACTACGTAGAGTGCGTTTCAGAAATCAGGGATTCCATTGCAACGAACAAGCTGGAGTTGGCCCAGCGCCAGGCTCATACTGTCAAGGGCGTGGCGGGAAATATTGGAGCCAGTGCGTTGTTCGAAGCCGCTGCAAATGTCGATGCCGCTCTGAAAAAAGAGGACTATGAGCAGGCTTTGGGGATGCTCGGAGCATTGCAGGAGCAGTTGGATGTCGTCCTCGGGCCGCTTGGAGACTTTGCCCAGATCCAGGCCGATGCCGAGTTGGCCCGTGAGGCAGCCGAAGCCAGCCAGGGTGGTGATATTGACCCGGAGGCTTTGACTCAGGCGTTGGAAGACCTGAAGCGAATGCTCGACAAAAGCAATCCGGATGCCGAATTGGCTTTGGAGAAGGTGCGCAAGGAGTTGAGAGGAGAGCTGTCCAATCAAGTCCACCAACTGGCGGATAAGTTGGATATGTTTGATTTCAAGGGGGCGCTGACCGAGTTGGATGGCATCGCCAGGGCCATGGATATTTCTTTGTAAGGAGGGGGCGAGTCGTGTGTGCCGGTAATGATGATAGAGATGCGGCTGGTGATTGTAACCATTCGGAATGCCGGGTGTGCTGAGGGGATGGAATGATGTCTGATTCTCCGAGAATCTTGATTGTGGACGACACCCCGGCCAATATCAGGCTATTGGCGGATTTTTTGCGTGAGGACTATCAACTGTCCGTGGCGACCAATGGGGCTGATGCCCTGATCCGTGCCCAGGAGGATCATCCTGACCTTGTTCTGTTGGACATCATGATGCCGGAAATGGATGGCTATGAGGTTTTGGATAGGCTCAAGAGCTCTCCCCTGACCGCAGGCATTCCTGTTATTTTCGTTACCGCTATGTCGGAGGTTCAGGACGAGCAGAAGGGATTGGACTTGGGGGCCGTGGACTACATTGCCAAGCCTTTCCACCCCGGTTTGGTCAAGGCCCGGGTGCGCAACCATTTGGATTTGAAGCGGCATCGCGACCACCTGGAAGATATTGTGCAGCAGCGAACCTATGAGCTGGCACAGACTAAGAAAGTCACGGTGGAATGTCTGGCCGGGCTTGCCGAGACCCGTGATCCTGAAACAGGAGGGCATATCCGCCGTACTCAGAATTACGTGCGCTGCCTTGCTCAGCGGTTGTCCGAGGATTCTGCGTATTCCGACTATTTGACCTCGGAGACCGTGGATATGCTGTACCGTTCCGCCCCGTTGCATGACGTAGGTAAGGTAGGCGTGCCGGATGGTATATTGCTCAAACCTGGAAAGCTGACTGAGGAAGAATTCGAGGTCATGAAACGTCACGCCATTTATGGTCGGGAAGCATTGCGAGCCGCGGAGAAGCGTTTGGGAACCAGCTCGTTCCTGCGTTTCGGGGCCGAGATCGCCTACACCCATCATGAATGCTGGGATGGCAGTGGATATCCGCAGGGCTTGGCCGGGGAGGATATCCCTTTGTCAGGTCGGTTGATGGCCGTTGCGGATGTCTATGACGCCCTCATTAGTCAGCGGGTCTACAAGTCCCCCTTTGAGCATTCGAAGGCAGTGAGAATAATCCTCGAAGGCATGGGGAGCCACTTTGATCCTGCCTTTGAAGGGCCCTTTCGGGAATTGTCCGAAACATTCAGGGCCATTGCCATGAATAATGCGGATAGTGACGCGGAGCGTGAGGCGCTCAGGCGTTAATGACCGGGGGCAAGGCGCGGTAGAGAGTCGACGAAGGGGGGGGTATGGGCGAAAAATCGAGAATTCTGTTGGTGGACGATACCCCGGTCAACATCAAGCTGTTGGCCGACTTGTTACGCGAAGACTACATCCTGTCCGTGGCGACCAATGGGGCAGATGCCCTGGAACTCGCAGCAAAGGACAGACCCGATTTGGTGCTGTTGGACATCATGATGCCCGATATGGATGGCTACGAGGTCTGCACTCGGCTGAAGTCTGATGAGTCCACGGCAGATGTGCCGGTGATCTTCGTCACGGCCATGAATGACGTGGAGGACGAAACCAAGGGGTTTGAACTGGGTGCGGTGGATTTCATCGCCAAGCCCATCAGCCCAGCCATTGTGCGCAGTCGCGTACGTTCGGCTGTTGCCCTGCGCCGTAAAACTCGCGAGTTGAAGAGCTTGTCGGCCAAACTCTCCCGTTATCTGTCTCCTCAACTCTATGATTCAATTTTCAAGGGAACAAGGGATGCCCTCATTGGGTCACGGCGCAAGAAACTCACCGTGTTCTTTTCGGACATCGTGGGGTTTACAGACACAACTGAGCGTCTCGAAGCCGAGGAAATGAGCGCCTTGCTCAATAGTTATCTGGATCGCATGTCTGGAATCGTCATCAAGCACGGCGGTACCATCGACAAATTCATGGGTGATGCGATTATGGCTTTCTTTGGCGATCCCGATAGTAAGGGCGAAACGCAAGATGCCTTGTCATGCGTGCTCATGGCCATGGAAATGCGTGAGGCCATGAAGGAGTTTCGTCGTGAGTGGTTTGATCGGGGTGTGGAGACTCCGTTTAGAGTCCGTGCAGGTATCAATTCCGGCTATTGCACTGTGGGCAATTTTGGCAGCGCCGAGCGCATGGAGTACACCATCATCGGTGGGCAGGTGAATATTGCCAGTCGTCTGGAAAGTAATGCCGAACCGGATCAGATACTTATTTCCCATGAAACCTGGTCGCTTGTGCGAGACAAGATCTATTGCATCAAGAAACAGCCCCTGGCTCTGAAAGGTATTCCGTATCCGGTTCAAACCTATCAGGTTGTGGACCTTATTGAGAACGTGAGCGGTGGGGATTATGCCCATCCCGTTGAGGAACTTGCAGAGCAGGCGCTGACGATTGAAGGAGCCACAACCGTTCGTGAAGCCCGAACTCAGCTTTCCGGCGAGGCCTCGACTTGCCTGATTATTATGGGTGGAGAGAGCGAGATTGCTGGTATTGTGACCAGGGAGATGATTTTTCAGGCGATGGATTCCGGTAATCCGCTGGCCGTATTGGATGGACCGGTTTCGGCAGTCATGAATCATGCCCCTCTTGTTGTCGATCCGGGCGTCAGCGTGGCAAGAGCTTCGCAATTGGCGGCGGATCGTAGTGGTGTTTTGGCATATTCACCATTGATTCTAGTCAATGAGAGCGGCATCCGGGGCGTCGTGCCGCTGCCTGTGCTGATGGGGCGTTTGGCTAAACTGTGCCTTGGTGAAACATGCAACGATAATAAGGTGATAAATTAAATGGCTTCGGAGTCAAAACCACGCCTGCTGCTCGTGGATGATACGCCAGCAAATTTGCGAATTCTTTCAGATGCGCTGCGCGATAGATACTCGCTGATGGTGGCAACGTCCGGTCAGGCTGCGCTCGAGATTGCGCAGGGTGACGAACAACCCGACATGATCCTGCTGGATATCATGATGCCTGAAATGGATGGTTATGAGGTCTGTGAACGTCTGAAGGCTGATGACAGCACGGCTGATATTCCGGTGATCTTTGTGACAGCCATGCAGGACGTTCAGGACGAGACGCGAGGACTTGCGATGGGGGCGGCGGATTATATCACCAAGCCGTTTAATCTGGATGTCGTGCGCGCCCGGGTTAAAACGCATCTGTCTTTACTCATGGCCCGTCGCAGGGTGGAGGAGCAGAATAGGGAGCTGGTCAAGGCCAGTGAGTTGCGAGAGGAAGTGGACCGGATCACTCGTCATGATTTGAAGAATCCGTTGACCAATGTCATCAGTGTTCCGCAGTTGATGCTCATGGCCGACAATCTGGAAGACCACCAGCGGGAGATGTTGGAGCGGGTGGAAGAATCCGGATTGTCCATGTTGTCCATGATCAATTTTTCCCTTGATCTCTTCAAGATGGAGCAAGGGACCTACACCCTCCAGCCGGAACCCGTGGATTTGGTTTTGCTCGCTAAGCGCGTGTTTCGAGAGTTGAACGAACTTGCAGGTTCCCGGGAGGCGAAGCTTTCTCTGGAGATGGATGGAACACCTCCCGGTGAGGGAGTCGTTTTCGAGGTGATGGGTGAGGAGCTGCTGGTGTATTCCATGCTTGGCAATCTCGTACGCAACGCCCTTGAGGCTTCGGCGGTGGGAGACGATGTCGTTGTGCGTCTGGAAAGTGCTGATCCCGCCCGTATGGTTATACATAACCCCCGTGCAGTTCCTTCTGAGATCAGGGACCGTTTTTTTGACAAGTACGTCACCCACGGCAAACGTCAGGGTACGGGGCTGGGTACGTATTCTGCCAAATTGTCTGCAAAGACGTTGGGAGGGGCAATCAGTCTGGAGAGCGAGGATGGACGGGGCACGACCGTGACGGTGAGTCTTCCTGTGGCGTAACTTGTCACGGTGACTTCTTCAGGTTTTTTGAACCATTCATGAAGCAGGGTATGATCAATTCAGGCTATAGTTTATCTTTGAAGATATCCTGCATTTTCTTGTAGATGGTGTTGGGCGTGTAGGGTTTGATCACATAATTGTTGACCCCGGATTGGATGGCCTCGACGACATGCCCGTTTTCGGCCTCGGCTGTAACCATGAGCACCGGGGTGTCATTGAACTTTTCGGACTCGCGCATCATCTGTAACAGTTCCAGGCCTGTTTTTTTGGGCATGTTCCAGTCCAGCATGACCAAGTTAAAGTCCTGATCCTCATCATTCAGCATGCGCCAGGCCATGTCGCCATCATCGGCATAGGACAGGTTCTTGAAGCCGACTGCTCGCAGAATATCTGCCAGCATGCGGCGCATGGACTGGTAGTCGTCAACGATGAGGATATGGATCGAGCGATCGATGGTCATGATTTCTGCCTCTGAATACTGTTACTGTTGTCTCCACAATAGGCCAGAGAACGCTCGAAGAATCAAGCTCTTACTATATGTAATGACCGCTGATGCCGGACTAAAACGTCACGAATACATCATCAGAGTTTCTATTGCCTTCCTTGGCGTGTTAGGATACCTAGGGCCTCCCATCCCGGGGACTCCCAATATTATAAGGATTAGATATGCCCAAGAAGACGGCTGCCAACGACCGCATCAGAAATATTGCCATTATCGCTCACGTTGACCACGGCAAGACCACGCTCACCGACCAAATGTTCAAGCAGAGCGGGCTCTTCCGTGAGAATCAGGAAGTCAACGACAGGGTCCTTGACTCCATGGACCTGGAGCGCGAACGCGGCATTACCATTGCCGCCAAGAACTGCTCCATTTCCTGGAAGGGCGCAAAGATCAACATCATTGATACCCCTGGTCACGCCGACTTCGGAGGCGAGGTCGAACGTGCTCTGTCCATGGCTGATGGTGCGATTCTGTTGGTAGACGCCTCTGAAGGTCCGCTGCCTCAGACCCGTTTTGTGCTGGAGAAGGCTTTGAACTCTGGACTGGCGCTGTTTGTGGTTGTGAACAAGATCGACCGTGCTGATGCCCGTCCCGAAGAAGTGTTGGGTGAGGTCTACGACTTGCTCATCGATCTCGGCGCGGACGAGGAACAGATCGATTGCCCGGTGTTCTACGCCATTGGTCGAGACGGCTTGGCTTCCACCTCGCTGGAGACCCACGGTGAGAACCTGCATGTTCTTATGGACGCCGTCGTGGAGAAGATGCCCGCTCCTCGTTTTGATCCAGATGCTCCGTTCCAGATGCTGGTGTCGGACCTGGGGTATTCCGACTATCTTGGCCGCTTGGCTGTTGGCCGAGTCGTGGGTGGAACTGCCAAAGGCAACGAGCAGCTGGTCTGTATCGGTGAAGACGGCAAGCCTCGCCCTCTGCGTGTGACCCGTCTCCAGACCTACGACGGATTGACTCTGGTGGATTCCACCAATGCCGAGCCCGGCGATATCGCCGTCATCTCCGGCATTGATGACGTGACGATTGGTGACACCATCTGCACCTCTGCCGCACCTGAAGCCTTGCCGCGCATCACCGTGGATGAGCCCACCGTGTCCATGCGTTTTGGTATCAACACCTCTCCGCTGGCTGGCACCGAGGGCAAGCTGGTGACGTCTTCCAAGATTCGTGACCGCCTGAACAAGGAAGCTCTGTCCAACGTGGCCATCCGCGTGGAAGACACCGAAGACAGGGATGCCTTCCTGGTCAAGGGGCGTGGCGAATTCCAGATGGCAATCATCATTGAAACCATGCGTCGCGAAGGTTTTGAGCTTAACGTTGGTCGTCCTGAAGTCATCGACAAGATCGACGAAAAGGGCAATCGCCTGGAGCCAGTCGAACACTTGTTCGTTGATTGCGACGAGCCGTTCATGGGTGTGGTCACCGAGAAGCTTAACCAGCGTAAGGGTCGCATGACCAACCTGATCAATAACGGAACCGGTCGTATCCGCATGGAGTTCTCCGTGCCTTCGCGTGGCTTGATCGGCTACCGTGATGAATTTTTGACCGACACCAAGGGTACCGGCATCATGAACTCCTATCTTTCGGGATATGAGCCTCACCGGGGTGACTTTCCGTCCCGCTTCTCCGGGTCTCTGGTTGGTGACCGCTCGGGTAAGGGTGTGGCCTACGGCATTTTCAACCTTGAGCCGCGTGGGCAGATGTTTATCCAGCCTGGCGAGCCAGTTTATGAGGGGCTTATCGTGGGTGAGCACAACCGCGATAACGACATTGACGTCAACCCCTGCAAGGAAAAGAAGCTGACCAACATGCGCGCCAGCGGCAAGGATGAATCCGTGGTCCTGACCAACGTGATTCCCATGACTCTGGAGCGTGCCCTGCACTTTATTCGTGAGGACGAGTTGGTCGAGGTGACACCGCAGTCCATCCGTTTGCGCAAGGTTGAGCTGTCAGCCATCAAGCGCCATCAGATGGCAGGTAAAAAGAAGAAGAAGAGCTAAATCGTCCATGCTTTGATTTCAAATTCATGTCTTTAGCTATCCCCCGCGTCACGTTGTGGCACGGGGGATTTTTTTGATTTTATTTTTGTTTCAAACAGCTCTTGTTTATTGTGTTCTCTATTCTGATATATTAATGATTCTGCAATGAAAGCACGCGATCTTGTACTGGCCCTTGTCGTTGCCGTTGTCTGGGGATTTACCTTTGTGGTCATTGAGGTGGGGCTGGAAAGTTTTCCACCGTTGCTCTTCTCAGCACTACGTTTTTTTGCCGCAGCCGTACCGGCTGTTTTTTTTGTGCGCCGAGGCAATGTGCCTTGGAGTGTCATTGTGTCCGTCGGGCTGGTTTTTGGAGCTGGGTATTTCGGCTTGCTGTTCGTGGGGATGGAGCGTGGAGTTCCGGCGGGCTTGTCGTCGCTCGTTGTTCAGATTCAGGCGGCGTTTACGGCAATTCTGGCCGCAGCCCTGCTGAAGGATCCTCCTGTCGCGGCCCAGAAACTGGGCATGACTATCGCCTTTGCCGGGATCGGCCTCATCGCCTGGGAGTTTGTAGGTGAGTCCTCTGCGCTGGGGCTAAGCCTTGTTCTGGCCTCTGCATTTGTCTGGGCACTGTCCAATATCATTTTGAAGCGGGCCGGGAGTATCGACATGTTTCGGCTCATGGTCTGGATGAGCCTTGTCCCCATTCTGCCGCTGCTGGGGATGTCCGCCCTGTTTGAATCCGGGCAGATGGAGGCTCTGGCATCATTGGATGTGAAAGGAATTGGAGCCGTCCTGTATGTCGGTTATGGTGCCACCGTGTTCGGGTTTGGCGTTTGGGGTGACTTGTTCAAACGCTATCCTCCCAATGTTGTGGCTCCCTTCTCCCTGTTGGTCCCGATTTTTGGTATGACGTTCTCATGGTTGTTGCTGGGCGAACAATTCACCCTGCTTAAACTTGGGGCGTCCCTTCTGGTCTTCATTGGGCTTGCCACCAATGTTCTGGGGCGAATGCGCCATGATGCCGCGTGTGCGCATCGCCAATCCTGTCGCTGAAGGGCGTCCTTCTTAATATTTGATCCAGAGACGCTAATTATCTGTTGTGCCTTGCATAGCAGGGGTGTAGGGAGCTTGCATGTTTAGAAAAATATCGCCCGAACGGGCCATGGAATTGCTGCGAGAAGGTAACGCCCGCTGGCTGAGCGGAAGGCTTGAGCACCCCAACCATGACGAGGAGCGTCGGCGCGCCACCGCCAGGGAAGGGCAGCAGCCCTTTGCCACGGTCTTGACCTGCTCGGATTCCCGGGTTGCCCCGGTTGTGCTGTTCGATGTGGGCATCGGCGATGTCTTTCAGGTTCGCGTGGCGGGGAACGTTTCCGGCCCGGATGTGCTGGGTTCCATCGCGTATGCGGTGCACGAACTGGGAACCCCGGTTGTCGTTGTACTGGGGCATACTGGTTGTGGAGCCGTCCAGGCGGCCTTGGGCGGTAACCTGCCCGAAGGCACAATTCCTCCGCTGGTTGAGAAATTGAGACCCATCGTTGAGCAGGCTCGATTGGAGTGTCCGCACTGTGGACCGCATGCTTTGGCCGATCATGCCTCGGCAATCAATGTAGAGCGCGTTTGTGGTGAGATTCTTCGCGATAGTCCCGTGGTGCGTCAGGCCGTCGAAGAGGGGCATACCGTGGTGGTTGGGGCAATGTATGATTTGGATAGTGGCGAGGTCGAATGGTTGGATTAGGCCGCATGTTTGAATGAACGCGGCCTTACAGTATGAGGCCTGGCAATGTGTCGGATCGGGCTGAGAGGGAGTTTTGCCCGTCCGTGAATGGAGTCGGAAATCTATGCATTTCTGCGAATGGTTCTGGCTATTTGTGATTTATATTTTGTTGATGCCGTTGAGCTCTTTCTGAAGCTCAACGAGTCCCACCCTTGTTCCTGTCTTGAATTCCAAACCCATTTCCAAGCCGTGCTTCCAGGCCAGAGTGCATTCAATATTATGCAGGCAATGACTTCCGGCCTTGAGGCTGGTCTCTAGTGTGATGTCGGAATCAAAGGGGAATGAATCCAATGATTCCAATGTTGTTATGATTGTTCTTGTGTACTTACTGTTTATTGAAACAATAAAGCCTTCTGATTTTTCTGCATTAGATAATATTCTGCATGGTTCACTGGCTGGATATGCCTTTAGCATTCGGCTGAGTTGTATAGTTTTATTGTTTTCTTTTTGTTTATTGGTTTTCATGGTTGCCTCCATTGATTCATTTTGCGTTAATGTTAGCAGTATTTTGGTTTTTTGTGCATAAAAATGAATAAATATATTGGCAATGATTTCGTTCGATTGGATAGTCAGGTTCAACTTATGGGGCTGTCGATGAGGAGGATTGAGCGAAATTTGGCGTGCAGCAGTCGGCTGTTGGGGTTGTTTTCAGGCACAGCAAAGCATGCCGTCGTGACGAGAATATGGCGGTTCAGTACACAACCGTGAACGTTGTGTGGCTGTTTAAAGTCTGCGTGAGATTGACTCAGACATCGAGGGATTACGCCCGGCTGTAGGCGTTGTTTTGAATTACGCCGTTATTTTTGCGCTGACTTGCGACTCTGGGACAGGGTGATGGCTACCCTCGTAACAGTGCGAAATAACTCAGGCCAAATATTGTTAAAAAGAAGCAGGGCACCGCCAGCCTGCGCCAGGCTCGACCAATATCCACCTTGAAGTGTTGGCAGGTCAGCAGGAAACAGATGTGGATGGGTGAAACCATGACCCCGGCAAAGCCCGCGAACTGTCCAAGGACCAGATAAGGGATGACTTGGTCCATCATGTTCATCTGCGCCAACAGGCCAAGCATCAAGGGAAAGGTTGCTCCCACGAAGGCGACATTGATGCCGGAGATGAGGCCCACAAGAAATGGCAGTAGAACGGCCGAGGCGATGAGGGCTACATTGCCACCCGCCATGCGGGCCAGCTCGGTGACGACCCCCGAAGCCTGCATGAATTCCTTGAAGATGAAGATGGCTACGATGACGAAAAGCATCTGCCCGAGATGCTTGGAGAATAGGATTTTGCCCAGATCAGAGGCGGACATTCTGTTCTGTAAGACTGCGCAGGTGATGGCTGCGCTGAGAGCGGCAAGCACGCCCCATTCAAAGGCGACACCCGGCATGAAGATGCCAATTCCTATCTCCAGTATCACCGCTCCACAAATGGCGACAATGAGTGGCAACCCGAGAGAAAGGGTTCGGCCCAGGTTCCTTTGGGTATTCGTGGGTGAGGATGCCGAGGCGGATATCTTGACGCGCCGTAGGACAAAGAACCAGCCCAGCAGGAACATGATGGGGATGGCCGGGAAGGTATAGGCGATCAACCGGTGCAAGGGGATGTCCGCAAGGGATGCCGAAAGGATGAGGCCCGGATACAGCGGCCAGGCCAGTTCCCAGACGTGACGGAACCAGTAATTGAGCATGACCTTGTCGGCATTGTCCAGATCCATGTCGCGGGAGACTTCATCGACCATGGGTGCGGAAAAAATTGCGCCGCCGGGCATGGGCAACAGGCCGATGAGTGCCGGGAAAAAGATGAGGCGAAGCCTGGGACTGCGCAAATAGGCGGTCAGGGCCTCCATGAGGCGTTTGGATTGGCCTGTCTCGGCCAGGGTGCCCGAGAGCATCATGATCAGTCCAACGATGGCGGACAGGAACAGTGTCTTTTCGTTGGCCAGTGCTGAGGTAACGGCTCCGGGCCATTGCCCTATGGGCAGGTTGAAAAAGAGTCCCGTCAGGGCTGCCCCTGCCAGAATGGAGGCGCCCAGGCCAATACGCAGACGGATCCCAACCAGCATCGCGGTGAAGGCTGCAAGAATTTTAATCAGTGGCATGAGAGAGGCGACGGCATCCATGATTGAAGCTCCGGGCAGGGCACTAGGGCTTGGTGTATGATATTAAAATTATAATATATCAGTAAGGTGGCGCAAAATTACACCTACATTGCTCGAGAGGCAATGCTTTTGGTGTGCGCTTAGCGAGAGGGGCGTGAATATGGAGGGACAAGCCGCCAGGTGATCAGCATTAGAGCGAAGAAAAGTATATAAATCAGCATGAAAGCGTTCGTTGGGATATCCCAATAGAAGAGCTTCTCCGCCCAGTAGTCCATGAAGGTTGTTTCATATCCAGCTGACTGGTCGGCTACTCGCCGCAGTCGATGTTCCCATTCGGTAAGGGGACAGAAGACGCCCAACAATGATTCCCCAACGACAATCCCCATGGCCCCCAGATGCGTTAGGCGCAACCAGCGCGAGCGAATGAATTTCCATCCGTAGAATTTTCCCAGCCAGATAATACCAAGTCCCATGCTGATGAAGGCCGCAAATGCCCAATGCAGGGCGAGAATGAGGTCGGCGAGCACTATGGCGATGTCTGATGACATGACCTGATTGTTCCCCAGAGATTTGTCCCTTGCAATATCCAAAAGAACGTTTGTGACCAATTTCAGCATTTTAATTGCAATTAAAGATAGATATCACCTTTGAATTTAAGGGGAGTTTATAAAAAGAGGGGCTTGTGAAAAAAATACTTGATTGAACGTTCAATCAGTTTTATTTCTGGATCAACAAGGACGCGTAAGCGCCGAACATCGAATGTAAGGAAGTTGATGATATGACCAAGGAAATACAAGTGCTGGTAGTGGAAGATCACATGGCTGGCGACCTTTTCGTTTCCGACATGCTACGCGCCCAAGGCGTTTGTGTGCATGTGGCCGAATCCTGTGAGAAGGCCATGAACAAGATGCTGGAGTACATGGATTTAGTTGTTGTGGATTCGCGGGTTGAGGGCTGTACGGGCAAGGCCTTGGGAATGATCAAGAGCCGGGTTGCCACGACCAGTGTCATTGCCGCGTGCCCCGCATGCGAGTTGGAATCCGTACGCCTTGGTGGCCGTGTGCGGGCTGATGAATACATCGCACTGGATACCACGCGGGATGAGTTCCAGGCCGCAGTGATGTCAGTCTATTCCAGAAGCTCCAGGGCTGTGGTGGTCGAGACCAGTGCTCCGCGTCGCAGATTTGGTTCTGCCGCATAAAATTTACCTCCAACCTACCGACCAACTGGAGAGAGAGGCCCGGGGTGTTGCGCGACGCCCCGGGCCTTTCCACGTCGTGAGTTCAGGCCAATGGAATAGGAACTGGTTGGTGTTTGCAACTTGGCCTTTTCCCCTAGTCCTGGCGATGTTAGAAGTCACAGCTATGAGACATGATCAGATACCCGAGAATATCGCGGTTGAGACTTCGGAAGAATTCGGACTGAGTCGGATTCTGGTTAGGCATGACATTGCCATTCCCGGGAGTCCTGAACGCTGTGTGGCCAGGGTTGTCGTAGCAGATGATTCCGCAGGTTTGTGGGTCCTCGAACGTCTGTTCCCGAAACAGGCTGACCGGCGTGAATCTGTGGCGCGGGCCATGGCCAAGCTCCAGGCCGGAGGTCTGGGCACTGTTCCTGCCTATCGTCCCAGCCGGCAGGGCAGCCATGTCTTGCGCAAAGGGGGCTGGGACTGGCAGATCGGCCCGTATGTTCCAGGTGATAGACTTCCTCAGCCGGAGTACATTCAGCACGATGAGCGAGGACGGTCTTTGGCTTCGTTCATAACTGGGTTGCAGCGATTGGGGCCAGAGGCCTCTGCAGGATTGGATGCGGTGTTTTCGCTGCCGGAATATATGGATGATCTGCTCGTGACCATCAGCAAGAATCGACCTGAATTGCTGACCGTTGTTCAACCCGTGCGCGAGGCTCTGAGTGAGCTTGATGAAGCCTGGGATGAGTTGCCACGAAGTCTGGCTCATGGTGATTTTCACCCGTTGAATGTCATCTGGAAAGGACAGCTCGTTCGCTCGGTCATTGATTGGGAATTCTGTGGCTTGCGACCGGAACTTTATGACGCAGCCAACATGCTGGGCTGTACGGGTAGTGAGGATCCGAAATTCCTGGCCTCGGGTTTGGCCCGGGCCTTTCTGGTTGAATTGCGCCAATCGGGGGTGCTGACAACTGCCAATGGACGTTGGCTGTTCCCCCTGTTCTTGGGGCTGCGCTTTGCATGGCTTTCGGAATGGTTGCGCCGGAGCGATGATCAGATGATCGAAATGGAAATGGCTTATATGCGCTTGTTGCTTAATAACCGTTCAGATTTGGAACGGATTTGGCTCAGTTGATCCTTGCCCCGAACGTTGTCTGAAAATGAATATCCAACCTCTGTGGTGGTTTCTTTTTTTACCGATTGTGTGGTCAGAAGCGACTCTTGGTTGTGATTATTTCAAGTCCTTAGAGTGTGGTCTGTATACTGATCCGTTTTGTATGGCTCTTGGGGGTGGTGACTTGGCCCTGAACAATGGTATGGATTGAATGTTGAATTCAAAATCATAGGGTTGGAGGCATACTGACGATGGAAGGGAAGCAAACGCTGTGGAAGCAGAAGTATCTGTTGGAGATTGATGAAATCGATGAACAGCACAAGGGTTTTTTTGACCTGTGCATGAAGCAGGCTCTGCTTTGTGACCGGGCCAGAAAGGGAGAGGCCATTTCCGTTCGCAATATTATCAAAGCCATATTTGCCTTGCGCAACTATGCCTTTTACCATTTTCACACGGAAGAAGGCCTCATCGTCAAGTATCGCTATCCTGGGGTTTATGGCCACCTACGCAAGCATGACCTGTTTTTGCAGAAATTGATGGAGTTTTCTGAAGAGCTAGAGGGGTATATTGCTCATCAGGATACCGAGGCCAGTGAATCCTTTCTGGATTTGGCTGATCGAATTTCAGCGTATGCGACAACGTGGTGGGGTGAGCATATCGTCGAGGTGGATAAGCAGTATGCCCAGCACATTCGGAGTTGCAAAGGACGCCCATCGGGAGGCGAGTGCTCTTGACCCCTCGGCGCCGTGCAGGTAGCTAGGACGCCCCGTCGGCATTGGTCGACAGGGGCGTTTTTTCAAGGATAGGAGAGGTATGAAGCGTTGCGATGTGATTGTGCTCGGGGCCGGAGCTGCGGGGCTTTTTTTTGCCGGACATGCTGCTGGACGTGGGCGGTCCGTGATCGTGTTAGACCCGGGTCCAAAGCCTGCGCGCAAGGTACGTATTTCCGGTGGCGGGCGATGCAATTTCACGAACCTGGACATGGATGCTGAACATTTCGGCAGTGGCAATCCGCATTTTGTAAAGTCCGCACTGGCTCGATTCACTCCCTGGGACATGGTTGGGTTTCTGGGCGAGTACGGTTTGTCTTACGAGGAAAAGGCCGAGGGACAGTTGTTCTGTGCCGAGGGCGCGGGGGCAGTGGCCCGTGCGCTGGAGGGGTTTGCAAAAGGGACAGGAGCCTCCATCAGACTTGGTGAGTCCGCGCTGGGCGTGCTGAAGGACGAAGATGGTTTTGCTGTGGAGACAGAGCAGGGGCGTTACCGGGCAAAGAGTCTGGTCGTGGCCACGGGTGGCCCTTCCTGGCCCGGAGTGGGCGCTTCCTGGTTTGGATTCGAACTGGCCCGGCAGTTCGGCCTGCGAGTGGAACCGCCACGCCCGGCCTTGGTGCCGTTGATTTGTGGCAATTGGAAGCATGTCGACCTTGCTGGATTGGCCCTGCCAGTGCGTGTGAGCTGTGGGGCAGCTGTGGTCGCCGATGATCTGCTGTTTACGCATAGGGGGCTTTCCGGTCCTGCCATTTTGCGTATTTCATCACACTGGAAGAAAGGGGAGTCCTTGATTATTGATCTGCTGCCTGGACAACATGTGGCAGCACTCATTGATGACACGCGCCGCGAGTCGGGAAAGACTCTGACGCGCAACCTGCTGGGTAAGCATTTGCCTTCTCGCCTTGCCCAACGCGTCTCAGGTCATGTGGGATTTTTGCCTGTGGGCGAGCTGGATCGCGAGACCATGGACACGCTCACCGCACGTATTCATGGATGGGAAGTGTTGCCCACCCGCTCCGAGGGTTGGGAAAAGGCCGAGGCCGCTGCGGGTGGTGTGGACACACGCGCCTTCTCGTCCAAGACCATGGAGGCCCGTGACGTTCCCGACTTGTATTTCATCGGCGAGGTTCTGGACGTGACTGGTGAGCTGGGGGGCTACAATCTCCACTGGGCCTGGGCTTCGGCCCATGCCGCTGCACAGAACGTCTGATGCCGCTTTCCCGCATTTTTCTGCTCTTTCTGGCGTGCGACGTCCGAGATTGTTTCGGTGCAGTAAACTTCCATGCATTCCTCTGCGTTGACAAAAAAACAGGCCGCCTCCCGGTATCGGGAAGCGGCCTGAAGTCGTTCAAAGGAATATAATCCTACCACTCGAAGGGGCGGATGGAATTGATGTAAATCGGGTCCGCGGGAACGTCATCATGGAAGCCCATGGATTTGGTGCGGGCTTTGCGGATCTTGTCCACAACTTCCATGCCCTCGATGACCTTGCCGAATACGCAGTAGCCCCAGCCAGCCTCATTTTCGGCTCTGAAATTCAAGGAGGCGTTGTCCTCAACGTTGATAAAGAACTGTGCGGTGGCCGAATGAGGGTCCATGGTGCGGGCCATGGCAATGGTGCCACGCTCGTTTTTCAGGCCATTGTTGGCTTCGTTCTTGACGGGAGCGCCGGTGGCCTTTTCCTTCATCATGCCGGTAAAACCACCGCCCTGAATCATGAATGTGGGGATGACGCGGTGGAAGATGGTGCCGTCGTAATGCTCTTCCTCCACGTATTTCATGAAATTCTTTACGGTCTCAGGGGCTTTGTCTTCGTACAGTTCGATGACGACTTCGCCCATGGCGGTCTCCATCATGACCATCGGGTGATCGGACATATTGGTCTCTCCTAGGATGTAGTTTTGGGTCCCCCGGCTATAGGCCAAAACCGGACAAACGCCAAGGGGCGGTGCTGGGGGTGCAAAGGGCCCCTAGATCAATGGTGGGGTTGCCACGGACAGTCGGAGGTATTGCGTTCGCAGTTCATGATTGGCGACGCCTTCGGCCATATGGAGGTACAGCAGCTTGAGGACGCCGTCATGGATATCTGCGACATGGGCCAGTCTTCGAGATCGGTACTTGTCAGATTGGGATCGCAACCAGTCCGAATACTCTCTGGCGCGGTGCGAGGCGCGATGCTTGGCATCGATCTTGGCAAGGCCGTTCTGTCCGGCCTGTTCGCAGGGGCCATCCAGTGCCAGGAGCCGTTCAGCCTGCTGGATGAGGGCGTCCATATCGTCTGCGGGATAGGTGTACATGTCTTCGCCAGGGGTGAACAGTTCGTCTTGACCATGGCCCACCTCTGGCGTCAGCAGGCAGGCTCCCGTTCCGAGTGCTTCAAAGACGCGGAAATTAAGGTCACCTCGTTCGCAATAGTTGAGTACGACCCTGGCCTTGGGGAAGAGTTCGCGGAAATCTCCGTGGGTCACGTGCAGGGAAGGAAGATGACGCTTGAGTTCGGTTAGGAAAGTGAAGCGCTTTGGGGTGGTTTCGCGGTTCACGGTTCCAGCAAAGAGCAAATCCCATTCCTTGTCTACGTCCCGGGGGCGCATGTTGTCCGGCGCCCAAGGGGGGAGCCATTTCAGGCATTCATCAGGCAAGATCTTGCCCTGGAATCCGGGCAGATGATCCCTCAGGCTGATGGAACAGAGATCAAAGGCCTGGGCGTAGACCGGCTGCCAGGAATGGATGTGCGAATCCACGCAGTGGAAGGCGGTAAGACAGGGCCAGGCCTCGATGCCAGCCAGAATGGGAGGCAGACTGGCATCGCCCAGGACCACGGCGTCTGGTTCGCCTTTGCAAGTTGCCACCACTTCGCCCCAGGTGAGTAACCGGGTTGTGCGCTGCCTTATGACGGTGACATCCCAGCCTAATGCTGTCATTTCATTGGCGAAAAAAGGTGATCCTATCCAACACAGTTTCTTCATTTTGCCTCCGCGCGCAGGGTAGCTCAATTCGCGCCGGCGGTGAAGAGGGATATGTCATGGGTTGAGGCCAAGGCGCAAAGAGGATATGCACTCCCCGACGAGGGATTTTTCCCCGCACCAAGAGAAGGAGAGCCACATGAGCAAGATAAAAGTGACCCCCCAGCAGACCCAGCCCGAATTCGAGCTGATGTATTTTCTTGAGATCTGCGGTGAGAGCCGCATTCAACATGATTTGATGGAGAAACTCGAGGCCGCTTGGTTGGATTGGAAAGATCGCGTGCATGCTTACAAGCTCACGCCCTCCACATCCAAGAATGACGACGGTTTCCTACTGGTCTATCTGACCAAGGGCGTTGAGGATGCCGTGGAAGACGCCTGGCAGGAATCCCCTGACTCGGGCATGTTCTTCCATAATCTCGCCATCACTCTTGTCATGAGTGCCGCTAGCAGTCTGATTCCTGAAATGGCCGAAGGTTGCGCTCCTCTGCCTCGCCCCGGCGAGGAAGTACTCGGGATCTTCGAGGAGATGGGGTTGGAGTGGAATCCGGCCATTGGCTCCTTGAATCGTCAGTATGCGGTATACACCCCCATGCCGTACCGTGGTGGGTGTGAGGTCTGCATGCAGTCCGATACCTGCCCCAATTCGACGCTCAGAGGGGAATAACCATGACCATGCCTGAAACATCCATGCAGGAACACGTTCGCAGTGTTGTCCTTGAACGCCTGGATCAGGATGCGGACAAGCGAACCGAAGCCCTGACCGAATTCTTTGGCGTGACCATGAGCGGAGCTGACACCGTGGCCATGGACAAGCTGGCCGACCTGGTTCCTCCTCTGCTACCCAAACTGTATGAAAAATGGGTGGGCATGTTTGTGGAACGGTTTTTCGAGACCGTACCTAAGGAACAGATCGAGTTGCTGTGCGATGGCAGTGACGAGAACAACGCAGCAATCCTGCTGATCTATCTGATGTTCCTGGAATCCCAGCGCATGGAGGATCAGATTGACAAAGACCTCAAGGAATATGGTCTGTCGATGACCGGCGCCGATGACACCGGTGATCTGGCTTCCAGCTATATTCGAGCCAAGATGACCCAACTGGGCAAGACCATCAAGAAGCAGGGCGATAACTGATCGCTTTGCCCTTGTCTGTTTTGAGGTGTAATAACAAAGCCCGTCCGGTTGTGAACCTGGCGGGCTTTTTGGTGGATTGGCTAACGGTTGTGGGGCGGAGGTTCCTCCTGTGTTTCCCGAGTCTGTTGTGGATATGTGGGCAGGGGAGGCTCTGCGGCATGGCTTAGGCGTGGTGGTATCGTTGAAAGATGAATACGCCCTTTGGTTTGTTGTGGGATGATGGCTTGATGGAGAGGGGATGAGAATCTTGACTGGTCATATCGTTGCGCGGAACGCTCCCCGTTGGGCTCGTGCTTGGGACGTGGTGCTGTCCACGTGCATGATGGTCCTCATCGTCCTTGTGATGGGTGGCGTATTTTTTGCGTATACTGCCGCTTCGAGTGTTGCAGCTGAACCAGCTCCGATCCAACAGGTTACGGAGGTGTATCGCCTGCCGCATGCGCCGGGGGCGTTCACCCAGGGATTGTTTTTTGTCGGCGAACGTCTGTTTGAGACGACGGGGCGGCATGGGCAATCCCGCATGATGGAGCTTGATCCGCGCACAGGGGAGATGTTGCGAACCCATTTTCTTCCTGCCCGGTATTTTGGCGAAGGAGCGACGGCGATGGGCCCGCACGTGGTTTGGCTGACATGGACCAGGCAACAGGCGTTTATCTTTGATTTGGAGTCCTTAGAAGCGAGTGGTGAATTCAGTTACCGGGGAGAGGGTTGGGGATTGGCCAGCGACGGTGACCGCTTCATGATGAGCGACGGGAGCAGTGTGATCTCCTTTCGTGATCCACAGACCTTTGTTCGTCATGGTGAAGTGCAGGTGACGGATGGCGGTGTAGCGGTGGAGCGTTTGAACGAGTTGGAGTGGGTGAGTGGGGTGCTCTATGCCAATGTCTGGCGGGATTCGCGGATTGCCGTGATTGATATTCGAACCGGGAATGTGGTGCGTTGGTTGGATCTGGCCCCCTTTCATCCGCCATTGGATGATCCGGCGGCAGTACTCAACGGCATTGCCTATGACCAGCGTAATGATTGCCTGTTGGTGACGGGCAAGCTGTGGCCGGAGATGATCTGCGTCCGCCCTGTGCATTGATTGAATTTCGGCTATATACGGGGCTTTGGTGAAGGTGCGTTTGGTTTCTCGGATTATTTGCTAAACATTGTTGGGAGTTGTCCCGCAGATCGTTCCTGTTTGATCTAGAAAAAGTCTTGATTTCATGTGGTGATTGCGGATATAGGGGGGTAGTAGATGTCAAGGGAAATTTTTATTGGATCAGGACAAGGGGGATTGCATGCCTCAGGTAGCCGCACGGGTTTCCGACGAGCACGAGCAATGGCTCAAGGAATATTTTCGGACCAAAAGCGCTGGCGCTGAGTTCGTGGTCCCATGGGCCGTGGACACCTTTTTCCGTTCCATCAACGCCGTCCGTGGTCAGTTCTCCACCGCAGAACTCAAAACAGTTCTTGAAGCGCATAAGGATGTGAAACTCCTGCCGGACCAGTCCCGGTTGGCGTATCTGCAACTGCGGGTTCAGGATGCTTGCGAGCTGAACATGACCCATACCAAGTATGGGGCATCCAAGGCTAATCTTGAGGCCAAGCTGAAGCGCTTGAATGATACTCAGGCCGCGGCCTTGATGATTTGGGCCACTGCCTTCTGGGTCAGCAAGGAGCAGAAGGAGTCTGACATGGAAGAGTACGTTCGTCAGATCAGTTAGTTTCCGACAGTTTTATCCCGTCTTTCAAGGCCGTGCTTTGCGCGGCCTTTTTTTGTGGGGAAAATATATCGAAATCACCGAGTGTTCCCGAGATGTGGTGGCAGAGGTGGAGATGATGATGCTAAAGTAATGGTCGAACTAGGCCGATAGGATTGAAGAGCGCATGTGGGCGTTGCGCCGTGTTGTGTGTGCATGTCTTTCGGCAACACGGTTCAGCCCCGAAACTCGGAAAAGGAACACGTCATGATAAAAAGGCTAGTCTTGCTTGCGTTGCCGGTATTGCTGGTGGCGGGATGCCAGTCCCAACTGCCCATGGCCAGCAGTTACCCCATGACCACTCAGCACAAGATGCAGGCTGCCGAGCATTGGGATATTCTTGCTGCAGACGTGGCCCAAAGAATCAAGACGGCGACAGAAGAGCGCATTGAGTTGCGACTGTTGGCCATTGATATCGACACGGACCAGAGTGGTCCGTTTCATGACGTCTTTCAGAACCTGCTCAAGTCACAGCTTGTGTTCAGGGGCTTGCAGGTGGCTGACAAGGAAGAGAATCAGCTTGAGGTCAAGTACAAGGTACAGGTGGTCAAGCACGGTTCACGCTTTCAGCGGCCTCCTCCGGGATTGCTGACGGCCATTGGCTCCGGTATTGCCGTGATGCGTGATCACCTGACGGTTAACGCCAACTATGCCGCTGCTCCCATCGGTTTTCTGGCTGACATTGGCATTGGCTATTTGAATTTCCATTCCAATCATGAGGTGGTCATCACTACGGAGATGGTCTGGAAGAACAGGTACGTCGTCCATTGCTCGGATATTTATTACATCAACGACCCGGACTACAAGCACTACGGCGATCCCATCCCCGGAGTCGCCACGGTCCAGCCTGATCCCATGGCCGACATTGGTGTCGCCTCCATGGGTGTGGTGAACGAATAGCGGAGGACACGAAGCCGTGCCAGGAAGAATTGTTATTGTCTGCGTTCTGTTTGCCACTACCATTGCCCTGTCCGGGTGTGGGAGCATGATGGGTCATTCTGCGCAGGAGCCCGCACCACAGGTCAATTACAGCCAGCCCACCACGTATGCCTGGGAGGGCGACGCCCTTATTGCGCAAAGTCACGTGGCTGCGGACGGCATGATTGCCAATCTGGAGAGCCGGTTGCCGCGAGGAGTGCGAATTCTGGCTGCAACCTTTGTCAATCGCGATAATTTCGACGAGTCTTCGGCTTTTGGCCGTCTGGTGGCCGCTCAGTATGTCACGCGGCTTTCCCAGGCCGGGTTCGGGGTCATGGAGATTCGTCTACGTAGCGAGATGGGCATCCGTGTGCGTGAGGGAGAGTTTGCTCTGTCGCGCAAGACCGCCCAGTACATGCGCCAGAACTTTGATGCCAGCGCGATTCTTGTCGGTGATTATACCGTGGATGATGCCGGGGTCTTCGTGTCCAGCCGATTGGTGCGCCTTGATACCGGCGTTGTGGTGGCAGCATATGATTTTGTTGTGCCTAACCAGGGCATGGTGACACGTTTGCTGGATGACGGCACCGAGGATGTTGTCTTTGCAAAGTATCTGCGCCAGCGAGCCTATGGCCCGGTGGCTGAGGCCTCCATGCAGGCTCCTGCGGCAGGCTTTGCTCCTCTGGTCCAGGAATTTCCCTTGATCCCGGTGGCTCCACCCACTGAGCAGGATGGCCCCACGCCGGTGCCTGGGCCATTCAGATTGTTCCCGCCAGCATCTCTCCAATAACGCTGGCAGGTCTTTTGTGCATTCCAGCCATGAAAACGGCCATTCTTCGGGGTGGCCGTTTTCAATTGCACGGGCTTCCCTGAGTAGGGTGGTGTGCGGTATGACTGTTCAAAACACGGAGGCTCCATGTTCCGTTCTCACTGCATAGTGTTGATCGTCTTGATCCTGCTGACCTCAGGGTGCGCCATTAATGTGGAAACCTTCCGCGATTATGATGAACCGTTGGAAGAAATCGTGCTGCAGGGAGAGGGAGACGCCAAGGTGCTGGTCATCCCCGTGCGCGGGATCGTGTCCACCAGTCCTCATGAAGGTCTGGTGTCACGGCGGCCCAGCTTGGTTCAGGAGGTCGTTTCGCATCTTTCCCGTGCTGCGGATGATCCACAGATCAAAGCCGTTGTCTTGCAGATCGACAGCCCGGGCGGCACCGTGGTCGCTAGTGAGATTCTGTATAACGAGCTCATGCGCTGGCGTGAGCGGACCGGGGCCAAGATTGTGGCTCTACAGATGAGTGTGGCTGCCAGTGGCGGGTACATGACCTCTCTAGCAGGAGATGCGATCGTGGCACACCCCTCTACCATTACCGGCTCCATCGGGACTGTGTTCATCTCACCCAACGTGGCGGGGCTGATGGACAAGATAGGTGTTTCAGCCGAGGTCTACAAGTCCGGGAAGCATAAGGATATCGGATCTCCCTTGCGCGCTTCCACGGATGAAGAGCGACGCATCATGCAGGGCATGATCAATGAAATGAATAGCCGTTTTCTGGCGCTGGTTACCGAGCGTAGAGGGCTTGACCAAGCGGCCTTGGAAGATGTAGCCGATGCGCGGGTACTGACGGCGGGTCAGGCCTTGAAACTGGGCCTGATCGACCGCGTAGGCTATGTGCACGAGGCGCTGGAAGAAGCCATGCGCCTGGCAGAACTGCCCGAGGATGCACGTGTGGTTGTGTACCGGCGAACACATTTTGCCGAGGATAACCTGTACAACACGGCAACCAGTGACTATCAAGGGCGCACCCCTGCTTTGATTGATTTGGGGTTGCCAGCTTTGCCTGGGGTCGGTGTCTCCGGTTTTTGCCATCTGTGGGCACCGGAATTCGACTGACCCTGTTTGTTGATAACAAGATGCCCTGCGGGGTGTGACGAGGAGGATACCAATGAGTGATGAATGGTTTTCCGTGGGAACCTTCCCCGAATACAATGACGATGCCTGGGCCGAGCAGAAACGTTGGGCCGATGTTGCCGAAGACGTGGCTCTGTACCCCGAGATGAACGTGCGCGTGGTCAAGACCGACGACAAGGGCGGCGTGCGTGTCGAGGTCTCCGAAGAATTGTACAGCTTTTTCAAGGGCCGCCCCATGTAGGGCGCCAGCTCATTGAAACGAAAAGGCCGGAAGCATTTGCTCCCGGCCTTTTTTTATGTGTTGATGGAAGTCGTCTTCATGGACGGCTTCGATGCAAGGCTAGTGATCGCAGATGTTCTGACCCAGCGTCAAACCGCCAGCGAGGTAGGATTTCACCACGTCTTCGGCCGGAGCCGGGGTGGCGCCCACAAGTACCTTGAGGCCGCGTTCGGTGAATAGGGACTGGGCACGCGAGCCCATGCCACCTGCGATAATGAGATGAGCGCCCTGGTCCGCGAGCCAGTTGGGCAGTACGCCCGGCTCGTGCGGCGGTGGGGTACGATCCTCGGAAGACTTGATGGTCTTGGTCTCGTTGTCCACAGTGATGAAGGTGAACACGTCGCAGTGCCCGAAGTGCTGGCACAACTGGCCTCCGGCCACGGGGATGGCGATGACGGATTCTCCGTTACTGGAGATGACAGGCTCGGCCTTGATACTCGCAGCACCTGGGGCCACGAGTTCCTGTAGACGTTCGGCCATGCCCAGCATGGGCTTGATGATGCGATTCATGGCTTCTGAAGTTGGAGTGTGCTCACCCAACTTCAGAATGGAGTAGCCTTCGTCACCGGAGCGAGCCACGGCCGGGTCCAGAGGGATGCGCCCCAGGAAGTTGACGTTCATTTCCTTGGCCAGGGCTTCGCCGCCGCCGGAATTGAAGATGTCTTCCACGTGGCCGCATTTGGAGCAGGTGAAACCACTCATGTTTTCCACGATGCCGAAGACCTTGTTACCCACCTGATCGCAGAAGGTCACGGAACGACGTACGTCGTCAATGGCCACGCCCTGCGGGGTGGTGACGATGACGGCCTGGGCATCCGAACCAAGCTCCTGCAAGGCGGACAGAGGCTCGTCGCCGGTTCCCGGAGGGCAGTCGACGATCAGGTAATCCAACTCGCCCCAGACCACGTCGGAGATGAACTGACGGATCAGACCGATTTTTACGGGACCGCGCCAGATGACTGCGTCGTTCTTGCTGGGCAGCAGGAATCCGAGGGACATGACATAGAGATTGTCGGAATAGGGCACCGGCTCCATGCAGTCGCGTTCCATGTGCGGCTTGGCGTCGGACAGGGACAACAGACGCGGTACGCTGGGGCCGTGGACGTCAACGTCCAACAGACCGACCTTCATGCCCGCCATGGACAGGGCCACGGCGATGTTGGTGGCCACCGTGGATTTGCCCACGCCACCCTTGCCCGACATGACGACCAGCTTGCGCTTGATCTTGGACAGGGTATTTTTGATCTTCTCGTCCTGGGGATTGGTTCCGCAGCTATCGGGGGAGCAGCTCCCGTCGTTGCCGGAGCAGTTTCCGCATTCGTGGCTCATATTCGTTTTCCTCCTCGGAAGTTACTGGTCTTGTTGGTTCAGTCGCGTTTGGATGCGTTCCCAAATGGCGGCGAGGTCCTTGCCCCGGCCTTCGGGGTCGTATTCTACGACAGACATGGCGTTGATCTGGGCCTGAGTGAAGGCTTTGTCGTACGGCAGCGTTCCCGCTACCTCAACGCCGTTGTCCTTGCAGTAGTCCCGGATGACCTTGGCGGTTTCTTCGTTGATGCCGGATTTGTTGATAATCACCATCAAGGGAATGTCAAAGTGTTTCGTCAGGCCAAAGACTCGTTTGAGGTCGTGCAGGGCACTGGTTGTGGGTTCGGCCACGGCTATGGCCAGGTTGGCTCCACCCAGTGAGGCGATGACCGGGCACCCGATGCCCGGAGGGCCATCAGTGAGAATCAGGGAGGCGCCCTGGGCTTCGGCCAATTCACGGGCAGTCTTGCGCACCGTGGTTACCAGTTTGCCAGAGTTCTCTTCGGCGATGCCGAGGCGGGCATGGACCATGGAACCGAAGCGGGTTTCTGCAACATGCCAGACTCCGCAGGTGCGCGGTAGCATCACCGCTGCATCTTCGGGGCAGACAAAGGCGCATACGCCGCAGCCTTCGCAGTTTTCGGGGATAATCTGGAAATCCTCCGAGACCGCACCGTAGCGGCAGTGCTCAAGGCACAGTCCGCAATCCACACAACTGTCAGTATTGATGAAGGCTCGTTCGCCAGCGACGAAGTCTTCGGTGCGAATATTCTTCGGGGCCAGCACCAGGTGCAGGTCCGCAGCATCCACATCGCAGTCGGCCAGGACTTTCTGAGGACCCAGCGAGGCCAGGGCCGCGGTCACGGAAGTTTTGCCCGTGCCGCCCTTGCCGCTGATGACGACGATTTCCTTGATGGTCTTGGTATTCATGCTCGGGCTCATGACCGGGCCTCCCCGATGCTCTGCTGGATATTCTCCCAGAGCTTGGCGTAGTGGTCGTCGAAACCCTCCACGTTACCCACGTGCAGCAGGCCTTTGGAATAGGCTTGTGCCGCTTTCAGGGAGTGGGGGATTGCGCCCAGGAGTGTGATCTTTTCACGGTTCAGGT
Organism: Desulfovibrio ferrophilus; assembly: GCF_003966735.1. Classification (NCBI taxonomy): domain Bacteria; kingdom Pseudomonadati; phylum Thermodesulfobacteriota; class Desulfovibrionia; order Desulfovibrionales; family Desulfovibrionaceae; genus Desulfovibrio; species Desulfovibrio ferrophilus. The sequence continues at coordinate 760,107 of NZ_AP017378.1, forward strand.
AGTCGTGCACGCATGAATTCCCCATGCCGTCGCGGTTGATGACCACGCCGAAGGGAATGCGCAGTTGGCGCAAAGTCAGTACGGCCAGATCCAGATCATGCAGCCCGAAGGGGGTCGGCTCGGTGACGAGTACGGCAAAATCGACTCCATCCAGAGCCTTGATCACCGGGCACGAGGTGCCCGGGGGGCAGTCGATGAGTTCAATGTCACATTGTGGCGAAGCGGCTTTGACCTCTTCGATGAGCGGCGGAGCCATGGCTTCGCCGATTTTCATTTCACCCTCGGTGAAGGGAATGCAATTGGCCTTTCCGCTACGTACTACACCTATGGCCCGGCTACCTTCAGTGATTGCTTTCTCCGGGCAGGCCAGGGTGCACAGTCCGCAGCCGTGGCACAACTCGGGAAAGACCATGACCTCGCCGGCCATGAGGATGAGCGACTTGAAGCGGCAGAGCTGCGCGCACAGGCCGCAGTCGTCACCTGTGCAGAGTTCGTTATCCACTTCCGGAATGGGCACTACGGCGGTTTTTTCGATATCCAGATGGGGGTTCAGGAACAGGTGCAGGTTTGGCTCCTCCACATCGCAGTCTGCGACCGCGACGGAGTGCTTCGAATTTTTCAGATGAACGGCAAGATTTGCGACCACGGTCGTTTTGCCGGTGCCGCCTTTGCCGCTTGCAATGGCTATGCGCATGGATGATTCAACCTTGTTGTAATGAATGGTGCACCGGGGCAGACATGGGTGGTTCGGAGGAAAGTCCTGCCCCGGTGCGTGTGGTATGGCCTACCAGTGTCCCTGTTTGTCAGGGGCGCTTGCGGGCTGCATGGTCCCATTCTTATAGGCTTCCAGAGCCTCGGCGACTGTGCCGGATGCGCCCAGGAATATTTGAATCTTGCCCTTATCCAAAGCCAGGAAGGCCTTGGGGCCGACATGTCCGGTCAGGATAGCCTGTGCGCCGGTTTTGGCCACGTTTTGCGCCGCCTGGATACCTGCGCCCTGGGCCAACTGGAGGTTTTGCTCGTTGTCGAAATAACTGTGCTCATCAGTGTCGGTGTCTATGACCACGAATCCGGCGGCGCGTCCGAATCTGGGGTCTATCGAACTGGCCAGGCCGGGGCCTTGGCTGGATACGGCGATGATCATTTGGTGTCTCCTGTCTTGCCGCCCTGATGACGCAAGCGTCCGGGGCGGGAGATTGATTCATTGGTGCAGATGCCGTTGCGTCGCCCCTGGCCACAGCCTTGACCTCTGGTTCCTTGCCCCGGGCCATTACCCGGGCCGCAACGTGGACCGCCGCAGCCCGGCATAGCGAGTGAATCCAAGGTTTTGGATGCCCAGGCGCCGAGGACTTCATCCAGCGTTCCCTTGATCCACGGATGGACAGTGATTCCAGCCTGGGTCAAAAAACGACGGGTACAGCCAGTCATGCCGCCGCAGATCAGTTCATCCACACCGCAAGAGGTCAGCGCCGCCGTGAGGGCGGCGGGTTCCCGTCCAGGAGGATTGATACTACCCTCCTGGTTGGGAACTCCGCCGTCCACTCGATAGAGGCGGAAACAATCTGCATTCTCGGCCAATGAGGCGAGCCGGTCGCCGAAGCAGGCCATGCACAACAGCACAAAATTCTCCTTGGTCTTTCAGGCGCAAGCTCTGCGGCTGATAGATTCAAGAGAGCACAATGAGTGCCAAATAAAATATTGTTATATTATAGGCTGTTGATGTCTTTAGATGGGGAAGATGGGCGCGGGCTGCGCCTTGTTGTGGAGCTGTTTGGGCTTATTTTACGCCTAGCTCACTGCAGCGGGCCAGCATGCGGCGCAAGGTGTCCTTGGAGATATTCAGTTCGCGGCAAGTGGCCATGCGTTTGCCGTTGTTACGCGAGAGCGCGGCGAGAACGGTGTGGCATTTGGCTTCTTCAAGAGTCATGGGGGTGTTGAGTTGAGGTTGCCCTTGGGTGGGAATGTCTTGAGGCTGGATTTGTTCGGGGAGATGTTCGAGTTGAATGAACCCCGAGGGGCAGAGGATGAATGCGAATTCAAGGATATTCTCAAGCTCGCGGACGTTTCCCGGGAAGTCGTGGCGCATGAAGATGGCCATGACGTCTTCGGAGATGCCTTGAAGGTCTTTGCCCTGGATTGTGTTCAGGCGGCGCAGGCAATGGTTGACCAGTAGTGGCAGGTCCTCACGTCGATCCCGCAGGGGGGGAGAGTCATCTGCACTACATTGAGGCGGTAATACAGGTCCTGTCGAAAACGGCCTTCGGCAACCAGCGAAGCCAGGTCGTGGTTGGTGGCGGCAACGACCCTGGCGTCGGTGGTCTCACTGCGGACCGACCCCAAGGGCTCGTAGGTCTTGTCCTGAAGCACGCGTAGCAGCTTGACCTGTAGGGACATGGGCATGTCACCAATCTCGTCCAGAAAGATGGTGCCGCCTTTGGCTTGGTGAAAGCGCCCTGGCTTGTCGCGCTTTGCGTCGGTGAAGGCTCCTGCCTTGTATCCGAAGAGCTCGGATTCCAGCAGGGTCTCGGGCAGTGCGCCACAATTGACGGTGATGAAAGGGCCTTTGGCGCGTTCGGAGAGGTTGTGCAGGGCGCGGGCAAAGAGCTCCTTGCCTGTGCCCGATTCGCCCAGAATCAGGGCGGTGGCATTGGAGCGTGCAACTTGGGGCAGAATACCGAAGATCTTGTCCAGGGCCGGGCTCTTGCCAACGATGTCCTCAAAGGTGTGTGAGCGTTCCACCTCGCGGCGTAGGCGATGGAGTTCGGACAGGTCGCGAAATGTTTCCACACCGCCGATGAGGTTGCCTTGGGCGTCGTGCAGGGCCGCTGCCGAGATGGAAACGGGCACCTTTTCACCGTCTGGTCGGACGATGAATATGGATTTGCATCCAATGGGCGGTGCTCCGTCCATGCAGGCTCGCAAGGCGCAGGCTCCGTCACAAAGGCTGGAATGAAAAACTTCCCAGCATTTCTGACCTAGAGCCTCGTCGCGGGAAACACCCGTAATACGGGTGGCGGCTTGGTTGAAGGACGTGACGTTCCAGTCCAGGTCGACGGTGAAGACACCGTCGGCGATGCTCTCGAGGATGGCCTCGCAGGGGAGTTGGTCCGGAATCGCCATGCTACCCTCCAGCTAGGCTTCTTTCTTTTCCTTGGTCTTGACGCGCAGCCATTCGTACCAGGCGTCCAGGCCTTCGCTGGTTTTGCAGGAGATGGGGAAGATATTGATGTCCTTGTTCAAGGCCCTGGCGAACTTGGAGGCCTGCTCCATGCTGAAGTCCACGTAGGGCAGCAGGTCGGTCTTGTTCAGAAGCATGACCTGGGATTCGGCGAACAGCAGGGGGTATTTCTCCGGCTTGTCGTCACCCTCGGTGACGGACAGCAGTGAAATCTTGTAGTCCTCTCCGACTTCGAATTCGGCGGGGCAAACCAGGTTGCCGACGTTTTCCACGAACAGGATGTCCAGGCCCTCGATGTCGATGGAATCCAGGGCTTCGAGCACCATGGAACTGTCCAGATGGCAGGCGCCGTCTGTATTGATCTGCACGGCTTGGGCACCGGTGGCAGCTACGCGGCGGGCATCGTTGTCGGTGAGCAGATCGCCTTCGATAACGGCCATTTTCATCTCATCACGCAGGTCGGTCAGGGTACGCTCCAGGGTGGAGGTCTTGCCCGATCCGGGTGAGCTGATGAGGTTCAGGACCAGGATTTTGTTGGCTTTGAAGATCTTGCGCAGCTGGTTGGAGATGCGATCGTTGGCTTCCAGAATATTACGGACGACGGGGATTTCCATGGGGTTCTCCTTGTCAGGTTCAGTCTTGGGGCAAAACGTAACTGTCTGGTTGGGATTTGGCAATGCTCCCAGACCGAAACGCTATTCCGCTTCCATGTTGTCGAGGTAGAGTTCCTTGCCTTGCAGGACTTCGTGTCCAAGGCCTTCTCCGCACTTTGGGCAGGGCATGAACAGATCCGACCTGTCTGGCGAAAACTGTTCGCCGCAATCAGAGCACTTGAGGACCACCGGGATGGGAATCATCTCCAGAGTGGCGCCTTCCATGTCTGTGCCCAGGGTGCAGGCTTCGAAGGCAAACGTCAGGGCTTCAGGCACCAGAGCGGCTAATTCACCGTAGGCCACACGTACGCTGTGCAGTTTGGTGACCCCGTGTTTTTCCATCTCTTCCTTCATGATGGCGATCAGGCCTTGTGCAATGGACATCTCGTGCATGGGGCGGTCTCTCTCCTGGGCAAAGATGGGTGAATCCGTTGGGTCTCTTGGGTCGGTGGATGTTGTATACTTCGTGGCGAAGAATGCCAAGAGGCAATCCGCGAGAGGGCGAAAAGGCGCAAATTCTGATATATCACGTAAAAGTCTTGACGACGCGATCGATTATGATGTTAAACAGGTGTGAACGACTAACTCGTCATATCTATTATGTTTGCCGTACAGCTACGACTACTATAAATTCCTCTCTATGAGGACGGGTTCCCCGGTCACGGGGGCACTTCGCCCGTTCACGGAAAACGTACGGCAAATGCCATTGTCTTCATTGTAAGGCACACTTCTCTCGAAAACCCCCGCTTCACTATACGAACCGAATGCTATTTCGGTAAAGGAGACGCACTATGTACGTCGGTCTGAAGATGCTAACGGATTTCGTGACCATTACTTCCGAAACCCTGGTCAGCGATGCCGACAGGATCATGGAGAATGAGCAGTTGTGGATGCTGCTGGTCAAGGATGGAGATAAGCTTGCCGGTTATGTCCGCAAGGAAGATGTGCGCAAGGCCTTGCCTTCGGATGCGACCACCCTTGAACGCCATGAATTGAACTATCTGCTCTCCAAGCTCAAGATCGGCAAGATCATGCATACGGACCTGACCACCGTCTCTCCCGAAACCGAGATCGAGGAAGCCGCAGAGATCATGTTCACCAAGAACATTGCCGGATTGGCGGTGGTAGACGTGAAGAACAATCTGCTGGGCTTTATCAATCGCAACGTCATGCTTGATGTTCTGGTTGAGGAAATGGGGCTCAGGCAGGGGGGATCGCGCATCGTCTTTGAGGTGGAGGATCGCACCGGCGTCATCCATGAGGTGTCGGGCATTATTATGGAGATGGGCATCTCCATCATTTCGACAGGAACGTTCTTTCATAACGGCACCCGCATTGTTGTCTTCCGAGTGCAAGCCGATGATCCTACCCCCATTGCCAAGGAACTGAGTGATCGCGGCTACAAGCTGGTCGGTCCTGATACATTCAAAGAGAATTGGAAATGAACACCTTGCTTTCCGTAGATAACATCACCTTGACGTTCAAGGGCATTGCCGCCCTGTTGAATGTCAGCTTTCAGGTCGGGGAGGGGCAGATCGCCTCGCTGATCGGTCCCAACGGCGCGGGCAAGACCAGCATGCTGAATTGCATCAGCGGTCGCTATACCCCCGACGAGGGCGGCATCAGCTTGAACGATGCCCCGCTGCTGGGCAAGAAGGCTCATCAGCGAACCCATGATGGCCTGTCTCGTACATTCCAGAACATTGCTCTGTTCCGTGGGTTGTCTGTGTTGGACAACATGATGGTCGGGCGTCACAGCCGTCTGGATTATGGACTGCTGGCATCGATGTTCTATTTTGGAAAGGCTCGCAGGTCCGAGGATGCCCATCGCCGCCGGGTGGAGGACATCATCGATTTCCTGGGACTGTCTCCCTATCGTCATCAGGCCGCTGGGCGTCTGCCCTATGGCGTGCAGAAGCGTGTCGAGCTTGGGCGGGCCCTGGCTGCCGAACCCCGGCTCATCCTGCTGGATGAACCCATGGCGGGTATGAACCTTGAGGAAACCGAGGACATGGCTCGCTACATTCTGGATATTAATGAGGAGTGGGGCGTGACCGTACTCCTGGTGGAACACGACATGGGTGTGGTCATGGACCTTTCCGATCATGTGGTGGTCTTGGACTTCGGTCAGGTGCTGGCTTCGGGCAGTCCCGATGAAGTGAAGAACAACCCGGACGTGGTTGCTGCCTATTTGGGTAGTGACGCGGCCTATGCAGGACGCTAGGGAGGCGTGATGAGTCAAGTACACGATACCACGCTGCCCAAGTTGCTGGTTGAGCAGGCTCGCCGTCAGGGCGACAGTGTGGCCCTGCGCGAAAAGGAGTGGGGCGTTTGGCAGCCCTTTAGTTGGAACGAATACCTTCAGGCCGCGAGCGAATTCGCGGGTGGGTTGAAGACCCTCGGCTTTGGTCGGGGCGATATTGTCATTCTCATTGGCGACAACCGGCCTGAATGGTTGTGGGCCGAGTTGGGTATCCAAGCCTTGGGGGGCATGGCCCTGGGCCTGTATCAGGATGCAACGCCTGATGAGGTCGGCTATATTTTTGAACTTGCGGAAGCAAAAATGGTTATCGCAGAGGATCAGGAACAGGTGGATAAAATCCTGACCCTGCGTCCAGATTTGGCGGATCTGAAATACATCGTCTACCACGACCCCAAAGGGTTATCGAGCTACGACGAACAGGGTCTGCACTCCTTCGAGGATATCCGCGCCATAGGTAAGGATAAAGCCTCGCGTTTCGAGGCCTGGGCAGATGATTTGTCACCTGATGATCCCTGCCTCATTGCCACGACATCGGGCACAACGGGTCGCCCCAAGCTGGCCATGATGAGCCATCGCAATATGTTGTCCATGGCTGCGAACCTTGGTGCGGCTGATCCTAAACACGTCTCTGACGAGTTTGTGTCCTTCCTTCCTCTGGCCTGGATGGGCGAGCAGATGATGGCAGTAGCCTCAGCCCTGCTGTTTGGGTTCACCGTGAACTTCCCCGAGGAACCCGATACCGTGCAGGAAAACATTCGCGAAATAGGGCCGAACCTGATCTTCAGCCCTCCACGAGTCTGGGAGAACATGGCAGCCAAGGTTCAGGTCAAGATCATGGAAACCACCTCGCTCAAGCGTGGGCTGTACAACCTGCTGTTGCCCTGGGGCACAAAGTGGGCTGATCGCATCCTGGCGGGTGAGACACCGAGCCTTGTGGAGCGCGTGAAGCATCGCATTGCGGACTGGTTGCTGTTCCGTGCTCTGCGCGATCGGCTTGGGTTTTCCAATTTGCGCAGTGCTTCGACCGGTGGTGCGGCTCTTGGACCGGACACCTTCCGTTTCTTTCACGCCTTGGGTGTGAATCTGAAACAGATTTACGGCCAGACCGAGATCGCGGGCATCTCCTGCATCCATCGCAATGGGGCCATTGATTTTGACACGGTGGGTGAACCCATCCCCGAGACCGAGATCAAAATCAGTGAACTGGGTGAGATTCTTTCCAAGAGCCCGGCGGTGTTCCTTGGCTACTACAAAAATGAGGAAGCCACTGCCGAGACCATCGAGGACGGTTGGCTGCTTTCGGGCGATGCTGGATATTTCAAGGACAACGGCCAGTTGGTGGTCATCGATCGCCTGAAAGACGTAATGCACCTGAATGACGGCACCCGTTTTTCCCCGCAGTTTATGGAGAACAAGCTCAAGTTTTCGCCCTACGTCAAGGAAGCCGTGGTCCTTGGAGAGAAGCGCGAGGCCATTGCCGCCATCATCTGTCTGGATGCGGAGATCGCTGGGCGTTGGGCTGAATCCCAGCTGATTACCTACACCACCTATCAGGATCTGTCCGCCAAGGAACAGGTCTATGACCTTGTGGCTCGTGAGGTGCAGCAGATCAATTCCACGTTGCCCTCCGAAACACAGATCAGTCGATTTGTGCTGTTGTTCAAGGAACTGGATGCCGACGATGGCGAGTTGACCCGAACCAGAAAGGTGCGCCGCGCTGTTGTATCCGAGCGTTACGGCGAGGTCATCGAGGGACTGTATTCGGGCAAGACCAGTGTGGAGCTTACGGCCTGTATCCAATACCAGGACGGCCGGACCCGGGAGATGTGCGGAACCATGCAACTTCGAGACGTCGAGTAGGGACTGATCATGGAATATTATCTTCAGTTGATCATCAACGGGTTGGTTGTGGGCAGTATCTACAGCCTTGTGGCTCTGGGATTCGTGATCATCTACAAGGCCACCAAGGTCGTGAACTTTGCCCAGGGTGAATTGGTCATGGTCGGCGCGTACATGTGTTTTTCGCTGACCGTTCAGTTTCAGATTCCATTTCTGCTGGCGTTTGTCATGACGCTTGGTTTTTCGGTTATTCTGGGAATGGCCATCGAGCGCATGATCCTGAGGCCGCTCATTGGCGAACCCATTATCAGCGTGATTATGGTCACCGTGGGGCTGTCCAGCGTGTTGAAAGCTCTGGTTCAGATGTTCTGGGGAACGCAGCTGCGGGCGTATCCGCCTGTGCTGCCGCAGGAGCCGGTGTTTATCGCCGGGCTGCCCATTTCTCCTGTATATATCGCCGCCTTTGTGCTTTCGGTTGTGCTGTTCGCCATTTTCTCGGCCTTCTTCAAATACTCGTCGGTGGGCATTGCCATGCGTGCAACGGCGCAGGACCAGCAGGCCGCTCAGAGCATGGGCATTGGCATCAAGAATATTTTTGCCCTGTCTTGGTGTATCGCGGCTGTGGTCTCGAGCATCGGTGGTGTGATTCTGGGTAATATCAATGGCATCAATTCGCAGCTCGGACACCTTGGACTCAAGGTCTTCCCGGCGGTGATTCTGGGTGGACTGGATAGCCTGCTTGGTGCTGCTTTGGGTGGACTGATTATTGGTGTGCTGGAGAATATCGGCGACGGTCTGGCCAAGGATATCCTCGGGCTCGGCGGTTTCCGCGAAGTCGCGGCCTTTGTCATCCTGGTGCTGATTCTGATGATCAGGCCTTATGGCTTGTTCGGAACCGAAGAGATCGAGAGGGTCTAGGGCATGAGCAACGGTAAATGCGGACTGTTTTTTGAGACGTACCGTGGCGAGGCCCAGCTGTTGCCCAGCGCTTTCCAGAAATGGAGCCTTGGGCTGTTCATGGTGGTTCTGCTGGGCGCTCCATACATGCTTGATTCCTATATGGTCTCGGTGCTGAACCTGGTGAATATTGCGGTCATTGGCGCGGTTTCATTGAACTTGCTGACTGGTTACTGTGGTCAGATATCTTTGGGCCATGGCGCGTTCATCGGCGTTGGTGCCTATGCTACGGCCAAGTTCACCGCTCTGGGGGTGCCCTTCCTGCTGGCATTGCCCCTTGGTGGGGCCGTGGCTGCGGTTGTGGGCATGATCTTCGGTATTCCGTCATTACGTCTGAAGGGCATCTACCTGGCCATTGCCACCCTGGCTGCCCAGTTGATCCTGGAATACGTGTTCCTGCACTGGGAGTCTGCCACTGGCGGTTCATCCGGTGTGGCCGTGGATTCACCAGAAATATTCGGATTCATCTTCGATACCGACGAGAAGATGTTCTATCTCACGCTGGCCGTAGCCGTGGTCGCGGTGCTGGCCGTGAGCAACATGGTACGCACCCGCCAGGGCAGGGCATTCGTCGCCATCCGAGACTATTATCTGTCCGCGGAGATCGTGGGCGTGAACCTCTTCACCACGAAACTCCAGGCCTTTGGCGTCAGTTCTTTTCTGGCTGGCGTTTCCGGTGGCCTGTGGGCCTACTATACCATGTACATCACGCCCGAGCAGTTCAATATCGGGCTGTCCATCAGCTATCTGGCCATGATCATCATCGGTGGCATGGGCAGTGTGCAGGGGGCCATCTTCGGGGCGATATTCATTACGTTGCTGCCGGAGTTCCTGAATATCACCGCCAGCGCGCTGGGTGACATCTTCCCTGATGTGAGCACCTACCTGCTTGCCATGAAGGAAGGCATCTTCGGCCTGGTTCTGGTTCTGTTCCTGATTTTCGAGCCTGAAGGTCTTGCACACCGTTGGCGGCTCGTGAAGGCATATTGGAAGCTGTATCCCTTCGCCCATTAGGCCGGGAGAGCCTGGGGCGTTTGCACCGGGGCAATCAATGTTTTGATAACCAGAGGGAGGAATGAAATGAAACGCATCATCACCATCATCATGGCCATGGCATTCATGGTCGCCGCCGTGTCTGCATCGGCAGCCGAGATCAAGATCGGTGTGCTGTCCGACCTGTCGGGCCCCACTTCGGCCGTTGGTCAGCCTTATGCCGAAGGCATCAAGGCCTGCGCTCAGTACCTGAATGACAATGGGGGCATCAATGGCAAGCAGGTCAAGTTGCTGCAGGTGGACTACGCCTACAATGTGCAGCAGGCACTGGCTGCCTACAAGCGCTTCAAAAGCCAGGGCATGGTCGCTTTGCAGGGCTGGGGCACTGCAGACACCGAAGCGCTGACCAAGTTCGTGGCCCGCGACAAGATGCCGACATGGTCCGCGTCCTACTCGGCGCACCTGACCGATCCCAAGGTTGCTCCATACAATTTTTTTGTGGCCGCAGACTACACCACCCAAATGCGCGCTGGCTTGAAGTATCTGAAGGAAAACTGGAAGGAGGCGCGTGCGCCCAAATTGGCCTTCATTTATCCTGATCATCCCTATGGCTTGTCCCCCATCAAGGGTGGCAAGGAATACGCAGCTGAGATCGGTTTTGAAATTGTGGGCGAAGAGAATGTCAGCCTGAAGGCCATGGATGCCACCACCCAGCTGTTGGCTCTGCAGAAGAAGGCTCCGGACTTTTGCTGGATTGGTGGGACGACTCCTTCCACTTCCGTTATTCTGAAGGACGCCAAGAAGCTGTCCATGACCACCACCTTCCTGATCAACCTCTGGGGTAATGACGAGAGTCTGATTGACCTCGCAGGTGAAGCTGCCAAGGGGCAGGTCGGCCTGCAGGCGGCTGCCGTTTACAACGATGACGTGCCCGGTGCCGCTCTGATCCGTGAGCGGACCGGTGGTCAGGCCGTGATGTCGCATTATCTGCGTGGATTTGCTTCCACTCTGGTCATGGCTGAGGCCATCAAGATTGCAGACGCTGCCGGTAACTTGAACGGCAAGGGGATCAAGGAAGCAGCCGAGACCCTGCGCGACTTTGATCCCATGGGCCTGACTCCTGCCATCAGCTACTTTGCTGATGACCATCGCCCGAACATGAGTGTGAATATCTACACGATCGAGGGTGGCAAGCTGGTCAAGACCGCTTCCCCGACCCTGGAACGCAAGGCCGAGTGGCTCGGTCACTAAGAACCTTCTGAGCGGGGCGGCCAAGGGTCGCCCCGCAACCCGGAGAACACACGTGGAATTGTTGCAAGTCGAGAATGTCGAGGTCGTCTACAACGACGTCGTGCTCGTGTTGAAGGGGCTGTCCCTGGCTGCCGAGGAAGGCAAGATCACCGCGCTTCTCGGTGCCAACGGTGCAGGGAAATCGACCACCCTGAAGGCTATTTCCGGTCTGCTGGAAAGCGAAGATGGGGAAGTCACTGATGGTGCTGTGGTCTATGACGGAACACCCATCAATAAATGGGCCCCGGAAAAGGTCGTGCGCGAGGGGATTTTCCAGGTCATGGAGGGTCGTCGCATTTTCGAGGATCTGACCGTGGAAGAGAACCTTCGCTGCGGTGCTTATACGCGCCCCAGAGGCGAATACGCAGCCGGGGTGGAACGTGTGTACGAATATTTCCCACGTCTCAAGGAGCGCCGTAAGCAGGTTGCCGGCTATATGTCCGGCGGTGAGCAGCAGATGCTGGCCATTGGCCGGGCGCTGATGGCCAAGCCGCGGTTGCTCCTGCTGGATGAACCCTCCCTGGGGCTGGCCCCGTTGCTGGTGGAGGAGATCTTCGGCATCGTCAGGCGCATCAATGCCGAAGAGGGCGTCACGGTCCTTCTGGTCGAGCAGAATGCTCGGGCGGCACTGGGTATCGCTGAAATGGCCTATATCATGGAGAACGGGCGCATCGTCATGGACGGCAAGTCCGAAGACCTGTTGAACAACCCCGACGTACAGGAATTTTATCTGGGCATGGGCCATGGTGGCGAGAAGCGCAGTTTCCGTGATGTGAAACACTACCGACGCCGCAAGCGTTGGCTGGGTTAAAACGTTTTTGAATCGACGAAGGCGTTGTTGCTTTGGAGAGATCAAACCCTCATGTACCTCTAAGTACACTTCGGTCTTGATCTCACCTCGCGCCTAGTCTTCGTTGTTCCAAAACATTTTAACCAGAGAGGGGGCTGCTGCACAATATTCAAATTCTCGCGAACAGAAGATTACGCGTCGAATTTCAATGTTCTGAGACAACGCCGCCACCGCAGAATATAAATCGATTCACCGGAGACTGACCCGCATGGAAAGGCCGTGCGACGTTGACGAGCAACATTTGAATTGATGCGAATGAGATGGGCTGATTCGGCTTTTGAGGTAAAAGGGATCGGCCCTTTCCGCTGCGCATTCAATTTGTTATAAAGAGTTCAACCCCTTTTATTTTCTCATTCGACAAGGAGTACGGCATGACTCTGGCTGAGCGCATGAGTGGCGTATATCACGATCTGGAAACCATGAGTCCAGGTGAGCGGGCCGAACGTACATGGAATCGTCTTGAACAGGTCATTGAGGTGGCCTGGGACAATGGTGGTGAGTTCGTGACTCGCCTGGACGGGGCCGGATTGACCTTGTCGGATATTGGCTCCCTGGCGGATTGGGCACGTGTGCCCGTGCTGCGCAAGAAGGAACTCATTGAGATGCAGAGTCATGGACCTCGCATGGGAGGGCTGCTGGCCTGTGAGTTGGGCGATTTGCGCCGTATCTATCAGTCTCCCGGACCGATCTTTGACCCGGAAGGGCAAGGGCCGGATTATTGGGGCTGGGCCGAGGCTTTTCATGCCGCCGGGTTCCGCAAACGCGATGTCGTGCAGATGACCTTTTCCTATCATCTGACTCCGGCTGGTTTGATGCTGGAAGAACCACTCCGGGAAATTGGTTGTGCTGTTATCCCTGCTGGTCCGGGTAACACGGAAAAACAGTTGGAGCTCTTGACAGAACTGCCGGTGACCGGTTTTGTGGGCATGGCCAGTTACCTGCGTATTATCGCTGATAAGGCCGTGTCCAAAGGTCTGGATCTCAAGCGGGATTTCCAGCTGGAAGTGGCCTTTGTGGCGGCTGAACGGCTGTCCTCATCCTTGCGCTCCGGCCTGGAACATGATTTTGGGATGCTCATTCGTCAGGGCTACGGTACGGCTGATTTGGGCTGCATTGCCTATGAATGTCCTGCCCTTGGTGGCATGCACGTTTCCAATCGTTGTCATGTCGAGATTTGTGATCCCCAGACCCATGAGCCTTTGCCCATGGGTGAGACGGGGGAAGTGGTGGTAACGCCGTTCTCGACTCAGTATCCTCTGGTTCGATTTGCCACGGGTGATTTGTCGTACTTTGTGGATGAACCCTGCGACTGTGGGAGGACTAGCCTGCGTCTGGGGGCCATTGTCGGGCGTGTGGATGACACTGCCAAGGTCAAGGGACAGTTCATTTACCCTGCACAGGTGGCGGAGGTTGTGGCCTTGTTTGAACAGATCGAACGGTGGCAGGTTCTGGTCACCAACCCCCGAGGACAGGATCGATTGGAATTGAAGCTGAAGTTGAGCGGGGCATTGGATGAGGATGCATTCGCTCAGGCTTTTCAGGCCAAGTGCAAGCTGCGCCCAGTGCTGACAGTGCTTGGTGCTGGCGAAGATCTGGCTAAGGAAGCTCCTGCTCTGCTGGATAAGCGTCTGTTTGAATAGACCAGGTTGCTAGAATTTTTGATACAAAAGGGCGGTCCGTGGGTGGACCGCCCTTTCTGTTTGGAGAGGGGGAAAAAGACTCGTTGAATCAGCCGCAGCCGCAGCCGCCGCCATCGCTGGAACCGCAACCGCCGGATCCACAACCGGAACCGCAGCCTCCGCCGCCAAGCTCCATCTCCGACTCTACAATGAATCCTGTGTAAGTCAGGTCCACCTTCACGGGCTTGGCTTCGTCGAGCAGGTCCTTGTTGATGACGAATTGGATGTCGTCGCCCAGTTCCAGGCTCACATCATTGTCACGCTTCTCGTCCAGCGCCAGGGAAAGTCGTGGTCCTGAGCATCCGCCCGGGGCAAGATATACACGCACTGGAGCGTTATCGTGGTCTTCGAAATACTTAACCAATTCGCCTTTGGCGGCGTCTGAAACTTGAATCATGAATGCCTCCTTATGTTTGTCTCAGGCATCAGTGTAAATCTCTCATTGATGTTGTCAATGGCCTGCATCAGGAAAAGCTTTTTAGTCGGGTATTTTGTGCGGGTATAAAAAAACCGGCGCCTCCGAAGAGACGCCGGCGATTCGACAGAGTCGAAAGGCGTGCTAGCTGCAGCAGCTGCCAGCGGAGCCGCAGCCACCACTGGAGTCGGTGCCACAACTACCGGATCCACAACCGCCGCCGCCAAGCTGGAGGTTGGAGTCCACGGAGAAACCAGTGTAGGTAATGTCTACTTTCACGGGCTTCGCAGCTTCAAGAAGTTCTTTTTCCATGACGAACTTGATGTCACCATCAAATTCGAAGACTTCGTCGGTATCCTTAGGCTCATCCAGAGCCAATGACAGTCGTGGGCCTGCTCAGCCGCCCGGCGCGAGATACACCCGGATGGGGGAGAGCTCTTTGTCCTTGAAGTAGGACAAAAGCTCCTCGCGAGCTTTATCGGTCACTTCCAGCATGATTTCCTCCGATGGAATTGTGATGTGAATGAGTCAAGTAATGCTGGGTTTCGTTGCTGTCAATAGTATTGATTATTATTTAGTTTAGCATCGAGAATATCTATATCATACATTGGTGACATATATTGCAATGCGTGCCGGGATTACGTATCGTTGGATCATTCGATATTTCGCGCCCCTGAGGGGGCTGTTCGCCATAACCATGGAGAGACGCGAAGATGAGCGAGAGCAAGGTACTGATGACTGCGGAGGAGATCTCCCGCACCATGGATCGGCTTGCAATGGAAATTGTTGAACGTCACGGCAACTGCGAGTCTGTTGCCATTCTCGGGATTCAGCGACGGGGTGTTGACCTCGCTGCACGGTTGAAGGTTGCTCTGGAAAAGCGCGCACAACGCGAAATTCCTGGAGGCCAGCTGGATATCAATCTGTATCGGGATGATTGGACCTCTCTGGAGGTGCAACCGCAGATCAACAAGACCGAAATCTTTTTTGACATCGATGGCAAGGATATCGTGCTTGTGGACGATGTCCTGTTCACCGGGCGCACGACACGTGCGGCGCTGGAGGCCATTTTGGATTTCGGGCGTCCCAATCGGGTGGAACTGCTGGTGCTGGTGGACCGCGGGCACCGCGAGTTACCCGTTGCCGCCGACTATGTCGGCAAGACCATTGATACCCGTCGCGGTGAACACGTGGATGTGTATCTTTCCGAGCGAGATGAGCGCGAGGAAGTGGTCCTCACCAACTGATTCGGCTGGAATTGAAATGAAAGCGGCGCGCAGGATATTGTCCTGTGCGCCGCTTTGTTATTGGTAATTCCGAACTCTTTGGAAAATCAATTTATGTCCAAAGATGCTCATCACTTCAATGACTAGTCCTTGACGATCTGCGTTCCCACGCCCTGGACCGTGAACATCTCCAGCAGAATGGAGTTCTCCAGTCGGCCGTCGATGATCTGAGCCTTTTCCACGCCTGCATCCAGGGCTTCGAGGCAGCATTTGAGTTTGGGGATCATGCCGCCCTTGGCGGTGCCGTCCTCAATGGCCTGGGCAGCTGTACGAGCAGTCATGGAGGAGATCAGTCCGCCATTGCTGTCCAGAACACCCTCAACGTCGGTCAGCAGGATCAGGCGGCGCGCTTCCAGCGCACCAGCCACGGCTGCAGCCACGGAGTCGGCGTTGATATTGTAGGTGTTGCCTTCGTCATCCACGCCCACGGGAGCGATGACCGGGATGAATCCTTTGGCTTCCAGAGTCCGAATCAGGGCAGGGTCGATTTCAGTGACCTCGCCAACCTGGCCCAGATCGATGATCTCCGGAGCGATGGACGGGTCATCGGGCTGAATGGCCATCTCCAACCTGTGGGCGCGGATGGTCTGACCATCCTTCCCGGACAGGCCAACGGCTTTGCCACCGTTCTGATTAAGCAGGTTGACGATCTGTTTGTTGACCTTGCCCGCAAGCACCATTTCGACCACATCCATGGTGGCTGCGTCGGTTACTCGCAGTCCTTCGCGGAACTGGCAGTTGATGTTCAGTGCTTCCAGCATCTGACCGATCTGGGGACCGCCGCCATGGACGATGACGGGGTTGACCCCAATGTATTTCAGCAGGATGACACACTTGGCGAAGGCCTGCTTCAGCTCCTCGTCCTTCATGGCGTGTCCGCCGTATTTGATGACGATGGTCTGCCCGTAGAATTTGCGCAGATAAGGCAGGGACTCCAGCAGGAGTTTTGCGATTTTGCTTTCTTTCTTCACGATGCGGTCCTTTGTTCAATGGACTGATGCAGGATGTTTTGGCTCGATAATCGTTTGTTGCTTTTGCACCAAAACCGGGGTGGAAGCAATCCCACGCTCCGCCCCAGATGACGACCTGTTACAAAATGTAGCGCGACAAGTCCCGATCCTTGGTCACGTCTTCCAGATGCTTGGTCACATATTCCTGGTCCACCACGACCTGCTGGCCGCTCTTGTCCGGGGCCTCGAAGGACAGATCAGAGAGAATCTTCTCGAGGATGGTGTACAGGCGTCGCGCCCCGATATTTTCAGTTTCCTCGTTGATCTTCTGGGCAAAGGCAGCCACTTCCTGCAGAGCTTCGTCCTCGAAGGTCAACGTGACCCCTTCGGTGGCGAGCAGGGCCCTGTACTGTACTGTCAAAGCGTTCTGCGGTTCGGTCAGGATGCGATAGAACTCTTCCTTGTTCAGGGAATCCAGCTCGACCCGCAGCGGGAAGCGGCCCTGAAGTTCGGGGATCAGGTCAGAAGGCTTGGACAGGTGGAAGGCGCCCGCGGCAATGAACAGGATGTGATCCGTGTTGACCATGCCGTACTTGGTGTTGACCACGCTGCCTTCCACAATGGGTAGCAGGTCGCGCTGTACGCCTTCGCGTGAGACGTCTGCTGTGCCTGCGCCTCGGCTGGCGGTGGAAGAGCAGACCTTGTCTATTTCGTCTAGGAAGACGATGCCGCTTTGCTCAACGCGCTCCTTTGCGGTCTCTGTGACCTTGTCCATGTCAACGAGGCGTTCGGATTCCTGCTGAATGAGAATTTCGTAGGCCTCACGCACGTTCATCTTGCGTGGTTTGCTCTGTTTGGGGAATAGCTGGCCCATCATGTCCCGGACCTGCATCTCCATGTTTTCCATACCGGGCATGGCCATGACGCCGATCTGGGTGCCACTCTGCTCGGAGACTTCAAGCTCTACGATGCGGTCATCCATTTTGCCTTCACGCCACAATTTGCGCAGTTTCTCACGAGTGGAGGAACTGCTTTCCGCAGGCTGGGCGCTGCCCGGCTGGGTACCGGAGGCAATGACTGTGCCCTGGCTCTGGGGCGGGGTTGGGTAGAGCAGGTCCAGCAATCGTTCCTCGGCATGCCGTTCCGCCTTGACCTGGACCTTTTCCAGCTCTTCGTTGCGGACCATGTTTACGCCGATTTCCATCAGGTCGCGGATCATGGATTCCACATCGCGTCCAACATAGCCCACCTCGGTGAACTTGGAGGCCTCGACCTTGAAGAACGGAGAGCCGGAGAGCCGCGCCAATCGGCGGGCGATTTCGGTCTTGCCCACACCGGTGGTGCCGATCATGATGATGTTCTTGGGGGCTATTTCATCGCGCAGTTCGGGTGGAACCTGCTGGCGCCGCCAGCGGTTGCGCATGGCGATGGCGACCATGCGTTTGGCGTCGTTCTGGCCGATGATGAATTTATCCAACTCGGAGACGATTTCACGTGGGGTCAGTGGCTGCACGGGGGCTCCTTATCTGTGAAGAGACGGGCGCTAGGCCTCTATCTCGATGGTTTCCAAGGTGACGGAATTATTGGTGTACACGCACAGCTCGGCGGCGATGGCCATGGCCTTGGTGGCAATTACGGCTGCAGGCAGGTCGGTTTCGCGTTTCAGGGCACGAGCAGCGGCCAGAGCGTAGGCTCCGCCGGAGCCGATGCCAACGACTCCGTCGTCAGGCTCGATAACGTCGCCGGTACCGGTCAGAATGAGGATGGTTTCGGCGTCAGCTACGACGAGCATGGCCTCCAGGCGGCGCAGATACTTATCCATGCGCCATTCCTTGGCCAGTTCAACACTGGCGCGGGTGAGGTTGCCGCCGAATTCCTCCAGCTTGGCCTCGAAGCGTTCAAACAGGGTAAAGGCATCAGCGGTGGCTCCGGCAAAACCGGCCAGAATCTTGTCATGATAGAGCCGGCGAACCTTGCGGGCACCGTGTTTGAGGGCCACGCTTTGGCCAAAGGTCACTTGGCCGTCACCTGCCACGGCGATGCCATTGGCATCCTTAACGGCGAGGATAGTGGTTCCGCGCAGTTCCATGAGGCCTCCAGTCAGTCTATTGGGTTGGGCGGGATCGGTTTTAGACCGGAGTCCCGAAGAGTTCAGTTGCCGTTTCGGCCCAGTGAGCCGCGGCGTTGGGGGAGAATATAACCATGGAAACCGCCTTGACCACCCCCTTGCTTAAACTTTGTGCGAGGGTTTTCAGGGCGATAGGCATGGCTCGTTCAAGGGGAAATCCATAGGCTCCGCAGGAAATGGCAGGGAAATCGACACAGTCGATATTGTTTTCCCGGGCCAGACGCATGCTTTCGGCATAGGCCGATGCAAGGAGTTCCTCTTCGTTTTGATTGCCGCCGTGCCAGATGGGGCCAACGGTATGGATGACCCACTTGGCCTGGAGGTTGAACCCGGGGGTGATGATGGCCCGGCCCGTGGGCAGGAGGCCATTGTCCTGGACCCAGAGCCTGCCTGCGGTTAGCAATGCCGGGCCAGCGGCCTTATGGATGGCTCCATCCACGCCCCCACCTCCTGCAAGCTGCGGATTGGCGGCGTTGACGATGGCCTGGGCCGTGGAGTGCGTAATGTCGCCCTGGCGGACGGAGAGTCGTCCGTTGCCGAATTGCCAGACTCCCCGAGGTGCGTTCATTTCTTCTTACCCTTTCCCATTTCCTTCCAGAACTCATCCCGTTCGTCGAAGATTTTGGTCAAGGTTTCAAATGCAGCTTTCTGTTCTTCGGTTTCGGCCAGGGCCTGTACTTTTTCCTTGTGGAAAATGGCTTTTTTCTTGTTCAGACTGTAGATGCCCCAATAGGCCAGATGCAGATGCCCATCGAAATCATTGCCGGAGCGGCCCATGGTTCGGCCCAGATAGAAGTGTACTTCAGGGTCCTCGGGTAAGGTTTCCAGAATACGATTGTAATAGCCCACCGCGCGGTTAATCTCACCTTTGTCCGCCTGCAGGCGGGCCATGAAGAACAAGGCCATGAGATCGTCGGAGTTGAGCAGCATGGCCTTGGTCAGATAGCTGGCCGCTTTTGAGACATCGCCCTGAAGATAGTGGAAACGTCCCGTTTCGCGCAGAATCAGCGGATCATTGGGAGCCAATCGCAAGGCGGAATCAAAGGCTTGTGCGGCCTCGGGAATGTTGTTTTGGCGGGAAAGGATAATGCCTGTTCCCATGAAGTCCAAAGCGGGATTCCCCGTGCCGGTCCTGAACGTGCTCAGCGCGCCGTCGATATCGGTATAGCGGGCCAGCGCAAGGGTTTTGATGCGTTGGAAGCGGTTCTCGGTTTCCGTGCGAGCCTTGATGTCTGTAGACAGGCCTGCAATGCGATCCTCGAGGTAGCCGATGCGTTCGTCCACTGCCGGGTGGGTGGAAAGATAGGCGGGGATGCTGCGGCCCGACAGGTATTGCTTGCGTCTGATTTTCTTGAAGCCGTCCATCATGCCCGTGGGAGGATAGCCAGCTTCCAGCAGATAGTTCATGCCCACCTGGTCAGCTTCGCGCTCGTCGATGCGGCTGTAATTAAGCATGGAGCTTTGTGCTCCTGCCATTGACCCGATGATCAGGGCCTGACTGGCGGCACGGCCACTGTCTCCTCCTGAGGCCTGTCCGATAAGCATTCCGGCCAGAACCCCCGCGAGCATACCCAGTGAAGTGACCTGCTGCTGGGCAATACGCTTGGCTACGTGGCGTTGTGTCACATGGGCAAGTTCGTGGGCAATGACTCCTGCCAGTTCGGCTTCATTCTCGAATTCGGTGATCAGGCCGGTGAAGACATAGACGTAGCCGCCCGGAGTGGCAAAGGCGTTGATGGCGTTGTTGCGCACCACCGTGGTTGTGACGGGGAAAGGCTGAGGTGGCAGTGTCTCGGCCACACGGTTAACAACATCCTTGATGTAGCGGACGATTTCCGGGTCCTCAACGATAGGGTAGGTGGCCTTGATCAGAGTATAATATTTTTTCCCGAGTTCTTTCTCATCCTTCAAGGTGAAATCACCGAACAGACCAGCCAGAGCCTGGGCGGGTGCTGCGATCTGCCCGAGGGTGAGGGCAAAGATCAGAATCAATATGGCCGGTGACTTCGCGTGCCGGCGGGAGAGGGATATCATATGGTTGTCCTGCTGGGGTGGTGAAGGCCTCTGTCTTGAAGCCGTCCAGTAGGTACGGAGCTTACTCTAAAGCTTATGTGACGCCAAGGGAGTCAATCTTAAGAACTATTGATAAAAAAAGGCCGATCCCCGCGAGGATCGGCCTGAATAAGCTTGATGCAAAGACGTTCCTATTTGCTCATCATGTCCAGGAATTCTTTGTTGCTCTTGGTATTCTTCATCTTGCCCAGCAGGAATTCCATGGAGTCGATGGAATTCATTGGAGCTAGAACCCGCCTAAGAACCCACATGCGGTTCATGATGTTGGGTTCCAGAAGCAGATCTTCCTTACGGGTGCCGGAACGGTTGATGTCGATGGCAGGCCAGACACGTTTCTCAGCCAGATGGCGCTCCAACTGGATTTCACAGTTGCCGGTGCCTTTGAACTCCTCGAAAATGACATCGTCCATGCGGGAGCCGGTATCCACCAAGGCGGTGGCGATGATGGACAGGCTGCCGCCTTCTTCGATGTTGCGCGCTGCGCCGAAGAAGCGCTTGGGGCGCTGCAGGGCGTTGGCATCCAGACCACCGGACAGCACGCGTCCCGAAGATGGAGTCACGGCGTTGAAGGCGCGGCCCAGGCGAGTGATGGAATCCAGCAGGATAACAACATCCATCTTGCGCTCTACAAGTCGTTTGGCTTTTTCCATGACCATCTCTGCAACCTGTACGTGGCGCTGCGGAGGCTCGTCAAAAGTGGAGCTGACCACTTCGGCATTGACCGTACGCTGCATATCCGTGACTTCCTCAGGGCGCTCGTCAATGAGCAGCACGATGAGGTAGGCATCTGGGTTGTTGGTGCTGATGGAGTTCGCAATGGTCTGAAGGAGGATGGTTTTACCGGTGCGGGGCGGGGCGACGATCAAACAACGCTGCCCCTTGCCGATGGGTACCATGAGATCGATGATTCGGGAGGAATATCCTTCGGCACCGTTTTCGAGCTTGAACTGTTCATCCGGGAAGATGGGAGTCAGATTGTCGAACAGGACCAGATGCTTGGTGGCTTCCGGTTTTTCGAAACCAATCTCGTTGACCCGGAGCAGAGCGAAATAACGCTCACCCTCTTTGGGGGGGCGAATCTGGCCGGTAATGACGTCACCCTTACGCAGGCCAAAGCGGCGAATCTGCGAAGGAGAGACATAGATGTCGTCCGGTCCAGGGGTGTAGCTGTACATTGGAGAGCGGAGAAAACCGAATCCATCGGGGAGGATCTCGAGAACACCTTCGCCATAGATGTTGCCATTTTGCGAAGCGCACGCTTTAAGCAGGGCGAAAATCAATTCCTGCTTCTTCATGCCGCTGGGGTTTTCGATCTTGTACTCTTTGGCGAGTTCCATGAGATCACTCATGGACTTCATCTTTAGCTCGGACTGATTCATCTCAGACTCCGGATCCTGGTTTTTCCCTTGGCTTTTCGGTTTTGGATTGCCCATGCTGCTCCATTGAGATGCACTCCGACTATACGGTACGAATAACGTACGCGTAATGCGAGGTGCTCTGTCTTTAGCGTTGAAATTGTAAATGATCTGTGGACGGCGACAATGCCGAATTTATTGCGGTGAGTCTTTAAGGCGCCTATTGTTATGATTGTTCTGCAATATCAGAACAAATTTTAAAAAGGCTTTAGACTCTAGTAATCTATAATATGGGGATTGTTACAAGAGCTTTTTGTGGCTCGCTGCTATATCTGGATTGGTTCGTAGGTGCGTTAAAAATCCATTAGCGCAAGCCACGAATAATGGCAAGGGGGTATTTATTGATTTTCTTTGGGTCTGATCACATCTGCGAACAAGGCTTCAATGTCTGTTCTGATGACATCCTGCTCGACTTCCATGGCATGCGCCAGTTCCAGAGACAGCAGTCCCATGGCCTGCTCCAGCAAGCGATGCTCACCAAAGGACAATTCCTTGTCTTTGCCAATGAGCAGCAATTCCTTGAGAACATAGGCGACATCACAGAGTTCGCCACTTTTGAGTTTTTCAGAATACTCACGATAACGGCGGTTCCAGTTCTGACCGGAATAGCCCGTAAAGTCGGAGCGATCCTTCAAAGAGTCTATGATGGCAGTTGCTTTTTTCTTGGAGCAAACAGCACGTAAGCCAACGTTTGTGGCGTTGGATACGGGCACCATCAGAGTTACATTGTTGGATAAAATCCTGACAATGTAAAACTCGGCAGTAGCACCACCGATTTCCTGATTCTCGATACGCTCGACCATGCCCACACCTTGTGCGGGATAGACGACGAGTTCGTTGATCTTAAAACCCTTGGACACTCTTCAACCACCTTGCAAAAAAGCACATACGGGTAAGAACCGTACCGCAATTTTAGCATTTAGTCTAGGTTTCATCGGGCTTTTCAAGCTTTGGCCTAGCGTCGAAGCTGTTGATGTGCTGTACCGCGGGCTGCAAGCCCATTCGTAGCAACACATTGATGCCCTTGATGGCACTGGACAGAACTTCATTCACAATTTCAGTGTCTTGAGAATCGAAGTTGTCCAGCACGTAATCTCTGGTTCCGCCACGCCCTTCGGGGCGTCCCACTCCAAGCCTTAGTCGGAGGAAGGCAGCTGAACCGAGGTGCTCAACGATGGATTTAATGCCATTATGTCCGGCATCTCCCCCACCTTTTTTGAGCTTCATTCGTCCAAGTTCCAGGTCGAGATCGTCATGGATGACGAGGATTCGTTCCGGAGGTAGTTCGAATTTATTTGCCAGCTTGCCCACAGCTATACCTGAAAGATTCATGTAGGTCTGCGGCTGGGCCAGCAGAACCTTGGGCTTGTTGCGCACGGGTTGGCATTCCCAGGTCAAACAATCACCACGCACTTCGATTCTGGGACACCGATCAGGCCCCCCCGATCGTTCGATTAGTCGGTCTATGACCAGGAATCCGAAGTTGTGTCTGGTGAGTTCGTACTCCGGACCAGGATTTCCCAGCCCGGCGATGAGCATCGCGTAATTTTTCATGGCACAGCGTCTTGCGGTCTTGCCTGTGTGGTCCAGGTGCTGGTGTACAGGCCTGAGCCGACAAAAAACGAGGGCCCCGGAGACGCCTCCGGAGCCCTCGGCATAGTCGATTGACGTACGGTATTATTCCGTAGTTTCTTCGGCGACCGGCTCGTCGGCAGCCTCTTCGCCATCTTCCGAGGCTTCTTCGGCCTTGGCGGCAACACCAACAACGGCGAAGTTCTCGTCGAAGATAGCGGTGGCACCCTTGGGCATCTCGATGTCTTCAATGTTGATGTGATCGTTCACATCAAGTGCCGTGACATCCAGGGAAATTTCCTGAGGGATGTCGGAAGGCAGACATTCGATTTCAATGGAATCACGGAAGATGGTCAGCACACCGCCCTTGTCGATACCTTCGGGCTTGCCGGTGGTAACGATCTTGACCTGGATGCGCACGGTCTTCTTCATGTTAACGCCGTAGAAATCGACGTGATCGATGCGGTTCTTATAAGGATGACGAATCATCTCCTTGATGATGACCGGAACGGGCTCTTCGCCTTCGATTTCCAAGGTCATCAGGTGGGAGGTGCCAACCTTCCTGAAAGCTTTTTCCAGGGGCAGCAGCGCCATCTTGACGGGGATGTTCGACTCCTTGGAGTAGAACACACCGGGGACGATGCCCTCGGCTCGAAGCTGGCGGTTGGGACCTTTACCCTTCTCATCACGCTTGGCTACTTTCAGGGTGACCTGTTCAGACATTTCGTATTCTCCTGATTGGACTATTTTCCTGCCGTCTGGCCGCTTGGCCTTGGCGGGTGACTTTTCTAATTATACGAACAACACGCTCACGGACGATTCCGTGTGGATGTTGTGAATAGCTTTGCCCAGAATACTGGCCAGGGACAGCGACTTGAGCTTGGAACATTGTGCAGCTTTCTCGTTCACCGGGATCGAGTTGGTAACGACAATCTGTGAGTACTGAGAATTTTCGAGGCGCTCAACAGCAGGACCCGAGAGTACGGCGTGGGTCGCACAGGCGATGCAGTCCTTGGCGCCGTTTTCTTTCAGCACGTCGGCTGCGGCTACGATGGTACCAGCGGTGTCAATCATATCATCAAGAACGATGGCTGTCTTGCCAGCAACATCGCCGATGACGTTCATTGCTTTGGCCTGGTTGGGCGCATCACGACGTTTGTCGATAATGGCCAGACCGGCGCCCAAGCGCTTGGCGTAGGCTCGTGCACGTTCCACACCGCCGGCATCCGGGGAGACGATAACCAGATCGTCATCGGTGGTGCGCAGGTGATCCAGCAGGACCGGAGCAGCGTAGAGGTTGTCCACGGGTAGGTTGAAGAAGCCCTGGATCTGCCCGGCGTGCAGGTCGACGGTGACCAGACGGTCAATGCCCGCAACGGTCAGGAAGTCGGCCACCAGCTTGGCGGTGATGGGCGCACGCGGAGCAACCTTGCGGTCCTGGCGTGCATAACCATAATAAGGAACCACTGCGGTGACGCGTCCGACGCTGGCCCTTTTCAGGGCGTCCAGCACGATGCACATCTCCATCAGATGGAAATTTACCGGAGCGCAAGTAGGCTGTACCAAAAACACATCGGCTCCACGTACGTTGGAGCCGATTTCCACACGGATTTCACCGTCGGAAAAGGTGTCTGTCAGGCACTGCGTCAGTTCGCAACCCAGGTGGTCGCAGATCTCGCGGGCCAACTTGGGGTTGGCCGAGCCAGTCATGATCTTCAATTCGCCGATGGCCATCGTGCTTTTTCCTCAAAATATATGGCTGGGGTGGGAGGACTCGAACCCCCGAATGACGGGACCAAAACCCGTTGCCTTACCGGACTTGGCTACACCCCAGCAATTACAAACAGTGCAGGTGTGCGGGGATGCCCTGCTTTTTAAACTCAATGCGAGCTGCCTCAGCAATCCTCGAATCACGAAAAAGGCCGAGGAGGCTAGCCCCGCTACCACTCAAAACCGCTCCACATGCCCCTTGGGCGAGAAGTTTTTCCTTGTATCGCAATAATTTGTGATGTTTCGGGAAAACAACGTCTTCAAAGCTGTTGTGAAGTAGGATTCGAGAGCGAGGGGAGTTTTTAAACTCAGTTTGGGCGCATGTCAAGAAACCAAGCGTGTTTTCGACGCGGTGGGGGCGTTTTGTTTTTAATTTGTCCCATGCGTGGTAGGCCCAGGCACTGGAAACGTGCATAGGAGGGCATATTAATACGAGGCTTAACCCCTGCAAATCAACATTTACGGGATGCAGCTCTTCGCCGATGCCTTCTGCCCAAGCCGGGCCATCCAGCAGGAAGAACGGCACATCCGCTCCGATGGAGGCGGCCAGCTCGTTCAGTTGGTCCGGTGGTAACGCCTTGTCACCCGCACGGGTATTCAATTCCCGCAGAACTGCTGCCGCGTCGGCACTGCCGCCGCCAAGTCCGGCTCCCATGGGAATCCCCTTGTCCAGCTTCACCGACAGACCAGGGGCAAACCCCGTCTGTTCGGTGAACACCTTCCAGGCTTTGGCAATGGTGTTGGAGTCGGATTCCAGCTCAGGGTCACCAGCAGAGAGCGTGAACTCCCCGCCTTGTTTACCAAAGGTGAGAGTCAGGGTGTCGTGGGGAGTCGGTAAGGGGTAGAACAGGGTTTTCAGGGTGTGGTAGCCGTTGTCCAGGCGTCCTGTGATCTCAAGGTACAGATTGACCTTGCAACCTGCGCGAAGAGTGATTGTATCCGGGGATGTGTTCATGGCCACGCAAACCTGCCGCATAACGTTTGCTCGTGCAAGAAAAAGCAGGGGGGCCTGATGGCCCCCTGAAGTTGTTTTAATGAGATCCCTAGTCCTTGGGCAGCGAGATGGTCCTGAAGACGCTTTGGCCCTGACGCTGGATGAGCAGCAGCAGGACGCCCTTGTCCTTGGCGTCGCCCTCGATGATCTCTTTCAGATCCTTGGGGGTCAGCACTCGGGTCTGGTTAGCCTGGGTGATGACATCGCCGGGCCGGACTTCGCTTTCCTGAGCCAGGGAGCCTGCGGCAACCTCGGTGACGATGAGTCCCTTGGCTTCTGCAAGGCCCATGGCAGTGGCTTCCTCGCTGGTGACGGGGCGAACCACCATGCCCAGGAATGCATCTGATTGCTGGTCCTCAGGCTGTTGATTTTTGCCCTGCGAGAGCATCTTGGTGTCGCGCTCGCCCAGAGTGGCGCTGATTTTCTTTTTGCGACTATTGCGCCATATTGTGAGGTCGATTTTCTTGCCCGGGGTGAAGGAGGCAATCGTGCGCAGCAGGTCGCTGGAGTCCTTTACTTCCTTGCCTTCGATACCGATGATGACATCTCCGGCCTTGATGCCTGCCTTCTGGGCGGGCTGGTCCGGGATGACGGAGGCAATGAGTGCGCCGTAGGCTTTGGGCAGTCCCAGAGCCTTGGCCGTGTTTTCGTCAACGGCCTGGATGGTCACGCCGAGCCAGCCGCGCGAGACCTTCTGGTTGTCGCGAAGCTGAGCGATGACCTTCTTGGCCATGGTCGCCGGGATGGCAAAGCCGATGCCCTGGCCTGAGGCAATGATGGCGGTATTGATACCGATGACTTCACCGTCGAGGTTCAGGAGCGGCCCGCCAGAGTTGCCGGGGTTGATGGAGGCGTCCGTCTGAATAAAGTCGTCAAAGGGGCCGGAGCCGATGATGCGGCCCTTGGCACTGATGATGCCTGCTGTGACGGAATGATCCAGCCCGAAGGGGTTGCCGATGGCCATGACCCATTGGCCTACCTTGACCTTGTCGGAGTCACCGAACTTCAGGGTGGGGAAGTTGCGCTTGGTGTTGATCTTAAGCAGCGCCAGATCTGTTTCTGGGTCGCGCCCGATCAACTCGGCGTCATAGGATTCCTCCTCGCCTTGGAGTTTGACCTTGATTTCGTCGGCTTCGGCGATGACATGGTTATTGGTCACCACATAACCGTCGGACGAGATGATGAAGCCGGAACCCAAGGAGCGCTCCTTGCGTGGCTTGGCATCGGGGGCGTTCTTGAAGTGTTTTTCGAACTGGTCGAAGAACTCGTCGAATGGAGTGCCACGCCTGCGGAACTTGAAGAAGTCCTTCATCTGGTCGGTTTGTTTGACCAGCTTGACCGTATGGATATTGACGACAGCGTTGCCGGCCTTGGCAGCGAGTTCTGTGAACTCGGGCAAGGCTGCAGAGGCGATTGCCGGGGCGCTGATGGCCAACATGATAAACAGAGCCAGTAGATTCGTGAGTCGTTTGTGCAATTGTATGTCCTCCCTATGGGGTTCCGTCTGCAAGGGGCACGGTTAACGGAATTTGAAGCCGCTTGAGACATCCATCAGTATAAAGCATCCGGAAATTGTGTAAACCTGTTGTGTCGATATTTTCACATATTTTTTGGGTAATTGTAACGGCCTGATTGGGTTCGATAGGTTGCTGTGCTGATGCGCGGAAACCTGCCCGGGCAGAAAGCGGTTGCAATTTCAGGGGCGCTCGGCTAGATAATCCGCCTCTCGGGACTGGCTGCCGGCACCAAGTTGGTCTATCATCCCGGGAACCAAGCGCGCCTGTAGCTCAGCTGGATAGAGCATCTGCCTCCTAAGCAGAGGGCCACAGGTTCGATTCCTGTCAGGCGCACCATGATTGTAAGGGGCCAGCACGAAAGTGCTGGCCCTTTTCTTATACCACAACTCACGGGCAAGGGGCTCTTCAAGATTGAAGGCTTGGCATGAGATGATCGAGAATAAAACGACGAGTAGTGGGTATTAATTGTTATCATAGTAGTTCCTTAGCGTAATTGACATGCGGTTGTCTTTGCTCGTAGCAACGCAGCATTAACCCCAGATGGAGATGAGATAGATGAAAGAATGCATGCTGTTTATCAAGGATTGGGAGACTGACCCCAATGAGGTTAAATCTGTTTTTGAGCACTTCAAGACTGTTCTGGAATCCTTTGAAGGCGCAGATGTTTCTTTCAACGCACGCCCGAACGTGAGCTATTCCCTGCGGGGTGCCTGCCCGGAACACGAGCGCGATCTGTTCGTGATGGTCGATGTGGTGGATGATGATCCTGCCGAGCGTTGGCTGTCGGTCTGTTTTTATGATGATCAGATCACCGATGCCGACGACATCGGTGATTGGGTTCCCGAGGGGTTGAATGGTTCCGATGCCCGCTGTTTTGATGTCTCTACGTCCGATAAGGATTTGGTTGCATACACCGAGGCCAGAATTCGCGAGGCTTGGCAAGCTGCAAGAGGAGCATAGCCGAACGGTATCTCTTGGTGTGCTGAAAAGCCCTGGTCCATTGATCAGGGCTTTTTGTTTTATGCCGTTAGGGTTTTCCGTTGCGTGATATTCGACATGCAAGTGGTATTGACTGGTGGTTCTTCCCCCCATCTATTGCTATACTGAGTGCTAACCGTTTTGGAGGTACCTCCCATGCAGCGATCTAATACACTTACAATACTGATCCTTGTGGCGATAGTGATTGGCCTGTCACCCGTTGCCGCCCGTGGCGGCTGGCTGGATACGGTCAAGGAAGTCGCGCCCGTGATTATTGACGATGGCGGTAGCAAGACAGGCACAAGCGCAACCTCTGCCCTGAGTTCCGACGAGGTCATTTCCGGCCTGAAGCAGGCGCTCAATGTGGCCGTGGACAAGGCCACGTCGTCTCTGGGCAGTCCCGGTGGATATCTGGATAATCTGGATGTACGCATTCCCATGCCATCCTCCCTGACTCGCGCCGAGCAAATGGCCCGTGGGCTTGGGCAGGACAAGTTGGCCGACGAATTCATCACTTCCATGAACCGTGCTGCGGAACAGGCAGCGCCCGAGACCGTCTCCATCTTCAGCAATGCCATCCGTAAGATGAGTTTTGCCGATGCCCGGGCCATTCTGAATGGGCCGGACGATGCCGCCACCAAGTATTTCGAGCGCACCAGCTCCGCGGCGCTTATCAAGCGCATCCGGCCCATCGTTGAAAAGGCCACCGATTCCGTGGGAGTGACCAGCAAGTACAAGAGTTTCATGGGCGGGGTCTCGACCCTTGGTGCAGTGACTGGAATGCAGGTGGATGATCTGGATGGCTATGTCACGGACAAGGCGACTGAAGGTCTGTTCCTGATGATGGCTCGCGAGGAAAAGATGATTCGGGACAACCCCGTGGCCCGAACCACCGATTTGCTGCGCAAAGTTTTCGGGTCTGTGGGTAAGTAGATCGGAGGGCGTTCACTGGCTGTTCTGATTGTTTGCGCCCTTGTCGTGGGCTATGGAGAGGCTGATCATTGAATGCAACAAAGCCCCCGGTATCGATCTGATCCGGGGGCTTTGTCGTTATTGCATGCCGCCTCGTCGCCCATTGGCTGGTGCGCAGACCAGTTGATCTTGGGGAGCAATGCACAGGCCCTCCATTGTCCCACGCGGAGTGTTGAAACTACACTGATCTCCTTTGGATTTATTCTCACAGGCTGTGAACGCCTCGCGCGGTGGCCCTTGGCGGCCCTGTTTGCCCATGCCACGGTGACCTTGTTGACCCATCCCGGAGGAGCCCTGATTCATCCTTTGGCCATCACTGGGAGGGCTTTGTCTGGGGTGCGTGCCCGTGCTTATGGCACCGGTGGGGATGGAAGATGTGCCGTCCCACGGCGGGAGTGCGGACAGTGCCTTGGGCACGTAGGCTGCGGTCTGTCCGCCCCTGACGCAGCGGACGAAGTTGTAGATTCGTCGGTCATCCCCTTGGGGCCCCTGGCCCTGTGGATAGGCTGCGGGATCGCCGGATTTTGGATCACTGCGCTGCGCACCTGCTCCATGGACATCCATGAAAGTCTTTTGGGCGGAGCCGCGTTTGTTCATATATCCCATGGCTCGGCCGAAGGCGATATACACGGCGGCGTCGCCATTGTGTGGGCCATCCAGATGAGTGGTGCTGGTCCAGTAGTAGGATTCGATTTTGCTCACTGAAAATGCGGGATCAATGGCCGCCGACTTCGTGGCTGTGGGGCTGCGGCTATAATCCACGATACTTTGCAGTTCCTTGGCGTTGGGCAGTCGCCAGTCGCTTTTGCCACCGAGGTTCAGGGCTTCACAGTAGTTGAGAGCATCCTGCCAGTTCAGCGTCTTGCCACTATCCTCCTGCTGCCAGACAAGGGACGTCGCCCGATCCGTGACGGTTCCGTTGCCATTGGCTTTGAAATCATTGCTGCCGTAAGTGCGGTTGCCACGCACATAGCGCATAAAGCGGAGGCCTCTTTGGTCGCGAGTGGCGGTAGGATAGCCCTTGATGCGTCCGTCTGCGAAGTTGACGCCAAAGGCTGTGGGCTGGTCTTTCATGGTCGTGCCCTGGTATCTGGTGGCGGACCAGTCTTGGCAGTCAATATTACGCGCTCCAGTGCGGGTGTCACCGTACTGGAAATCGAAATATCGGGTGTCCAGATAAGGGATCGATTTTGCGGAGAACCTTTGAACTCTGCCTCGAAAGTCGATGAGGGAATAGAGTTCCTTGATGGTGGGGGCGCGCCAGTCGTTGTATCCTCCCACTCGACAATTTTGGGCACCGCGCATGGCTTGTTTCCAGCTCATTTTGTCACCGCGTTCCTTGACCCACATCAGGCCCGTGTTCAGATCGCTGACGGTCCCGTCGCCATTGTCGCGGTAGGCTGGGGCATTGCCCGTGAACTGGGCGTCCTGACCACTGAAAGTCCTGCCTGTCTTGGGGCAGAGAATCTGGCGCGTGTCGCTGTAGCAGGTCTGTTGCCCGGTATCCACTATGGGGTAGGGCAGTTGCCCGGCAATGGCAGTGCCTTCCAGGATGATTAGCGCCATAAGGCAACTGAAAACGAGAGGCAGGTGGCGGCTCATAGAGGCTCCTCTGGGTGCTTTGGCGTATTTGGGGCGCTGGACGCGCTTTGCAGTATATCTCTGGATAGTAGTCAGGAACACTCCCTTCTTTGAAACTAACGCATGACGCGTCCAAACCCTGCGCATAAAAAAATCCCAGCAGCTGAAATCACGGAGATTACGGTGTGATCTGTGGCGTTGCGGGAAGGGCGGTGAGCACCATCGCAGAGTTGGGAGACCCGCGGCTTCCGGGCACCATGTCCGCGAAGTGGAAGACAGATTTATCAAAGGGGAATGGGGAAGGCAGCGAAAAAAGAGAAAGGTCCATGACGACCGCCGCCATGGACCCTTCTCGTACGTCAGTTGCGCGTTCATTCGTGGAGGAGAACGAAGCGCGCGTGTGAATCAATATCTAGTCCCAGTCGAGAATGACCTTCCCCGATTGGCCCGAGCGCATGATCTCGAAGCCTTCGGCATAATCATCCACCTTGAAGTGGTGGGTGATGGCCGGGGTTACATCCAGCCCGCTTTGGAGCATGGATGCCATCTTGTACCAGGTTTCAAACATTTCACGGCCATAGATGCCTTTGACCTGCAATCCCTTGAAGACCACCTCAGTCCAGTCGATGGGGGTCTCCTCAGGCAGGATGCCCAGTAGGGCGACATGGCCTCCGTGGTTCATGGTCTTGAGCAACTGGCGGAAGGCCGCTGGGCTGCCGGACATCTCCAGGCCTACGTCGAAGCCTTCGGTCATGCCCAGATCATCCATGACCTGCATCAGATCATCTTCGGCCACGTTGACCGCACGGGTCGCGCCCATCTTGCGGGCCAGATCCAGGCGGTAGGGGTTCACGTCGGTGATGACAACGTGTCTTGCACCCACGTGTTTGCAGACTGCAACGGCCATTGTGCCGATGGGGCCCGCCCCGGTGATGAGCACATCTTCGCCCACCAAATCGAAGGACAGCGCGGTATGCACTGCATTTCCCAGTGGGTCAAGTACCGAAGCAACCTCGTCGGAGATGGCTTCGGGCACCTTGAAAACATTGGAAGCCGGGACACTGATGAATTGTGCAAAACATCCCGGCCGGTTGACGCCGACACCCATGGTGTTGCGGCATAAATGCCTGCGTCCGGCGCGGCAGTTACGGCAATGTCCACAGGTGATGTGGCCCTCGGCAGAAACCCGATCGCCCAGCGCAAGGCCCATGACCTCGGACCCGATGCCCAGGATTTCTCCCACAAACTCGTGGCCAACGACCATGGGGACGGGAATGGTCTTCTGGGCCCATTTGTCCCAGTTGAAGATGTGGATGTCCGTGCCGCAGATGGCGGTCTTGCTGACCTGGATGAGCACATCGTTGGGACCGATGCCCGGTACGGGCACCTCTTCCATCCAGATGCCTTCCTCGGGCTTGGCCTTGACCAGTGCCTTCATGTTTTCCATGGCTGTGGCCTCCATCAGTTGATCACTCCCAGTTCGCGGCCCACCTTGATGAAGGCGTCCACCGCGCGATTGATTTGGTCACGGGTGTGGGCAGCGGACATCTGGGTGCGGATGCGTGCCTTGCCCTTGGGCACAACAGGGAAGCTGAAGCCGATGACGTAGATGCCTTTTTCCAGCAGCCCTGCGGCCATTTTCTGGGCCAGAACAGCGTCGCCAAGCATCACCGGGATAATGGCATGTTCGCCAGGAACCAGATCGAATCCGGCCTCCTGCATGCGGCTGCGGAAATGGTGGCTGTTGTCAGTCAGGCGTTCGCGCAGTTCCGTTGTCTCGGACAGCATGTCCAGCACGGCGATGGACGTGGCCGCGATGACCGGGGCCAGACTGTTGGAGAAAAGATACGGGCGTGAACGCTGCCTGAGCCACTCTATGATTTCCCTGCGCCCGGAGGTGTAACCGCCGGAGGCACCGCCCAGAGCTTTGCCCAGGGTGCCGGTGATGATGTCTACCCTGCCCATGACCCCGCAGTGCTCATGAGTACCGCGGCCTGTTTGACCGACAAAGCCCACTGCGTGGGAGTCATCCACCATGACCAGTGCTTCGTACTTGTCGGCAAGGTCGCAGATGGTGGCGAGGTCGGCGATGATACCATCCATGGAGAACACGCCGTCGGTAACGATGAGCTTGGTCCGGCAGCCGTCTGCTTCCTTGAGTCTGGCTTCGAGCTCGACCATGTCGTTGTTGGCGTAACGGAAGCGCTTGGCCTTGCACAGGCGCACGCCATCGATGATGGAAGCGTGGTTCAGTGCATCGGAGATAATGGCGTCCTCGGGGCCGAGGATGGCTTCGAAAAGACCGCCATTGGCGTCGAAGCAGGAACCATAGAGGATGGTGTCCTCAGTTCCCAGGAATTGTGTGAGTCTGGTTTCCAACGTGGTGTGGATATCCTGGGTGCCGCAGATGAAGCGCACCGAGGACATGCCGAAGCCGTAGGTGTCCAGCGCTGACTTGGCAGTGTTCACCAGTTGCTGGTTGTTGGATAGTCCCAGATAGTTGTTGGCGCAAAAATTGAGCACCTCGGGTCCGTTGCCCACGGTGATGGCCGCCTGCTGTGGCGAGGTGATGATTCGCTCTTCCTTATAGAGACCTTCGCGGCGCAATTGCTCGGCATCCGCTTTCAGGCGTTTGAGAAGGGGGTGGCTCATAGGGGTCCTCCATGGCTGGCTGTTTCTCATTCGGTAAGAAACATAGCAATAAATTGCTTGTCAAGGTCTTCAATCGTAATTTGATTGCGCGTTTCGTAATCGATGGGGTCAAAGATTAAAATTATAAGTTTATTCCCTATATCATAGTTTGACGTGGATGTGTGCCTGCGCCTATGATTCCGCGAAAATCGATTATGCATGGCAACGTAAAGAAACGCGAAACAAGGAGCGGTGATGGAAGAGAGGAAAATTGTTCTGGATGACGTTGATCGGGGAATCATCGAAGAATTGCAGGTCAACGGACGTGAATCCTACAAGAGCATCGCGCGCAAGCTTGGTGTTTCCGACGGGACGGTTCGTCTGAGAACCGAACGCATGATTCGCGCTGGCTACTTGCGTATTTCCGCCTCGGTGGATCCCCTGTTTTTCGAGAACACAGTGACCGCACTGGTGGGCATTAATTTGGAGCGTCGTGCTGATCGTGCCTTGATGGAACAGTTGGCGGCCCTGCCTGGGGTTCAGTCCGTCATCAACGCCACTGGCCGATATGATCTGATGATCGAGGTCTCCGTGTCTTCACGCCGGGGACTGCGTAAATTCCTGGTGGACGGCCTGTCCGACATCGGTGGAGTGATTGCCTCGGAGAGCTATGTTTACCTGGATGCCATGGGGAAGTGGGTCGAACAAAAGGAAGCCGAAAGCGATTGATAAAAGGGTGCCAGCGTTGGTGCATCAAAAACAAGCCCTCGTGTACGTTTGGTACGCCACGGGCGGGATAATTTCGCGCCTGACTTCCGACCATTTTTGAGCCACTTGCGAGTCGCTTCGATTAATGAGTCCGAGATGTAGCGTTTTAAACGTGTGACAAGGCTTGCCAAGCCTCTCAGTGGGGTTTATTTGCCCTCCATGTTCTGCGATATCGAAAAATGCAAACGGTGCGGCGCCTGTGTGGCCGAGTGTCCGTTTGAAGTTGTGGTTGAGGATAAGGAAGGCTTTCCCAAGCTCAGGCCTGCGGCAAAGAAGCTGTGCATCGGGTGTGGTCACTGCGTGGCCATTTGTCCGGTGGGCGCGGTGACTCTGCCTGACCTGCCAGTAGCGCCGCGCATGGGGCCGGATGATTGCCCCGTGGTGGAGCGTGCCTGGAATATTGACGCTGGACAGGCCGCTCAGTTTATCGGCACCCGCCGATCCGTGCGCACCTATCGGGACAAGACCATTCCCGGAGACGTCATGGAACGTCTGTTTGAGGTTGCGGCCCAGGCTCCTAGCGCGCACAACTCTCAGACCGTGCACTGGAGCGTGACCCGCACGCCAGAAGCTACTCGTCATCTGGCCGGGTTGGTGGTGGAATACATGGCTCAGATGAATGTCTTCCCGGGCATCGTGCGCCACTGGAAGAACGGGCGGGATAAAATTCTGCGCGGAGCGCCGCATGTGGCTGTGGCCTGTGCTCCTGTGGACAGCCTGAGTCCCTGCGAAAATTCCAGTGTGGCCGCTTCGTATCTGGAACTGGCCGCCCATGCCGAGGGGCTGGGCGCGTGTTGGGCCGGTTTTTTACAGGACGCCGCCAAGGATTACGAGCCATTGCGTCGGGCCATCAAGGTCCCCGATGGTCATCAAGTCTACGCCGCCATGATGCTCGGCTATCCCAAATTCCGCTACAAACGGATTCCCTGTCGCAAGGGAGCGGATATCCACTGGATTGATTAGATTTGTTGGGTTTTGTCCAAAAAAAGGCCGGGCAGCGTTGCTGTCCGGCCCTTTTTTTGGCTTTTTGCTGTGATACTATCGTCAACAGGCTCGTATAACCAGATGGTGTCAACGGCCTGCAATAAGTTGTAATTGCATGGGCGAGAGCATCCAGCGCAGGACAGCGTTGTTCGTGGGCAGAGTGTCTGCATCGATACGCATCAGTCCGCCGTTTTCGATTCCCAGGCGAAGTTTGTTCGGGCTGGAGAGCAGGTACGAAGCCAGTTCGCCCAGATTGGGCAGGTGCCCGGCGATGATTATTGACTCGGCCCTCAGGTTACGCAGGAAGGTCACGGTTTCCTCCGGGCGTTTCATGGCTTTGACAGATTCAGTGATAGTCAGACTCGATGCGTTCAGTCCCAAGGCCTGAGTCACGGCTTCGGCGGTCTGCACGGCGCGTAGCTTCGGGCTGCACACGATGGCGTCGAATCCCAGACCAAGGCGGCGTATGGCATCAGCGCTTTTGAATATCTGATCCCTGCCCACCGGAGACAGGGGCTGGTCCGGATCGATCTCCTTGGATAGGCAACTGCCGTGTTGCATCAGGTACAGTTCCATGAGCTACTCCTGGCTGCGGTTTTGGCGAGCCTACCAGAGGGGGGCATGGCGAGCAACGATAGTCCGATGTGTTTCATGTTTCTTGCATGAAGAATGAGGGAGAGGAAGGCTTTTCCCCTGTGTTGTGAGGCAAGGTGAAGAACAGGCAAGAAAGTAAAATGATTTCAAGGCGCAAGGCGCTTCAATCTCTGGCTGCGTTGTCCGTCGCCACGATGACACACGCTCTGTGGTCCCCTCTGGCACGAGCAGCGCAATCGGCTTTGGAACTCGGACTGCGAGGTCAGGATTTATTGGCTGCCGGCGATGCTCCGACGGCGTTAAAGGTCTTAGCCAAGGCTGTGGCCCAGCGGCCCGATGACCCCTGGTTGCATGGGTTGATGGGCCGGGCTCGCCTTGCTGCTGGCGATCGTCGTGGTGCGCTGGAGGCTTTTCGTTACGCTGTTTCCCTGGATTCCAACGACAGCTATTCGCGCATGATGGCCGATCGTATCATGCAGACGCCGTTGCCGCCTGCCCCTGCGCGTGTCTTTCATAGCCCCTCAGCCGTGGAGCGTCAGGCTGAGCAGGAGCGACGCGAGGCTGCATCAAGGCAGGATTCCAGACGAGGAGCAAGCGGTTTTTCCGTGCGCCGGGTGGTGCTGGATGCCGGGCATGGTGGCTTTGATCCCGGAGCCATGGGCCGCGGAGGCCTGATGGAGAAAAAAGTGACCCTTGATCTTGCCTTGCGCACGGAGCGTATCCTCGCGAGGACGGCACCGGGACTGAAACTCTATCTGACCCGGCGGGACGATTACTATTTGCCCTTGTCCGCACGCACGGCGGAGGCCAATCGGTTTTCCGCTGATATCTTCGTGTCTCTGCACATCAATGCGGGTGAACGCCGCGCTGCGCAAGGGGTGGAAACATATTCCTGTTCCGAGAAGGCCTCCAGCCTCGAAGCAGAGCGGTTGGCGGCTTACGAAAATTCTGTTCTCAAGCTGGAGGGCAAACAGCGGGAGCAGCCCGGTTTCATAGATATGGAAGAACTCTTGTTCCGGTTTGAGAGGCGGCGCTACTGGGATGCCGGGGCTCGTGCAGCCCGACGGGTGCAGAATGTGCTGACGGGGATGCTGCCCATGCGGGATCGAGGGGTGCACAGCGCTGATTTCTATGTGCTGCGCAAGGCACGGATGCCCTCGGTATTGTTGGAGACGGGGTTCATTTCCAACCCTGATGAGGAAGCAGCGCTCAGGCGGGAGGATCACCGCGAGCGGATTGCCTCCGCCGTGGCAACGGCGGTGGCAGGATTGTACCGGGAGGGCGTATGACCTTGCGGGTACTGTTCCTTGGGTTGCTGTCGCTATTGGTCACTGTGCTGATGGCGACACCTGCCCTGGCTACGGAAGATCTGGTTTTGGCTGGTGCAGATGCTCTGTATCGCGGTGATGTCTCGGCGGCGGAACAGGCTTTTAGCGAGGTTGTGCGTCGTGATTCCAGCGATGATTTTGCCATGAACCAATTGGGATTGACTCTGGCACGCCAGGAACGGTTCGACGAAGCCAGGGTATTTTTTTCGAAGGTGGCCGACCGTTCGCTGGATAATGTGTTTTCAAGGCTTTGGCTCGGAATCATTTCCTTGCATGATGACGATCCCGAGGGCGCGCGGGGCTGGTTTCAGGATGTGTTGCAACGCAGTCCCGATCATCCTGGAGCGCTGTACCTGTTGGGCGTGGAAGCGGCGTCCCGGCGTGATCTTGCCCAGGCGGTGGAATTATTCGCAAGGGCAGGGCGTTCGGGTCATGATGATGCAGATGTGCAGTTCCGCTTGGCGGAGGCGTATCGAGGTCTGGAGTTGTCTACCAACGCCCGGTTGCATTATCTCCGGGCTCTTGAAATCAACCCCCGGCATGCTGCGGCTCTGGTGGGACTCGGGTGGCTTTACTATAACCTCGGGCAGCGCAATGTCGCTTTGAAAGCCTGGACTCGCGCCCTGACGGTGGCCCCCAGGCATGACGAGGCACGGGCCAGCCTGGCTGCCGTGTTGGTTCGTGAAGGAACAGACTTGAGGCACAAAGGGCACCTTGAAGCCGCACAAGCACGTTTTCAGCAGGCTCTGGAATACGACTCCGGCAACAAGGCAGCGCTGTTTTACTTGCGCTGACGGGATGTTGCGGGCTACGACGATGATAAGGTCGCCTGGGGATTCGGGTGGCGTAACCAAGGAGCAATGGGCATGAAAATTCTGAAGCAGGCACTGTTGATGGTCCTTGCACTGCTACTGGTGGCAGGCCCTGCGGTTGCACAGCAGGACGCCCCCTCTGGGGAAGACTACGTGCAGCAGGCTGAGAGCGGTTCCATCAACTGGGACAATGGCTCGATGATTGCCACGGGCGTGGGTGCACCTCCGGCCAATGCTGTCAATGCGGCTCAGGCCAGAGGAATGGCCAAGAGGGCGGCCACGGTCATTGCGCGACGCAATCTTCTGGAGTTGATCAAGGGCGTGCAGATCGATTCCAGCACCACGGTGGAGAATTTCATGGTCTCCAGCGATGTCGTGGTCTCCAGGATACGCGGGTTCCTGCAGAATTCACAGATTCTGGACACCGCCTATATGTCTGATGGCTCGGTGGAAGTGACCGTGGGCTTGAAGCTGCGCGGAGGCATTTCCGATGTGGTACTGCCCAAGGCCGACAGGTTCAAACTCCAGGCTCCGGCGGCTGCGCCCAAGCCGGAACAGCTTGTTCCCGGTGCGTATACGGGACTGGTCGTGGATGCCCGGGGGTTGGGTGTGCGTCCGGCCATGAGCCCGCGTATTCTCGATGAGGACGGCAAGGAGTTGTATGGCACGGTCATGGTCAGCCGCGAGTATGCCATCCAGCAGGGCATGGCGGGCTATGCCAAGGACCAGGATAAGGCCATGACCAACCCCAGGGTGGGCAGCAACCCCATGACCGTGGCTGCCGTGGCAGTCAAGGGACGGTCGCGTTCCGATCTGGTGATTCCCACGGCCAAGGCCGAGGAAATTCGAACTCAGGCCGAGAGTAAAGAGTATCTGGGGCAGGCCCGGGTCATGATTCTGCTGGATTGAGCGAGAATGCCCAAGGGCATACGTTGAATAGCCTGCCTGCTAATCTGCGGCGGTGATGGGAGGAACTTCTATGTGGTTTCAAGCGGCGAAACGACTGACTATTCTGGCTGGGGTGATGCTCCTTGCCCTGGCTTTGGGCGGTTGCGGAAGCAAACAGCCTCGGGTGCCTGTGGGTGTCATGGACAGCCCCGCGCATCATTTCAATAATGGCCTCAAATTTTTGGATGAAGGCAACGCGCTCATGGCGGATCGGGAATTCGATCTGGCCCTGTCCATCGAGGCTGAGTATCCACCGGCCCTGGCGGGCAAGGGTGTGGTCATGGCCATGAATGGCAACGAAGATGCCTTGGACCTGGTGGACGACGCGCGAGACGCGGCAGACGACTGGGGGCCGGAGGTTCGCATGTGGCCCGAAGTGATGGAATTGCGGGTTCTGACCGAGATGTATTCTGCCCGGATGCTGTCACGTGAGGATTTTCTGGAAGAGATTGTCGATATTCAGGAAGAAGCCTTGGAGATGGCTCCTCATGCGCCCCAACCGTATTTTTACATGGGTGAAGCCTATGTACGGGCCTTGGAATTCGGTCCTGCCGAAGGGCAGTTCCACAAGGTGCTGCTTTTGGCCAAGGGCTATGAAGCCCGGGCCGAAAAGCGCTGGCGTTTGGTGCAGGACGTGAACCGTGCCGCACCCAATACCGTCGTGGGAAAGAAGATCGCTCTTGTGGAAGCCCTGACCCGTGCCGATCTGGCGGCGCTGATGGTCGAGGAATTGGACGTGGACAAGTTCTATACGCGCACGGACATTCCCTTGGCGGGTGAGTTTGTGGA
Source organism: Desulfovibrio ferrophilus (assembly GCF_003966735.1). Lineage (NCBI taxonomy): Bacteria > Pseudomonadati > Thermodesulfobacteriota > Desulfovibrionia > Desulfovibrionales > Desulfovibrionaceae > Desulfovibrio > Desulfovibrio ferrophilus. The sequence continues at coordinate 800,314 of NZ_AP017378.1, forward strand.
GCCTGTAGCGGACCAGATGATTTTGGATACGACCCTGGCGGTGACCGATATTACCGAGCATCCCCTGCGGGCCGATATCGAAAAAGTCCTGCATTATGAAGTCAAAGGGTTGGGATTATATCCTGATCGTTCCTTCCATCCTGACGAACCGGTGACTCGTGCTGAAGCGGCAATGATCTTCGAGGATGTGGTCGTGCGTTCCACGGGGCGCCTCGAATTGGCGACCCAGTTTATCGGACAGGAAAGCCGCATCCCGGATATGCGGGGTGATCATCCTGCTTATAACGCGGCCATGCTGAACGTCACACGGGGCATTATGGATGCCGACATCCGCACCGGGCTGTTCCGCCCGTTGGATACGGTTTCCGGCATTGAGGCGCTCTTGGCCGTGAAGGCCTTGCGACGTGAGTTGAGCCTCTTCTGAGCCGGTTCGGCATCGCTCTTGATCAATGGACGGAACGGGTGATTTGCATCCGTTCCGTTTTTTACTTTTCAAAGGAAAAGGTGTATTCGCCCGGAATCATGAAACGCAACTTCGTCACTCCCCATATTGTTCGTTTTGGCGCCCTTGCAATGGCGCTTCTGGTCTTGATTTGTGCCGCCTCGCCGGTGTGTGCCCGCATGGTCGAAGTCAACTGGTCACCAGAGGACGAGCAGGCCGAGATTCGCACCCGTGACGCCGCCCGGACTGTAGGTTTCAAGCGTGCGGTCTACGATGAGGCACTGGATCTGTTGCCTGGTTCATTGAATGAGCACCGCAACGGGCTGCTGTACCAGTATCTGGCACCTAAAGCCGCCGGATTTGTGCTCAGTTATTCCGAGGTGGTGCAGGCCGGGATTCCACAAGAGTCCTTGGCTCCTTCTGTCGATACTCCTGAAGGTGCACAAAGCGTAGCTCCGGGCTCCCTGACCCTTGCCCCGGGGCAGGGAGAAGCACTCTCCGTTATTGCCGCTCCCAACACGTTGCGCATGGAAGTGACCGTGAACAGGACCGGACTCAAGGCTGAGCTCAAGCGTGCCGGTGTGTATTTCACCGTATCTTCGCCCCAGCCCTACGATTTGAGCCTGTTGGGTTCCGCTGCCGGAGCCTGGGATGAAATCGGTCGTTTGCAGGCCTTGTCTGGTGTCACTGTTCGTCGCGGAACGGAGCCGTTGCTGGAAGTGGATACCACTTTGGTGGAGCCTACCGAGCAGGAAATCAAGGATGGTCTCGCGGAAGCTGCACCCATGTGGTCCGGTAGTTTGACGGCGCAAGGCAGGACCTGGAAAGCTTCGAATCGCAGCCTGGAAGAGGTGTGGTTCGAGTTGTGGGGCGGGTTCTTTACCCGGCCCGGAGCCGAAGCCGGAACCGTTGAACGAGTTCCTTTGAGTGTGTCCGGCTGGTACGCCCCGGATGGAGTCCAGGCCTTTGACAAGGAACTGGCCGCCTGGGATGAGGTCGTGGAAAGTGCACAACTGCGCGAGGTGCTGATGCTGCCCGATGGCATCGCCGCCGTCTGGAGTGTGAGAACTCTGGATCGAGCTTCACTGCGACTTAAGTTGGATCAGAATCTGCCTGACCGAGGGTTGTCCTGGGATTTTTCCGGGCAGCCTGAATCCAGAGAATAACTCCCGGGGGGGGACGACCATGACCATGCGTGAGAACAATTGGACGATCCCCAACCTGCTGACTGTGGTGCGCATTATGCTCACTCCGGTCGTTGTCATGGCCTTCATTCATAAGCGTGTGGACCTGGCGTTGCTTTCTTTTTTTGTGGCCGGGATTACAGACGCTCTGGATGGTCTGCTGGCCCGGTTACTTAAGCAGCGGACTGAACTCGGGGCCATGCTTGATCCGCTGGCTGATAAGGTGCTGATTGTGGCCACTATCCTTTGCCTGGGGATTCTGGAGTGGGTTCCGGCATGGCTGGTCGTTATTGTCATCACGCGGGACCTGATCATCGTGGGTGGCCTGATGCTGGTCAACCTCTGGGGGGTGGACGTACGCTCCCAAATCCGTCCGACCTTTGCTTCCAAGACCAATACCTCTGCTCAGATCGTGTTGATTCTGCTGATACTCACCGAGCGCATGGACTGGATGTTCTTGCCCTGGCTCCAGCCTGTGGTCTTGTATCTGACGGCAGTTCTGACTGTGTATACCGGTATTGATTATGTGATGCGCGGGTTGGCCCTGATTCCATCGGGAGAAGATGGAAAGGGCTGATGTTTGCGATGTGTGCGGAACCTGTGCTGAATAGGGCATGCAAAACGCCCCGGGAGCCAGAGGCTCTCGGGGCGTTTTGGTGGAAATATCTGGACGGGCTTACGCCTTGTCCTTTTCCTCTTTCTTTTCTTCGGATTTGTTGGGGGTCACATCGATTTCATCGGGCTCGTTGGTCGCCTTTTTGAAATTGCTGATGGCCCTGCCAAGGCCTCCGCCGATCTCGGGGAGCTTTTTGGCGCCGAAGATCACCAGGACGATAAGCAGAATGATGATAAGTTCCCAGAAACCAGGTGCTCCGAGCATTGTCTTTCCTCCGTTGGATTGGATTGTTGCGCTATACACTTCGGCTTTGGGCAGGTCAAGAAGGCTTACAAAATCCAGAAGAATAATCGGCTTGCCATTTCCGGGGATTACTGGAAGAAAACCAAGTGACCGGTAGGTTTCCGGTTACTTACTTTGCTGGAATTGAGATAAGGATGACTTCATGGCCGACAACGTCCGGCATTTTCCCGCGTGCGCCTGCAGGCACTATGAATTAGGTCATTGCCTGTATGAGGAACGTCTGAATCCTGGGTTTCGGGAGCGCTGGCGTTGCAAGGTGCTTACTGAGTGGGAAAAAGCCTATGATGATTTTCTGCTCCGGGCAGAGGCCTTCCACCTGAAGCCAGAAGAAGCTGTGGAATTGTGGGAAGCTCGATTGGAACGGCTCATGGCTCAGGCTCGGCAGTGTCCTGATTTTTCGGCAGGGGCCGAAGAGTCTGCTACGGGCTGTCTGAACGAACTCGAAGGTCTGTGCATGAAGATGTTGCCTGAGTGTGACGGGAGATGCCGTCATTACACCATCCTTAAATCAGATAACAATATTAACGGCTGCGACGATTAACGCCGCCGGGAACGTGGAGAACGACCATGCCCCAGCCTCGTCTGGTCATTTCATTCCCTCAGATGCACCCTAGGTCCCGCCCTGAACCTGTTTCTGGCGTGACGTATCTCGACCCTGGCCTGGCCCCCGAAGACGCGGGGCAGCTTATGCCGGAAGCATTGCCCCTGACCCGGGCCGAAGCTGCCGGTTGGTTGGCTCAGGCCGTTGGCTATGCCGATCTGTTCAGGAAACCTGGTGAGCTTCTGGCTGCGTATACGGCTGGAGGCAACGATTTTTATTCTGAAACGGCGCATGCCATTGTCAGCGAGCTGCGGGCCATGGACAAACCCCGTGAAGATGATGCCCAGAGCAAGGAGCTCATTCGTGCCCAGGCCTTATTGCTGTTGTCCTGGCAGCGTGAACAATCTCTGATGGAGATCGGTAGTCTGGACAATGGAGTCGAGGCCTCCTGGGATGGTATGGGAGAGGCTTTGGGCTTGGAGCCGGACGATGCCGCCGAGTTGGCCGAAGTGGCCGCGCATATTCGCCCGGATCTGCATACGTCGCTTTTCTCCGTTGCCGATGAATGGCTCCCTGTACTGGATGCCATGCTCAGATTGATTCCGGCGCAAGCTGCTCTGTATGTGGATGATGCAGGTGTGCTGGCTCATTGGCGCGAACTCGGGCTGAAATTCGTCCCTGCAGAAGCTGAGGACTGCGAAGATCTGCCCGAGGGCGAGTGGCAGATGCTGCGCGCCACAGGATACGATCTGCTGGGGGCAAAGGGAGACGCTGCAGAATTCCTGGCCGAGCGTCTGGTTTTTGCACCTGCTGGAGTTCTGGATGCCGCGTAGTGCCTTGATCTGTAATGATTTTCTGTCAACTGATTTTCTACGTGGCCTCAAGGGAATTGCCTTTGACTGCGACGGTGTCCTGTTTGATTCTTGGGAGGCCAACAAGGCCTACTACAATGGAATCCGCGCGGGGTTGGATTTTGGCCCCATGGATGCCGACATGGAGCGCTATGTCCATGCTCATACGGTCAAGGAATCCATTCATTACGTCACGCCTGAGGACCGCTGGGACGAGGCGTTTACCGTCGCCAAGAGCCTTGAATATCGTGATCTGCTGCACCACATGATCCCCGAGCCCGGATTGGAAACCATGCTGGGTGCCGCACGCGAGGCAGGGCTCAGGTTGGGGATCTTCACCAACCGCACCAATACGATGGAACTGGTACTGGATATTTTTGGCCTTGAGCAGTATTTTTCACCGGTGATGACAGCCGGAAAAGTGGCGCCCAAGCCTCGCCCCGATGGATTGCATCGTATTTTGGACGAGTGGGGCGTGCGTCCCCATGAAATTGTTTTTGTTGGTGATTCGCATCTGGACGGTGATGCTGCCCGTGCCGCAGGTGTTCCCTTCTGGGCATACAAAGCTCCGTCTTTGGTGGCAGATTTGCACCTGCCGGATTTCTGGAGTCTCCTGCGTCAGTTACGGCGTGCGTACAGCCTTGATCCTTGAACCGTATTCTTTGAATTTTTTCTTGATAACCGCACCTGTCTGTGCCAACACTTTGACTACGCCACCATCAGCCTTTTGGCTTAATGAGGGCGTTGAACATCCTTAAGGAGGACGCGTTGGGCCTGTTCATACAAGGAATTGCCGAAGTCCTGTCGATCGTTTTGAATCTCTATATGTGGATCGTGATCATCTCTGCCCTGCTGAGTTGGGTAAACCCCGATCCCTATAATCCTATTGTTCGCACGTTGAGAAACCTGACCGAACCCGTTTTTTGGCGGGTCCGGAGTTGGTTGCCATTTTTGAATATCGGGGGCCTCGATCTGACCCCCATTGTGATTCTGCTGGGCATTGTCTTCCTGAAGACTGTCCTGGTGGGTAACCTGTTCAGGCTCGCCATGCATATGGGCTAGGGAGTGGCCATGGCTGTTACCAAAATCGATGTTCTGAATAAGATTTTTGGGCGTTCGTTTCGGGGGTATACCTGCAACGAAGTGGACGCTTTTCTTCAGGACATCGCCGAATCCTTGGGCGGCTTGGCCGAAGAGAAGGATGCGCTGGGATCGCGTGTGCAGATGCTGGAAGAGCAACTCGAAGAGCACAAGGGGCGCGAGCAGACTCTGCGTGATACCCTGATGACCACCCAGCGCATGATGGATGATATGAAAGCCAACGCCCAAAGAGAGGCGCAGCTGATCATTGATGCCGCCAACTCCAAGGCCGAGATCATGGTTCAGCAATCGCATCAGCGTTTGGCTCAACTGCACGGTGACATTTCCGAGCTCAAGAAGCAGCGCACACAGTTTGAGATCAAGCTGCGCTCTATTCTGGATGCACACGTACGCATGCTGGAAGCCGATAAGGAAGAACAGAACGAGCTTGATGTCGCTGAATCCAAGCTCAAGTTCATTGCCAAGCCGGGGGCCTAGCGGCCTGTGGCTGCGGTGCCCGAATACGCCGAACAGATCGATGGGGCCTGGTGGCTCAAGGTCTGGGTTCAGCCTGGAGCAAAGAAGTCCCTGCTGGACGGCATTCATGATGGGCGTTTGAAGATCAGACTCCAGGCTCCGGCCGTGGAGAATAAGGCGAACAAGGCCCTTGTGGCCTTTGTAGCCAAGACTTTTGGAATCAAGAGGAATCGCGTCGCTCTAGTTCGTGGCGAGAAAAGCCGCGCCAAGACGTTGGTTATAGATTCGGAGACCTCTCCCGAATGGCCCTGAAAGGAAAGAGGGCTTGAACAACCAAAACCCAGGAGAAGGATCAATGGAAAAGCAGGATCTTGAACTGATCGCAGAACTCTCCGACATGAACCCTGAAGTGAAGATTCTTTGGGAAGAGCATCTCCTTTATGAGAAGCAGCTTGATAAGCTGGATAAGAAGTCACACCTAACCCCCGAAGAAGATCGGGTGGTCAAGGAAGTAAAGAAGAAGAAGCTGACGGGCAAGACCAAGTTGCTCAACATATTGGCAAGACATCGCGCGGAGGCTTAATATGGAGCTCACCGGGGCTCAGATCCTTTTGGAAAGTATGAAGAAGGAAGGCGTTGATTCGGTCTTTGGCTTCCCTGGTGGAGCTGTGATCGATATTTATGACGAGCTTCCGAAGCACCCGGAAATCAAGCATTACCTGGTGCGTCATGAACAGGGGGCGATCCACGCCGCCGACGGCTACGCCCGTGCCACGGGTAAGGTCGGGGTGTGCCTGGTGACCTCGGGCCCCGGTGCGACCAATACTGTCACAGGTATTGCCAACGCATACCTGGACTCCATTCCAGTGGTCATTTTTACCGGGCAGGTCCCGTCTCCCCTGATTGGCAACGATGCCTTCCAGGAAGTGGACATCGTGGGTATCACCCGCCCGTGTACAAAGCACAATTATCTGGTCAAGGACATCAACAAGATGGCCGAGACCATAGCCGAAGCATTCTATATTGCGCGTACTGGCAGGCCCGGTCCTGTACTCGTTGATCTGCCCAAGGACGTGCTCCAGCAGATGGCGGAGTTCAAGTATCCCAAGTCTGTGTCCATGCGTAGCTACAATCCGAATACCAAGCCTAATAATAAGCAGATTAAGCGTGCGCTGGATCTGATTTGCAAGGCCGACAAACCGTTGTTCTACGTGGGCGGAGGCGTAATTTCCGCCAATGCGCATGAGGAACTGACCTGGTTGGCTCACACGCTGAAGGTTCCGGTCACTGCGACGCTCATGGGCCTGGGCGCTTTCCCGGGCAATGACGAGTTGTGGCTGGGCATGCTTGGCATGCACGGCACTTATGCTGCCAACAGAGCGGTGCAGGAATGTGATTTGCTCATTGCCGTGGGTGCGCGCTTTGACGACCGAGTAACCGGTAAGTTGGATACCTTTGCCCCCAATGCCACGGTCATTCACGTGGACGTGGACCCCACCTCCATTCGTAAGAATGTGTCCGTTGACGTTCCCATTGTTTCGGACTGCATGCAGGCCTTGTCCGGCATGAAGGAAATGATGGAGAAGGGCGAGGCTGGCAAGGGCAAATGCAAGGTTCACCAGCAGTGGCGCAAGCGCATTGCCAAATGGAAGACCGATCATCCTCTGACCTACAATGGTGCGGACGACCCCAAGGTTATCAAGCCCCAGGCCGTGGTCGAGAGCATTTACGAGTTGACCAAGGGCGATGCCATCATCACCACCGAGGTGGGGCAGAACCAGATGTGGGCGGCGCAGTTCTACAACTACCACGCTCCTCGAACTCTGCTGACCTCGGGCGGACTTGGTACCATGGGCTACGGCTTCCCCGCCGCCATTGGTGCGCAGGTGGCTTTCCCGGACAAGCTGGTCATCGATGTGGCTGGCGACGGGTCCATTCAGATGTGTATTCAGGAGATGGCCACGGCAGTGTGTTACAACCTGCCCGTGAAGATCGTCATCCTGAATAACGGTTTCCTTGGCATGGTCCGGCAGTGGCAGGAGTTGTTCTATGAGAAGAACTACTGCTCCACATGCATGGACTACGCCCCTGACTTCGTGCAGCTTGCCAAGGCCTATGGGGCCGAAGGCTTCCGCGTGACCGATCCCAAGAAGGTGAAGTCAACGTTGAAGAAGGCCTTTGCACTTCCCGGACCGGTGATTGTGGATATCCCCGTGGCCAAGGAAGAGAACGTCTATCCCATGGTCCCGGCGGGTGCTTCCCTGTCCGAGATGTTGCTCGTTTAGGAGGCTGCCCCGATGTCGAGACATGTACTCTCTGTTCTTGTGGAAAATGAACCCGGTGTGCTTTCGCGTATTTCCGGGCTGTTCAGTGGCCGCGGTTTCAATATCGAGTCCCTCAATGTGGGGCCGACCTTGGAACGCGATGTGTCGTTGATGACGATTTCCACCTCCGCTCCTGAAGTGATCATCGAACAGATCATCAAGCAACTGCGCAAGCTCGTCACGGTCATCAAGGTTGTTGACATGAATGAGCACAAGGCCGTGGAACGCGAGATGGTCTTGGTGAAAGTCAGCGCCATGGATACCTCCCGTGCTGAAATCCTTCGAATTGTAGATATCTTCCGCTGTAAAGTAGTGGATGTGGCTGCGGACGAGCTGACCATTGAGGCCACCGGAAATCGTGATAAGGTAGGGGCGATTATCGACCTACTACGGCGATTTGGTATCAAGGAAATTGCTCGGACCGGGACTGTTGCACTCAAGAGAAGTATGCAGTAATAGATTACCCGCCGGGACGATGACCCGGCGTGGCCCATTCCCAAAACCAATATGAGGATCAGCCGCCGGGGAGTACTCCGGGGGCTGATTTTGTCTGTAATTTTGAATAGGAACATTAAAAAAGCTGTGAGGACATCATGAAGATTTATTACGAAAGCGACGCCAATCTTGACCTCTTGAAGGGCAAGACCATCGCCGTCATCGGTTACGGTAGCCAGGGCCACGCCCATGCTCAGAACCTGCGTGACTCCGGTCTGAACGTGATCATCGGTCAGCGCCCCGGTGGCGCCAACTACGAGTTGGCCAAGGAACATGGCTTCGAGCCCATGTCCGCTGCCGAAGCTGCCAAGAAAGCTGATTGCATCATGATCCTGTTGCCTGATCAAACCCAGGCTGCTGTCTACAAGAACGACATTGCCCCCAACCTTGAGCCCGGTAACGTGCTGTTCTTCGCTCATGGTTTCAATATTCACTACTCCCAGATTCTGCCCCCCGCGGACGTTGACGTCGTGATGGTCGCCCCCAAGGGCCCCGGTCACCTCGTGCGCCGCGTGTACACCGAAGGTGGCGGTGTTCCCTGTCTGGCCGCGGTGCATCAGGATGCCTCCGGCAAGGCCATGGACATTGCTCTGGCGTATGCTTTGGGCGTGGGCGGTGCCCGCTCCGGTGTCATGGAGACCACCTTCAAGGAAGAGACCGAGACTGATCTTTTCGGCGAGCAGGTGGTTCTGTGCGGTGGCTTGACCTCCCTGATCCAGAAGGGCTTCGAGACTCTGGTCGAGGCCGGTTACCAGCCTGAGGTTGCTTATTTCGAGTGCCTGCATGAAGTGAAACTCATCGTGGACCTGATCTACGAGGGTGGTCTGGCCAAGATGCGTCACTCCATCTCTGATACCGCCGAGTATGGCGATTTCACTCGCGGACCCCGCATTGTGACCGACGAGACCAAGAAGGAAATGAAGCGCTGCCTGGAAGAAATCCAGGACGGTCGTTTTGCCAAGGAATTTATCCTTGAGAACCTGGCTGGTCAGGCTTCCATGCACGCAATGCGCAAGCAGACCGCTGCCCATCCCATCGAAGTCGTGGGCAACAAACTTCGAGGCATGATGAGCTGGCTTAAAAAATAGTTAGGAAGCGGCTCGGATCGGCTGCTCTGCATTCGAATGGCTTGTCCCGCGCCGGAGGGCGTTAGGCTGTATCGACTTAGCGCTGCTAAGCCTGCTGCGCCTTCCTTCTCCGGCTCGTGAACGCTCATCCTCGGTGCGACGAGCAGCGCTCCTCGACGCTTCCTGGGAGCCCTGTTCAACAGTCGGACTTCCGAAAGAAGAAAAGAATCAAGGCCGCGTCCCTTTAGGGGCGCGGCTTTTATTGTGGGGTAAGGATGAAGAGTGGCGTTGGCAGAACATCAACCGAAGAGGAGTTTGCCCTTGGTAGACAGGGCGGGATTTGGTGGGTATTATCTTGAATAATGGGGAATCCCTTTCAGGAGTAGCCATGAACAAGGCGTATCTGATTCACGAATACGGTGGACCCGAGGTTTTGAAGTGGGAGGACGTAGAGGTTGGCGATCCCGGCCCGGGAGAGGTCCGCATCCGACATAAGGCCGTGGGGCTCAATTTTATCGACGTCTATCACCGTACCGGATTATATCCGCTGCCTGCATTGCCTGCCGTGCCGGGTATGGAAGGTGCGGGTGTTGTAGAAGCGGTGGGCAAGGATGTGACGGAATTCAAGCCGGGTGATCGAGTGGCTTACGCCCATCCACCGGGAGCCTATAGCGAAACGCGACTTATCCCGGAAGCCAAGCTGGTGCATCTGCCCGGTGAATTGTCCTTTGAGCAGGGTGCGGCCATGATGCTTAAGGGCATGACCGCCCGCTATCTGCTCTATGGGTGCTTCAATGCCATGGCTGGTGATGTTGTGCTTGTCCATGCTGCTGCCGGCGGAGTGGGGCAGATTGTGGTTCAGTGGGCCAAGGACAAGGGGACAAATGTCATTGCCACCGTGGGTTCGGCAGAGAAGGCTGCCCTGGCGACGGAACTTGGGGCTGACCATGTGATCAACTATCAGACCGAGGATTTCGAGGTTCGCGTCAAGGAGATTACTGGCGGTAAGGGTGTAGATGCCGTGTATGACGGGGTGGGCCAGGCCACGTTTATGAAGTCGTTGGATTGCCTGCGTCCCATGGGGACCATGGTTTCCTTCGGCAATGCATCGGGACCTGTGGAGCCGTTCAATATTGGGCTGCTTGCTACCAAGGGATCGCTGTTTCTGACGCGACCCTCCCTCATGACTTATACCGCGACGCGTGACGGATTATTGGCCCACGCTCGCGATCTGTTTGAAGTTGTTGCGCGTGGCGCGGTGAAGATCAGTGTGGGCAGGACGTATCCCCTTGTGGATGCGCCGCAGGCTCATCGGGACCTTGTGGCACGCAAGACCACCGGATCGACGATTTTGATCCCCTGATTTCCGTTTGTTTGTCAGGAATGAAAAAGCCGCCGGGGTAACCCGGCGGCTTTGCTGTTTATGTGCAGTGTCTTTACGCCGTACTGGGGTCAGGCTCGGGCTCGGAACCCGAAAGGGACTTCAGTACGATGACCGACTCGATGATCATCCAGATTTCGAGCAGGAATACGGCCAGACCGATGCCGAACAGCATCCAGTTCTGCTTGGCCATGAAGTTATTCAGATTGTATACCATGGCCCAACCGGTCATGGCGACCATGAAGACCAACGGAACGGCGGTGAACACGGTGCGGACCTTTTTGCGGGCCAGATACACGGTGATAACCAGCAGAGCCATGGCGGCCATCAGCTGGTTCACGGTACCGAACAGGGGCCACAGGGCCAAGGCTCCCTTCTTGACTGCGCCGATGCTGGTTCCATCGTGGAAGCAGAGCAATGCGGCGGTGCCCACGGCTACCAAGGTTGCGCCGATGGGGGTCGTGGCGGGCTTGAAGTTGTAAGCTTCTGCAAGCTCGGCGACCACGTAGCGTTGAATACGAGTGGCGCTATCCAGAGTGGTGGCGGCAAAGCTGACCAGGAACACGCCCATGATGGTCAGGGCGATCTGGCCGGGGATTCCGTAGCTGGCCATCAGGTTGGCCGACCCTTGGACGAAAGCACCCAGCTTGGCGCCAAGACCTGCCGCAGTGGACCAGTTGGCGTAGTGGGTGGTGAAGGCGGTGGTGCCTGTGATCACGCTACCGTCGGAGGTGGTCAGACCCAAGCCAATGCCTGCGCCCACAGCCACGATAACCAGAGTGGACAGGGCCGCCTCAGTCAGCATGGAGCCGTAACCGATGAATTGACAGTCGCGTTCGTTTTCACACTGCTTGGCGCTGGTTCCAGAGCTCACCAAGGAGTGGAATCCGGAGATTGCGCCGCAGGCGATGACCACGAACAGGAACGGGAAGATGGGCGGTGCGCCAGCTGGATTCATGTTCACGGCCGGAGCCACGAAAGCGGGGGCGGCAACCAGGGCGCCGATGGCCAGCAGGCCCAGGGCAACGATCAACTGGTGACCGTTGATATAGTCACGTGGTTGCAGCAGGAATTGCACTGGCAGGGTCGACGCTATAAATGCGTAGGCCAGCATAATTACAACCCAGATCACGATGGGGTTCATGCCGCCGATGGTGGGCATGGACAGCGGTACGTAGGCACCGACAACGACGGTTGCATACATGATGATGACGGCCAGGATACCCAGACCTGTGTGGCCTGCACCCTTTTTGTAAACCATGTAGCCCAGCAGGATGGCAATGGGTACTTCACCCCAGACAGGGATGACCGAGGCCGGGTACATGTTGAACAGGATGCCGATGATCAGGGCGAAGACTGCGATGACGATCAACAGCTCGAAGAAGATGATGAGCAGGAACAGGGTGCGCACGCGCGAGCTGATCAGGCTGGAAGCCACATCGCCAACCGAGCGTCCTTTGTTGCGCATGGAGACGATCAAGGAGCCAAAGTCATGCACCGCGCCCATGAAAATGGATCCGAAAAAGACCCAGATTACGGCCGGGACCCAACCCCAGATGATGGCGATGGCCGGGCCGACGATGGGGCCGAGGCCAGCGATGGATGTGAAGTGATGGCCGAAAAGGACTTCTTTTTTGGTGGGGACATAGTCCTTGTCATCCTGGAGCGAGCAACTCGGGCACTCAAGTGCTTCGTTGGTCTGAAAGATTTTTTTGGAGAGGAATTTGCCGTACGTATGGTAGGCCACGACGTAGCCAACGAAGCACAGCAGGGCAATGACGAGAGAATTCATGCTACCCCCAAGGAAGGAATGTTGGGAAACAAACAGATATATCAGCAACCGGCAATGCCTCCTCGGCATTACAGGGTGAGACTGTTTGGCGATGCAGTTTCTCCTGCAGAAACCCTCTTACTGTGAATCGGAGCAAGGCAACTCTGGAATAAAAGCCCCTTCTTGACTGGTTACTGGATTGTTCGATCCAGTTGCGATGCCATGCTCCACACTACATCGCATCATCGATTGTGATTTCTATGACAATGCAGCCTAAGAGTCAAATGTGGTGGGTTTGTTTTTGATGATTTGCTCGCAATTAAGGCTGCTTGCCGTTGATATAGGCTGTGCGGCGCTAGTTGAGAGACAAATCTGTTGTGATTTGGCTTCGCCGTCGAAACAGTTATTGGTGTGTATGATTGAACTCAGTATTTGTGGGGATATTATTTGTAATGGAGGGCGATTTGGCCTGAAGTAAGATATCTACCGAGGGCAGGCTAGGCGTTGCTTCTCGGGCTTTTGGGAGATACTCTCTAGAAAATATCTAACGGATAGAGATAACTATTTTCAGATTGACTTTGTCGGGATTAAACTTATTTGTTTGAACTCGCTTGATTAGAATGATCTGATTGAGCTAGACGGATTGCGAAAATATGGGTATGCCTTTTTTTGTTATCTGAATAAAAACGAGTTGCTTTTTTGTCGATTCGAAAATTAAGCGTATTTCAAAGCCGTTGTGAGTTTGTTTTAGACGATGCTTGAAACTCGCGATTCAGGGAGGTGGCTTGTGACGGTCCTGGACCTGACCCAGTCATTTGATGCTTCATTTGCTGATAAGGTTGCCAAGGAGAGCGGGCAAGACCTGTCCTTGTGCTACCAGTGTGGCAACTGCACCGCCGGTTGCCCCTATACCTTCGCTTACGATCTTCCAGTCTCCAAGGTCATGCGCGCCCTGCAGTGGGGCCAGAAGGATATTGTACTGACGTGCAAGTCCATCTGGTTGTGCGCTACCTGCAAGACTTGCACGACCCGTTGCCCCAATGGCATCGATGTGGCGCGCATCATGGATGTGCTGCGGCAGATGTCACGCCGTCAGGGCTATGCCCCGGAAAAGAAGATCAAGCAATTTCAGGATAGTTTTCTTGATTCCGTGAAGAAGCACGGGCGAGTGTTCGAACTGGGCACCATGCTCCGGTTCATTGCCCGTTCGCGCCGGCTGACGGATCTGGATCTTGGCCCCAAAACCGCCATGAAGGGCAAGCTGCATTTCCGGGCCCGCGATATCTGCGGCCGTGAGGAAGTGGAGAAGATTTTCGCACGTTATCAAGAGGGCTTGGACGAGTGAGCAAGGATATCATTATAGGCTATTATCCCGGCTGTTCCCTTGAGGGAACTGCCGAGGAATACGACCGCTCGGCCCGCGCCTGTTGCCAAACCCTTGGCATCCAGCTGGAAACCATTCCCGACTGGAGCTGCTGCGGAGCTTCGCCTGCCCATTGCGTGGACCATGTACTGTCCGGTGCGCTTTCTGCGCGAAATCTGGCGTTGGCTTCCAAGGCCGGGATGTCTGCGGTTGCGACCCCGTGCCCCAACTGTCTGGTCAATATGCGAACTGCTGGGCGTGACCTGGAAGACCCGGAGACGCGGAAACGAATCAACCGCTTGCTGGATACTCCCTGTGAGGATTCGGTGGAGGCCATCTCCCTGTTGCAGCTTCTGGTGGAAAAAGTGGGCATTGAGGAAATCACTAGCAGGGTGACTCGTCCCTTGGCGGGTTTGCGTGTGGCCTGCTATTACGGCTGCATCATGAATCGTCCTCCTGAACTCATGAATTTTGATGATCCTGAAAATCCCATGGCCATGGACAGGGTTCTTGAAGCCGCTGGTGCCGTGGCCGTGCCCTTTCCGCACAAGACTGAATGTTGTGGAGCCGCCTATGGTGTGCCGCGCAAGGATCTTGTCATGGAGCTGTCCGGACGTATCCTGGATGCTGCCCATGAGTTGAAGGCCGACGCCCTTGTGGTTGCCTGCCCGTTGTGCCAGATGAATCTGGACCTTAGGCAGGGCCAGGTCAGTGCGCACAAAGGAGTGGAGTATGATGTGCCGGTGTTCTATTTTACCCAACTGCTCGGATTGGCCCTTGGCCTGCCTGACAAGGATTTGGGTTTGAATAAGTTGGCGGTATCTCCGGAGAAGTTCCTCTCCAAGCTGGAGAGGGAGGGCTAGTCACCATGCGCATCGGCGTTTTTATCTGCCATTGCGGCAGCAATATCGCGGGTACGGTGGATTGCGAGGCCGTGGCCGAAGCGGCTCGTTCCATGCCCGATGTGGCCTTTGCCACGGACTCCATGTACACCTGCTCCGAACCCGGTCAGGAAGCCATAATCAAGGCTGTGACAGAGCATCGCCTTGATGGGATCGTGGTGGCGTCGTGCACCCCGCGTATGCACGAGCGCACCTTCCGACGTACGGTGGAGCGTGCCGGGTTGAACCCCTATATGTTCGAGATGGCCAATATCCGAGAGCATGTCTCCTGGATCGGTCGAGACAAGAAGGCCAATACGACCAAGGCCGTGGATCTGACTCACATGGCTGTGGAGAAGCTTCGCCATAACCGGCCGTTGCAATCCAAGAGTTTTGCCGCGACTCGTCGCGTGCTGGTAATCGGTGGTGGTGTAGCCGGGATTCAGGCCGCGCTGGACTGCGCCGATGCCGGGCTGGAAGTTGTGCTTGTGGAGCGCAATTCCACCATCGGTGGCAAGATGGCCCAGTTGGACAAGACCTTCCCCACCGTGGACTGTTCCTCCTGCGTGCTCGGCCCCAGAATGGTGGATGTGGCACAGCATCCTAACATCACATTGTATGCCTATTCGGACATTCAGGCCGTGAGCGGATTTGTGGGCAATTTCGAGGCCACCATTCGCAAGAAGGCCTCCTATGTTGACTGGGACAAGTGTACCGGTTGCGGCGAATGCATGGAAAAGTGCCCGGTCAAGGATGCCCCGGACGAATTCAACGAACATCTGGCCACCACCCGCGCTATCAATATTCCTTTTCCCCAGGCCATTCCCAAGAAGGCCGTTATCGATGCCAGCCGCTGCAAGCGCCTGATCACAGGCAAATGTGGGGTCTGTGCTAAGATCTGTCCTTCGGACGCCATCGATTACGAGCAGCAGGATACCATCATTACCGAGAAGGTCGGGGCGATCATCATCGCCACGGGCTATGGCCTGTTCGACCATAAGGTTTATGGTCAGTATGGTGCCGGGCGTTTCCCGGATGTAATTACTTCAATTCAGTACGAGCGCATGCTTTCGGCCTCCGGTCCGACCGGTGGGCATGTTCAGCGCCCGTCCGATGGCAAGGAACCCAAGAATGTGGTGTTCATCCAGTGCGTTGGCTCCCGTGACAAGTCCGTGGGACGGCCATATTGCTCGGGGTTCTGCTGTATGTATACGGCCAAGCAGGCCATCCTGACCAAGGACCACATCCCGGATTCCCAATCGTACGTCTTCTATATGGATATACGTTCGCCCGGAAAGGGCTACGACGAATTCATCCGCCGCGCGGTGGAGGAGTATGGCGTACGCTACGTGCGCGGGCGTGTGTCGCGCATTTTCCCCCAGAACGGACACCTTGTGGTTCGTGGAGCCGACACCCTGATGGGTGCTCAGGTGCAGGTGGAGGCCGATCTCGTGGTGCTGGCCGTGGGCGTGGAGAGTGCCCCGGGTGCCAAGGAGCTGGCCGAGACCCTGCGTGTATCCACCGATACCTATGGATTCTTCCTGGAAGGGCATCCCAAATTGAAGCCCGTGGAAACCAACACCGCCGGAGTGTATCTGGCCGGTGCCTGCCAGGGGCCCAAGGATATCCCCGCATCCGTATCCCAGGCCAGTGCTGCAGCAGCCAAGGTTCTGGGGTTGTTTGCCAAGGGCGAACTGACCAGCGACCCACAGGTCGCCACCGTGGATCAGCGTCGTTGCGTGGGCTGTATGAAATGTGCCAAGACTTGCCCCTTTGGCGCGGTCAAGGAAGTCGAGGACCGGGCGGGCGATCCCAAGGCCGAAGTCGTGGAAACCGTCTGCCAGGGCTGCGGCATCTGTAGCGCCACCTGCCCGCAGGGGGCCATTCAACTCAATCACTTTACCGACGACCAGATTCTGGCGGAGGTCAATGCCCTATGTCAGCCGAATCTCGGCCTGAACTCCGAATAATCGGATTCTTGTGCAACTGGTGCTCCTATGGCGGGGCTGACACTGCCGGTGTGGCGCGTTTGAATCAGCCAACTGACCTGCGCATCGTCCGTGTGCCGTGCTCGGGTCGCATGGATCCCATGTTCATCGCCAAGGCCTTTTATGGTGGGGCTGATGGCGTACTTGTTTCAGGTTGCCACCCGCGCGACTGCCATTATTCCGAGGGCAATTTCTACGCCCGCCGTCGTCTGGAGCTGTTTCTGCGTTTTCTGCCTGTACTGGGCATTGATCCACAGCGTTTTCATTACACCTGGGTGTCGGCCTCCGAAGGCCAGCGCTGGCAGCAGACCGTGACCGATTTCGTGGAGCGTATTCACTCGCTGGGTCCTCTACCGCAGCTCTGTGAATCCGATCCTGCCATGAAGCAGTTGGCCCAGTGCCTGGGTGGAGGAGAGTAGCCATGGCCGTGATCGACGATCTCAGAAGTGCCGTGCGCAAGGCTCTGGAAGAGGGCCGGGTGGATATGGTTCTTGGCTGGCGGGAATGTTCGGATCCGTTACGTGATGCTCCTTTTTATGCCCGTAGCCCCGAGGATGCTGACAAGTTGGTCTTCGGACGGGGCAGTGTGCGGAACCTGGCTGCCTATCTGCCCCGTTTGAAGGGACAGAAAGTGGGCGTGGTGGTCAAGGGCTGCGATAGTCGCAGTGTTGCGCAGTTGCTGTCCGAAGGGCTGATCAAACGAGATGATCTGGTGATTTTCGGTTTGTCCTGCGATGGGGTTCTGGATCGGACCAGATTGGGCAGGCAGGTTGACGGTGTGGTGCTCGGTGCAACGGAAGACGCCGGGACCGTTCGTGTCAGTACAGCTGCTGGTGAGTGCGAAGTCGCTTTGGACGATGCGCTTGACGAACGCTGCCTGCGCTGTCGTTATCCCAACCCCGTTTTGGCCGATGAAAATTTTGGCGAACAGGTTGCGCCGCGTGAACCTGAAGGCGGAGTCTGGGCGGATGTCGACGCTTTTCTGGAGTTGCCGCTGGAGGAGCGCTTTCGACATTGGGAGCGCGAGCTGGGGCGCTGCCTGCGTTGTTACGCCTGCCGTGATGCCTGCCCGCTGTGCGTGTGTCGTGATCACTGCGCTGCCGAATCACGCAGCCCGCATTGGCTGTCCGCCGATTCGGGTGTGCGCGAGAAGCTCCTGTTCCAGGTGATGCACTGCCTGCACACCGCCGGGCGCTGCACGGAATGTGGTGAATGCCAGCGTGCCTGCCCCGTGGATATCCCCATTCTGGCGCTGAGGCGGGCTTTGGCCCGGGATGCCGAAGCTCTGTTCGGGCATGTGGCCGGGACAGACCCGGAAGGTCTGGCGCCACTGCTGACCTTCAAGGCTGAGGAAGAAACCATTCCGGAGAGGGACTAGGGCATGAAATTTTTGCATGACGATGGTCTGGCCCCCTGGCTGGAAGCGTTGATGGCCAAGAGGCGGGTGGTCGCCCCGGTTGATGAAGGAGGCTGTCTTTTGTTTCGGCCTTTGGATAATCCTCAGAATGTGGTGCTTGACCGATCCGCTGCCGTGTCCCCCAAATGGGTGCTGCTGCCCCAAACCGAAGAACTGTTTCGTTACGAGAAATCCGTCGATCCCGAATCAGGTGAACCGCGGGTCAGGCAACAAGTGCCATCCGCTCCACCGGAGACAGTGGTCTTTGGTCTGCACCCTTGCGATATGCAGGGCGTGGATACGTTGGATCAGGTCTTTTTGAATGGTCGAACCCGTGACCCGTACTATGCTGCCCGACGCGAAGCCACGGCGTTCATCGCTCTGGCCTGCGGTGGTCCTCAGGATGGAGCCTGCTTCTGTCACTGGACCGGTGGTGGACCGGCTCAGGCTCCGGGAGCGGACGTTTTACTGATTCGTCTGGGTAAGGGCTATGCCGCGCTCCCTCAGACTGAGCTGGGCGAGGCCCTGATTGGTTTGGCATCCACGGTGGAGAACGATATCGATATCGAGGTTCAGAGTACTTGCACAGCTGCCCATGAGGCCATGGGAACAGCCCCGGATATCGTTGACGCCGAGCAGCGCTTTCGTGACGCCTTTGATGATACTGATTTTTGGGAACAGGCCGCCGGGCCATGCAACGGCTGCGGTGCTTGCACCTATGTCTGCCCCACCTGCCAATGTTTCGATATTACCGAGGAGACTGCTGGCAATGCCGGGCGCCGGATTCGGACCTGGGATAGCTGCATGTCTGCCGGATTCACTCTGGAAGCCAGTGGGCACAACCCCCGGCCCAGTAATGCCTCCCGTTGGCGGAACCGCCTGGGGCACAAATTCAGCTATCACCCTGAGAACAGTGGTGGTCTTGGATGCACCGGCTGTGGCCGTTGCGTGCGGGCCTGCCCGTCCTGTGTGGATATTCGAGACCTGCTGACGGCCTTGATGGAGCGCTCATGACAGAACTTCCTAATCCCTATCTGCCCGAGCCAGCCACCATTATCGAGGTGCTGGACGAGACTCCAAACATCAAAACCTTCCGAGTCGTGCTGGATGATGAGCAGAAGATGCGTGACTTCAGCTTCGACCCCGGGCAGGTGGGCCAGATGACGGCCTATGGCGCAGGAGAAGCGACTTTCGTCATCAACTCTCCGTCGACTCGCATGGATTATCTGCAGTTCTCCGTGATGCGTACGGGCGAAGTCACCGAAGCCCTGCATGGCTTACGGGCTGGTGACAAAGTCGGACTGCGTGCTCCCCTTGGCAACAGTTTTCCCCTGGCTGCACTTAAGGGCAAGGATGTGGTCATCGTGGGAGGCGGTATTGGCATGGCTCCGCTCAGGACGTTGCTGCTGACCATGCTGGATAATCGAGCTGATTACGGTAGCATCACCGTGCTCTATGGGGCACGTAGCCCCGAGGACCTGAGCTACCGCTACGAATTTGATGAATGGACCGGAGGCGGGGCGGATTTGACTTTGACCGTGGACGCAGAGGCCTCTGGCTGGGAGCACCGGGTCGGGTTGATCCCCCATGTGTTGAAGGATCTGGCTCCCAGTGCCTCCAATGCCGTGGCAGTGACTTGCGGGCCACCCATCATGATCAAGTTCACCGTACAGGCTCTGGAGGAGCTTGGCTTTACGGATGAAGCGATCATCACCACTCTGGAGCGGCGCATGAAATGTGGTGTCGGCCTCTGCGGGCGGTGTAATATCGGTCCCAAGTATGTGTGCGTGGACGGACCGGTCTTCACCTGGGCTGAGTTGAAGGAATTGCCAGCCGAATTGTGATCCGATCATTTTGAGTGAAGTTTCTGGAAGGCCTCTGATGAGGCCTTTTTTGTGCCTAAAAATGAGGTTGGGGGAATGATATCGTCGCCGTCAGGTGCTGAAATGGTGTGTGTTTATGTGTGGGGGAGTCGATGTTTTGAACCTGAGAGGATGGATAATGGCGTGCAATTATGTCTTTGATTTTTGATTTATGCGACTCGTGTTTGTTGTTTGCCATCGCATGTTCATCACGGTTGAAGGTATTTTGAGCCTCAGTATTCAATGTTTTTTGATCGGAAGTTTTCAATGGGGGCGCAGGGGAGAGGGTGTCTGCTTAACGATATCGCTTGGGTTTTTCTTTGAAAGAAAAGAGGGTTTGTTCAAGCTGGATAGGGTTTGAAGATTGATGGGCTTGATTTCAGTTGCTGTTGTAGTTCGTTTTGTGAGTATTCTTGACCAAACAAATCGTAAAATGCGGATTGAATACTCGACGGATCGTCGCGATTTGAATGTCTCAAAACGACACTGAATGATAATGATTTGCTTGCGAAAATCGTCAATTCAGTGCATGAAAAGACGATTTTTCACGCAAGAGTCGCAGCATTTTTGTGAATCACGGAATGCTGGAGGTTCTGGCATCATTATTTGCTAGGAGGCAACATGAAACGCTTTGTGACGATGCTTTGTGCGCTGGCCATGTCTGTGGCTCTTTGTGCTCCCGCGATGGCGAAGACCCTGACCGTGGGTACTGACACCAACTTCCCTCCCTTTGAGTTCAAGGATCCTGCCAGTGGCAAGCACACCGGCTTTGATGTTGAATTGTGGGCAGCTCTGGCCAAGGAAATTGGCGCTGAGTATGATCTCCAGCCCATGGACTTCAACGGCATCATCCCCGGCCTGCAGTCCAGCCAGGTTGATGTGGGTATCGCAGGTATCACCATCAAACCCGAGCGTGCCAAGGTCGTTGATTTCTCCGATGGCTACTACAACGCCGGTCTGTTGATCCTTGTCAAGAAGGACAACAACGAGATCACCGACGTTGCCACTCTGAAGGGCAAAGTTGTTTCCACCAAGTTGGGCACCACTTCCGAAGATTTCGTGAAGAAGGAAGCCCATGCCAAGGACGTGAAGTTGTTCCCCAACAACGACGCCATGTTCATGGAACTGATGGCTGGCGGTGCTGACGCCGTTGTCTTTGATTCTCCGGTTATCGCCGACTTCATGCGCAAGGCCGGCAAGGGCCAGGTCAAGGTCGTTGGTCCCCTGTACAAGGGCCAGTCCTACGGCATCGCTTTCCCCAAGGGCAGCCCTCTGGTTGTCAAGGTGAACGCTGCTCTGGCTCAGATGAAGGCCGACGGTCGCTACCGTGACCTGTACGTGAAGTGGTTCGGCACCGAACCCAAGTAGTTTCATCTGCTTGATCATGCACTTATCTCAGGGGCGGCAAATGCCGCCCCTGTCTTGTATCCCTGAAGGTACCTAATGGCGTTTCAATTTGAACCAAGTGTGATTATCGAGACTCTGCCCATGTTGATGCGGGGTCTGAAGTGGACAGTGGGCATCACCCTCGGTGGTTTGAGCCTGGGCTTTGCCCTGGGTGCCATCGCTGGAATGATGAAGCTGTCGCGTAATATTGCCGTGCGCAAGCTCGCTGGGACCTACGTGGAAATCATTCGCGGAACCCCGATGCTGGTGCAGGCCATGTTTTTGTATTTTGGTATACCCATGGCCTTGGGAATACGCATTCCACCCTTGGTGGCAGGCATTCTCATTATCGCCGTCAATTCTGGTGCTTATATTGCCGAGATCGTGCGCGGAGCGGTGCAGTCCATCAATGTTGGCCAGATGGAAGCCGGGCGCTCCATCGGGCTGACACACGCGCAAACCATGGGCTATATCATTTGGCCCCAGGCGTTTCGGCGCATGATTCCCCCTCTGGGTAACCAGTTTATTATCAGTCTGAAGGACACCTCTCTGCTTATGGTCATCGGTGTGGGCGAACTGCTCAGGACCGGTCAGGAAATCGTGGCAGTGAACTTTCGGGCGTTCGAGGTCTATTTTACGGTGGGGCTGGTCTATCTGGCCATGACCATGACCATCGCTTATGGCCTTCGAAAGTTGGAGAATCATTTGGCCAGCCGGACGACGCGCTAGGAGATATGCTGTGATCACTATTGAAAATTTGCATAAAAGCTTCGGGAAACTGAAGGTTTTAAAAGGCATTGATCTGCACGTTGCCACTGGTGAGGTTGTTTGCATTATTGGTCCTTCCGGGTCGGGCAAGTCCACGGTGCTTCGATGCATTAATCGTCTGGAAGACCCGACCTCAGGGCGTATTGTGGTGGACGGACATGATATTACCGACCCCAATACCAATATCAATCTCGTGCGGACCGAGGCCGGAATGGTCTTCCAGCAGTTCAACCTGTTCCCGCATATGAGCGTCTTGAGCAATGTGACTCTGGGCCCGATCAAGGTTCGGGGAGTATCCCGGCCCGAGGCCGAGGAACAAGGGCGCAAGTTGCTCGCCAAGGTTGGTCTGGCCGACAAGGCTGCTAATTTCCCCGAGCAGTTGTCCGGCGGGCAGAAGCAGCGCGTGGCTATTGCCCGTGCCTTGGCCCTTAATCCCAAGGTCATTCTTTTTGATGAGCCGACCAGCGCATTGGACCCCGAATTGGTGGGAGAGGTGCTGGAAGTTATGAAGAAGTTGGCGCGTGAGGGCATGACCATGGTTGTGGTGACCCACGAAATGGGTTTTGCCAAGGAAGTCGCTGACCGGGTGATCTTCGTGGATGAGGGCGTTATCCAGGAAGAGAACGCCCCGCACGAGTTCTTTGCAAATCCGAAAAATCCACGCTTGCGAGACTTTTTGAGCAAGGTTGTTTCCCACGATTAATGTGGTGCACCCTGCCTCTGGTGTCTTGTAAAAGGCCCGGTTCCCTTTGGGGACCGGGCCTTTTTCTGTGAGTTCATGGTGCAGGTTCAATGATCGTCGGGCAATTCTCCGAACCATTTGTAGTAGATGGTCTTGTAGGTGCCGTTTTCCCTGATCCGCCAC
This sequence comes from Desulfovibrio ferrophilus, assembly GCF_003966735.1. Lineage (NCBI taxonomy): Bacteria > Pseudomonadati > Thermodesulfobacteriota > Desulfovibrionia > Desulfovibrionales > Desulfovibrionaceae > Desulfovibrio > Desulfovibrio ferrophilus. The sequence goes on from NZ_AP017378.1 coordinate 823,355, forward strand.
AGGGCGTCGTTGAAACGGGCAATCCAGAGTGAATCTTTGGGCAGGGCGATGCCGTAGGGCTGGGATTCATACAGAGGCCCAAGGGGTCGGACCTTGTCCTTCCCTTTGGTCATGGCAAAGTAACCGATGGCGGAGGAATCAAAGAAGATGGCATCCAGCCTGCCGTGGATCAATTCGTCATAGGCATCGCTGATGTGGGGGAACAGGCTGACTGTTGCATCGGGCACGTTGTCATACAGGAAGAATGAACCGTCGGAACCGAGCTTGGTGCCAACGTTTTTCCCCTTAAGGCCGTCCACCGTGAAGAAACCGGTTGTATTCGCGGCGACGAGCATGCGCTGGCCACCATGGAAATAGGGATCGGAGAAGGCCACATGAGATGTTCGTTTATCGGTAATGGCGATGCCAGCCATAGCTGCATCAAGCTTGCCTTGCCGCAAGGCAGGGACCAGGTCCTGAAATGGCATGGGCTTGATCGTGAAGCCGATTCCCATGATATCGCAGAGGGCACTCATGATATCCACATCGAAGCCGGAGTAGCTTGTTTTGTCGATAAAGGAAAAAGGTTCGTAGTTGTCGTCCATGCCTACGGTGATGTCTTGCGCGTCGGCCTGTTGCGAAGCAAGAAGCAGAAGGATGGTCAGGGCTATGGAAATAATATGGGGCATGGATGGGTACACTCGGGAGTTGATGCAGATAAGGGGCTATGCAAAGCGATTAGATTTTATTGAGGGCTGGAGTCAAGGGCGGGCAAGGCGCCACTTGCCCGTAGTAGCGCATCAATATGTTGCGCGAGTTTGGCATATCCTTTGGCGTTGGGGTGGATAGTGTCGGATTTCAGGGCCCCATCGGCCAGGATATCCTGAAGGACTGTCGATTCCAACGGTATGCCGAATTCATAGGCGATTTCGGTGTAAGCATCGGCAGTTTTGAGGAACAGACCAGGGGCCGGGACACCAATGAGGATGACTTGGGCATCTGAATTCTGAATAATTCGAACCATGTCGGAAAGGTGTTGTTTGAGTGCTTGATGGGGGAGGCGCCGCAACAGGTCATTCCCCCCATGACAAAGAATCACGAGTTCGGGCTGCCACCGATCCAGAGTTTGCTGCAATCTATTGAGTCCTTGGGCGGAGAGTTCCCCCGGTTTTCCGGCATTGATGACGGGATGCCCCGTCAGGAGTTCCAGCTCGGCAGGGTAGGTACGTTCCGGCGAAGCAAAGCCCAGACCGCCCGATCCCGTACCGTAAGTCAGGCTGTCGCCAAAGGCGAGGATGATGGACTCTGGCGACAGAGGGCGAAGCATGACTGGCTCGGGGGTGCATCCACCGATGGCAAAGAAGAATATCAGGATAAGTGTGTTGATCAGGGGGGTGAGCTTTGCCATGGTTATTATCCTCTGCGAAACCCTAAAGAAGTCCTGTAAGTGACCGATGAGAAAGACTGATGAGCAATGGTCAATGATTCGGCCTGCAGCTGGTGGTTTGGTTGCGTTTTGGCAACGGCCATGGCATTTTGAGTTGGACTACACACACATTGCAAGCGAGCACTATGACTATGATCGTTCGAAATAACAGCGTCAATGCACATGCGGTTGTGACCAATAGTGGCGAGAAGATGGCTAAATCCATCCTGCGCGACAAAGCAACCAACAATGCCGAGATGACTGTCGCCGATACGACTGCTGCTGGATACATGTGGTCACGTGACGTTGGCGGGCAGTATCCCAGCATCCTTGATCTGCCTCGGCGCACCGCCGTTGCCTCCGAGCATCTGCTCGGCCTCATCAGAAGCCTCAAAATCTAGTCAACGCTTCGCGTTGTCTACTTCAGAAGGCTTTCTCCAAACATTTTGCCAGAGTGGGGAGTTCTTCCCGCACGTCCGGCTACAGGAAATCCCATGTTTTCATCCTCCCAGCTTGAACAATATGCCGAAATTATGCTTTGGGCTCTGGATGCATCCAGGCCTGCCCCCATTGAGTCCGGCGACGCCGTGCTTGTCAGGTTTGATATCCCTGCCCTTGAATTGGCGGAAGCTTTGCATCGGCGTCTGGTGAAGCGGCACGTGAATACAGTTATCCGCATGAACAGGACCGCGGCGATGGAAAAGGATTTCTATATGAATGCCTCTCCGGGGCAGTTGTCCTTCGTGTCCCACGGAACTTCTGATCTGTTCGAGCAGGTGGCGGGCTCCATTCATCTGCTGGCGCCCCAGGCCTTGACGCATCTTGCCGATGCGGACCCTGCGGATATAGCGGCTGCCGCCCGTGCCCGGAAACCGTTTCGGGATATTTTGGATCGCAGGGAATTGAAGGGGGATTTTTCATGGACGTTGTGCCTGTATCCCACCGCAGGGTTGGCCGAAAAGGCCGGCTTGTCCCTTGAGGAATATGCCCGGCAAGTGGCGAAGGCATGCTACCTGGACAGACCTGACCCCCTTGGGGAATGGAAGCAGACCATGAAGCGGGTCAAGGAATTGCGGAGCTGGCTGGACGGCTTGGACGCGCGCCGGTTTCGGGTTGAATCCGAGCATATGGATATCGAGATCGATCCCGGCGAGGCACGGAGTTGGGAAGGTTTGACCGGTCACAACATCCCCAGTTTCGAGCTCTATCTGTCCCCGGACTGGCGCGGGACACGTGGCGTGTATTATGCGGATCAGCCTTCCTATCGCGGTGGGAATTATGTGGAGGGGGTCCGCTTGGAGTTCGTGGACGGCCGGGTGGTGGATGCCACTGCCGACCGGGGCGAACATTTTCTGCAGGAACAACTGCGCATGGACGAGGGTGCATCCAAATTGGGAGAGTTCTCTCTGACGGACAAGCGGTTCTCGGGGATCAGCAAGTTCATGGCCATGACGTTGTTTGATGAAAACTTTGGTGGTGATTTCGGAAACTGCCACGTGGCCCTTGGAGCGTCATACCCTTCGACTTACGCTGGAAATCCGGCGGAACTCAGTGACGAACGCAGGCGCGATTTGGGATTCAACTCTTCCGCATTGCATTGGGATCTGGTCAATACGGAACCCAAGATCGTTACAGCGACCCTGGCAGACGGGAAAACCAAGGTTGTCTACGAGAATGGCCTTTTTGCCTGCTAGGGGCCTGCTCAGCAATGATTGGACGCAGGAACATCGAGAAGGCTCTTTTGGCTAAACTCGCTGAGCTCCCGGTTCGCCACGCCTTGGAAATCAGGACCTACAAGCGTAATCGTTCAGTGCTCTTCGTCCGACTTGATATCGGTCAGTTTCGGGTTGTGCAAAATGGGTTCAGTCAGAGGGACTGGGTTGTGGGCCAAGGTGAGTTGAAAAAGACGATTCGTCGTTTGTTGGCCGAAGAATTTCCACGGAGCAACAAGATCCGATTGTATCCTCTCGGGGAGTTTGATCCAGATGTCGATATTCAAAAACATCTTAAAATCATTTGATTTAGTTATGCTCCTCTATTAATCGCTGTGAGCGGTGCGGCTTGTTTTTTCATGCCGGTGCCCTTTGGACCAAGGGGGTGGAAAACCCCGATTTTCATTCTAGGTCTTGATTCAATGGGTTGATCAGCTTAATGTGAGTGATGATAATAATATGCGCCTTCCCCAAAAGGGCGCGCGAACATCCGGGCAAAATAGTGTCGCATGATAGAAGAACCAAAGGCTGAGATTCCCTTGGAGGCATTGACTGGGCTGTTGACGGCCCACGTTGATGTTATGAGTGGTTTGTCTTCTGGTCTTGCCGAGCTTGTCTCCAGCAGAGAGGAAGAGTTCCTTGGGTTGGGCGCCAGTTTGATGGAGTTCACCTCCCGGTCCCAATCCCTTGCGCAGAGCGCATCCGCATTGACCGAGCTTTGCTCTGGCGAGGAAATTGCTGAAAACACCTCGGCATTGTCCAATGAGCTGGCGAGTCTGTCGGCAATCTACAACTCTGAAGAAGCGAGGACCGGGCTTCAGGCCCTTGAGCGTGTCATGGGCTTGGTCTCCAATCTTGACGGTCAAGTCGTCGAGTTTGGTCGGATCATCAAAAGTTTGACCATGCTCGGGATATCGACTCGTATCGAGAGTGCCCGTCTGGGAGATCAGGGGCTTGGATTCAGCACCCTTGCCGATGATGTGGAAACCCTGGCCAACAAGATTGTTCAGGATTCGTCCTCCATTGCCGAAAAATCAAAATCTCTTGGCACGTTGCTCGAATCTGTTCGCCATCGTACCAGGGCTCTTTCCAGAGAGCAGGATGAATGCTCCGATGGTATTCTTTCGGATATTGATTCCAGTCTGACCGCGTTGAACGAGATGATGGAGCGTTCCAGAACCGGAGCCAGCCATATTGCCCAGCGTAGTGAAATTGTGGCTGCCAACGTGGCTGAAGTCGTCTCTTCTCTCCAGTTCCATGACATTGTGCGTCAGCAGGTGGAACATATTGAAGAAGCCCTTGATGAGATGATTCTTCAGACCCGCGCTTCCATTGAACGTCCCGTTGTCTCGAATGAGAGTTCGACCGGCGAGGAGGTCCAGGAAGAGATTGCTCCCGATGTCGAAATTGTCAGCGAAGCCGACGAGCCGCAGCCGCCTTCCGGCAATGGCAATGGCAATGGGATGAAGGATATGGTGGGCTGGGTTGCCGACGTGTCCGAACTCCAGATCTCGCAACTGGATAATGCCAGTCAGCGTTTTGCCGCTGCGGTCGGCGGGTTGCGCGATGGTTTGGGGGGAATATCCGCTGCAGCAGGTGAAATCGGGACTGATGTTTCCGATATCCTTTCTGCAGGAGATAGACGTGACGGAGGGACCGTCATGGACCGCGTTGGCGCGAGCACCAAGGCGGTACTGGAGGCTATGGAAACTTTTTCGAAGAAGTCCGCTGAAATCGCCAACCTGATTGGTTCCGTGACCGGAACGGTTGCCGAGATGACGGAGTTTGTCAGCAACATTGAAGAGGTTGGATCGGAAATCGAATTGATTGCCTTGAATGCCAGCATCAAGGCTGCACACACTGGCGAAGAGGGAAAGGCTCTGGGCGTTTTGGCTCAGGCGATTCAACGGCTTTCCGTGGATGCCAGAGACAGGACCCAGGCCGTGTCAGAAGTGCTGATGGAGATTGCCAACGCCTCTTCCGAGTTGGAGCGGGCTTCGGACACGACACAGAAGCAGGCTCTTATTGATCAGTATGCCGAGCGCCAGCGGGAACTGATGGAATCCCTGAATGGACTATCCAGAAGATTGTCTGGAGCTGCCAGTGAGGTCCTTTCACTCTCGTCCGCTCTCGGCGCCGACATGAATGGGCTTGTGAACTCCATCCGCCTGGATGATGAAATCTGCCCAGGGCTGGACAGTGCCCGGCTTGCGCTGCGTGAGGTCGTTGATGCTTCACGCCGGTTGGTCCCTGTCTCGGACGATGAAGGACGTCCAGCGCGCTTGAAGGAAATGTTGTCCCGATACACCATGGAAGCGGAGCGGTTGGTGCATGAATCCGCGTTTGGATTTGGGGGAGCAAATCCTGTCCTCAATCATGAGGACGAGGGCGAAGTCGAGTTGTTTGACGATGTGGAATTATTTGATGAACAGGGCGATGAGGAACCGGCAGGTGAGGATTGGGATAACGTAGAGTTGTTCTGATCTTAATCCGTACGAAGGAGGACTCATGGCAAAATATGATATGATTGGTGCCGGGCCCGAGGGGACTTTGGTCTTGTCGGGCGAATGGACCATTGAGAGTGCCTCCATGCTCAAGCAGGCCTTTCAGGAAGCCCTTGAGCGTTTTGAAGAACTCGCGTTGGATCTTTCGGGCGTGGATCGAGCTGATTTGATTTTTTTGCAAACAGTTTGCGCCGCTCAGGCTGAATTGAAGAGTAAAGGCAAGAACTTGAAGGCGGCAGGCTCGACTTCAGCTGCAGTGGAAGAGCTCGCAGGGACCGCCGGATTTCTAATGGGCAGCGTTGATAATTGCTTTTGGAGGAGAAGTTAGATGGCTTTGATAATGACCGTTGATGATTCCGCCAGCGTTAGGCAGATGGTGAGTTTTACCTTGAAGAATGCCGGGCACGAAGTGATCGAGGCTTGCGACGGCAAGGATGCCTTGAGCAAGCTCTCGGGCCCCATCAAGATGGTGATCACCGACTTGAATATGCCGAATATGGACGGCATTACCCTGATCAAGAATGTCAGGGCCAATGCCTCCTACAAGTTTGTCCCCATTATCATGCTGACGACGGAATCCCAGGCATCGAAGAAACAGGAAGGCAAATCCGCCGGAGCCACGGGTTGGGTCGTGAAACCCTTCAAGCCCGAGCAATTGCTGGCTGTGGTGAAAAAGGTGCTCAGATAGCTTGTACTGAGAGTGGGCGGGGCATTTCCCCACGGGTAACTCCCGTATGCGAGCCATGTGCGTGATGAGATTTCCAGGGAGATTTGGATATGTCGCAGGATGATATCAATCGCCAAGCGTTTCTTGAAGAAGCCAATGAACTGCTGGCAGAACTGGAAACGGCCTTGCTGGAACTTGAAGATACGCCGGAGGATTCCGAGCTTGTCGATCGAGTCTTTCGTGCGATGCATACCATCAAAGGCTCCGGTGCCATGTTCGGGTTTGACGATGTTGCGCATTTTACGCACGACGTGGAAACCGTTTTTGATATGGTCCGCGGGGGCGATGTTCCAGTCTCCAAGGAACTGCTTGATCTGACTTTGGGCGCACGGGATCACATTCTGGAATTACTCGAGGATGACACCGGAAAGGCTGCAGGATCCCCCCAATCCAAAGCCATTATCGCGGGATTGCGTAATCTGTCCGGGATGGGCAGTGGTACCGATTCTGTCGAACGGCCTGAGGTCGCTCAGGATGATTCCGGCGATTCCGATTCCGTTGTCACCTATCGAGTGCGCTTCAAACCCGAGCAGGGTGTCTTCAGTTCAGGGACAAACCCTCTGGCTTTGATCGAGGAATTGACCGAAATGGGCATGCATCAGGTTGTTGCTCATATCGAAAATATCCCGCCCCTTTCGGAATTGGATCCTGAAGACTGCCATGTCTGGTGGGATGTCGTGCTGGCCACGGATAAGGGTGAAGACGGGATTCGTGACGTGTTCATCTTTGTGGAAGACGATTGCGAATTGATGATTCAGACCATCGACAAGCTGGGGGCACTGGAAAACGATACCAGTTACAAGCGTCTGGGCGAAATTCTGGTGGAGCGTGGCGATCTGACTCAGGACGACCTGAAGGGTGTGCTGGGCGAACAGAAGCGCCTGGGGGATTTGCTGACCGAAGCCGGAGTCGTCTCCGAGGAGCAGATTCAATCTGCGTTGGCCGAGCAGCATGCCGTGCAGTCGATGCGCAAGGTCAAGAAAGAACAGACTACAGCTTCCAGCATTCGTGTGGCCGCTGACAAGCTCGACTATCTGGTGGATCTGGTGGGTGAACTGGTGATTGTGCAGGCTCAGATCACCCAGGTTGCCGGAGAAAAGAGCGATCAGGAATTTATTGAGCTCGCCGAGGAGCTTGAGCGGTTGACCGACGAGTTACGTGACTCGACGCTGTCGGTGCGTATGCTGCCCATTGGCTCTACGTTCTCCAAGTTTCGGCGTTTGGTCAGGGATTTGTCCGACGAGTTGGGCAAGAAGATTGAGTTGACCACCAGCGGGGCGGAAACCGAACTGGACAAGACCGTTATCGAGCGTTTGAACGACCCGTTGGTTCATCTGCTGCGTAATTCCATTGATCATGGCATTGAGCCTCCTGAAATCAGGGACGCCGCGGGTAAACCGACTGCAGGTACTATTTTTCTTTCCGCAGAACATGCGGGAGGTGAGGTCCTGATCACCATCAAGGATGATGGGGCGGGGATGGATAGCAATACCATCCTGGCCAAAGGGGTTGAGCGCGGGCTGGTGCCCAAGGATGCCGACCTGAGCGATAAGGACATCTTCAATCTGATTTTTGCCCCCGGATTCTCTACTGCGAATAAGGTCACCAGTGTCTCTGGTCGCGGAGTGGGCATGGACGTTGTCAAGCGCGGCATCGATGCCCTGCGCGGGTCCATCGATGTGGATAGCAAGCGTGGCGAAGGGACGGTGATTACCGTGCGGCTGCCTTTGACCCTGGCCATTATCGACGGTCTGCAGATCAAGGTGGAGGATGAGCATTATGTGATTCCCCTGTCCTTGGTGGAGGAATGCGTCGAACTCATGCAGACCGAGGAAGAACGGGCCCGTGAACAACAGGTGCTCAACCTGCGTGGCGACATTGTTCCTTATATCCGTTTGCGTGATTGGTTTACCGTGCCTGGAATTGCTCCCGAGATTGAGCAGGTTGTGGTCACCGGATTTGATGGAAGTCGAATCGGGATTGTGGTGGATAACGTCATTGGCGAACACCAGACCGTGATCAAGAGTCTGGGCCGTGTCTATCGTGATGTGGATGGCATCTCCGGGGCGACCATCAAGGGGGATGGGTCCATGGCGCTGATTCTGGACGTGCCTCAAATTATCCGCACTGCGTCCGCAAGTCGGATTTGACGGAGGCGACGATGACAGCATTGGAGTCCTCTTCCTCCACCCACGCAGCCGGAACGAATTCTCTGTGCCCGACCAGGGCTCGCTCCATGAGTGACAAGGATTTCAAGCGCTTTGCCGAGTTCATCCACGAGGAATGCGGTATCAAGCTGCCTCCTTCCAAAAAGACCATGCTTGAAGCGCGTTTGCAGAAAAGGCTGCGTGCGTTGGGATATGGGGATTACAGGGAGTATTGCGAATTTCTGTTCACTCCAGAGGGTATGGAATGTGAACTGTGCAACCTGATTGATCAGGTCACTACGAATACCACGGATTTCTTCCGTGAGCCCAAGCATTTCGAGTATCTGTATTCAACGCTGCTGCCTAAGTGGATGGCGCGGCAGGGCGCCCAGCGCGCGCTCAACATCTGGAGCGCTGGTTGTTCCATCGGAGCCGAACCCTATACCATGGCCTGTGTGTTGTCCGACTTCAAGGAGAAGTACTCGCAATTTCGCTTCCGCATCCTGGCGACGGACATCTCCAACGAGGTGTTGGGAAAGGCGGCCCGCGGCATTTACACGCAGGAGCAGGCAAGGGGGGTTCCCGGAAACACCCTGCGCAAGTATTTCATGCGTAGCAAGGATCGCAGCAAGAAGCTCGTTCGTGTGGCCCCGGAGATTCGGAGGCAGGTTGAATTCAGGCAACTGAACTTCATGGAGTCGTTCAAATTTCGCGAGCCCAAGGATATTATTTTTTGCCGTAATGTGATCATTTATTTCGACAAGCCCACCCAGGCCGGTTTGATGAAGAAGTTCTGTGCGAACCTAAAACCCGGTGGGTATTTGTTCATTGGCCATTCGGAAAGTCTGGCCGGTCAGTCTCTGCCACTGGAACAGGTGGCTCCGACGATCTATAGAAAATCCTGACGGAGCCTGGCTTGTCATGGGGAGATGTATGGGAAAGAAAATCAAGGTTCTCATTGTTGATGACTCGGCTGTGGTGCGCAACACCATGGCCGATTTGATCTCTTCCGACCCAGAGCTTGAGGTGATGGATACTGCTGCCGACCCTTTTGTGGCAGCGAAGAAAATGGAGATCGAGGTTCCCGACGTGATTACTCTGGACGTCGAGATGCCCCGCATGGACGGACTGACTTTTCTCAAGAAAATCATGAGCCAGCATCCCATTCCGGTGGTGATGTGTTCTACCTTGACTGAAAAAGGTTCCGAAACCCTGATGCGTGCTCTTGAATACGGAGCCGTGGATATTATTCAGAAGCCGAAACTGGGCACCAAACAGTTTTTGGAAGAATCCAGAATTCGCATCACCGATGCCGTTAAGGCTGCGGCCCGGGTCAAGGTGGAAAAGCTGAGAGTCCGCAAGAAGATCAAGATTCAGCCCAAATTGTCGGCTGATGCCGTGATCGATGGGCCCGCCCCCAAGATGAATAAGCTGCAGACCACGGAAAAGGTTGTGGCTGTGGGGGCTTCAACCGGCGGAACCGAGGCGTTACGTATCTTTTTGGAAGCCTTGCCCCGCAACTGTCCTGGGGTGGTCATTGTTCAGCACATGCCAGAAATGTTCACAGCGGCCTTTGCCCAGCGCCTGGACTCCACCTGCATGATCAAGGTCAAGGAAGCCGCCGACGGAGATACGGTGCTTCCCGGGCAAGCCCTTATCGCCCCTGGGAATAAGCATATGCTGTTGAAACGGAGTGGGGCACGTTATTATGTCGAGCTCAAGGATGGTCCGCTGGTGCGTCGCCATCGACCCAGTGTGGATGTGCTGTTCCGTTCATCTGCGAGGTATGGCGGCAGCAATATTCTGGGTGTGATCATGACGGGCATGGGCGACGACGGCGCCGTTGGTATGAAAGAAATGAAGGACGCAGGGGCCTATAATATCGCTCAAGATGAGGCAAGTTGTGTGGTCTATGGCATGCCCGGTGAGGCCGTGAAGGCTGGCGGTGTGGACAAGATTATGCCCTTGGAAGCAATTGCGCCGGAGGTTGTGCGATTGGGGGCAAGTTAGCCTGATCTGTTGAATGACACTGATCACGCCGTCTGGAGATTCTTCAGGCGGCTTTTTGCTGGTTTTCAGGGCTATTTCTTTTTGCCGTCGTTGTGGCGGTAGACCAGGACCTGCACCTGTTCGCGCACCACCAGTCCTTCGCCGATCATCTCGTCGAGCAGCGGCAGGAAATCGTCTATCTTGCTGGGCTCGTCCACGATTTCGGTAATAATGGGCAAGTCTTCGGACAGGCGCAGTATCTTCGAGGTGTGAACTCGGCTGTTGGCGCCGAAGCCTGCTATACCCCGTAGTACCGTAGCTCCGGCAAAGCCGCTCTTGCGGGCTTGCTCCACGATGGCTTCGTGCACCGGACGGCCCTTGTAATGGTCGTTTTCACCGGTGTAAATCCTCAGCCGCTCAGCATTTTTTGGTAGCTGCATGGTATTGTTCTCCTGCGAAGTCCTTGGCTTTATGGAACCAGCCGTGCCAACTTGAGCCCGGCGAACAGTACGGCAAAGCCAATCAGGTTCTGTCCCGTGATGTTCACGACTGCAAAGATCCATTGTCCTGCACGCATCAGGGCAACGGATTCGAAGGCAAATGTGGAAAAGGTGGTGAACGCCCCCATGAAGCCGGTCAGGACGATGACCCTGGCTTGTGGCCCGAAGGCAGCACGTTCTTCCAGTATCCCCCAGACCAGGCCGAAGAGCAGACAACCCAGCATGTTGACCGCAAAGGTTCCGAGCGGGAACGAGCCCCCGGCCCAGCGTTGGACCAATCCTGCCAGTCCATAGCGCGAAAGGGCACCGGCTCCTCCGGCAAGGGCGATGAGCACAAGTTTCTGCACGCGCGTGTTCCTCCATGCGCCGTTGCGGTTTCGCCCGGGACGGTTTACCCTTGGAAAAACAGCCCCTAAGCGGGTGAGGGGAGCATTTCCATGCCGATGGAGACGGAACTCAAATATCTCGGCGTGAACCTGGACGACGTGCGCCACAGGCTACAGGCTTTGGGCGCGGATTTCCAGGGAAAGCGCTTTGAATCCAATATCGTGTTTGACGATGAGCAGCGTTCCCTCAAGGGGCGTGGTATTCTGGTGCGCCTGCGTGACGACGGGCGGCGGATTCTGACGTTGAAACGACCTCCTGCGGGACCCGTTCCTGAGGGCGTCAAGGCCTGGGACGAACATGAAACCAGGATTGACGATCCCGGGGTTATCGAAACGTTGTTGGGGACTCTGGGTTACGCTCCGGCTTTTTCCTATGAGAAAGTCCGTGAGGAGTGGATCTTGGAGGGCTGTCATATCTGTCTGGACCAGATGCCTTTTGGCGACTTCCTGGAGATCGAAGGTGATCCTCTTGCCATCCCGGTTGCTGCCTCTGCTCTGGGTGTGAAATCCTGTGAGGCTTCTACCAAGAATTACCATCAGCTCAATCGCGAGCATCGCGAAGCCGTCGGCCTTGAACCACGGGAGAGCTTTGTTTTTGATTCCGATAAAAAAAAGGCTCTGCTGGCTCAATTGTCCAAGGCTTCAGAATCTGGACAAATCCCCCACAGGTCTTAGTTCTGGGGGTGGTTTCAATGTTTTTCTCTTGTGGTGACCGGTTGGTTGACGTATTCTGTTTGTAATGGAGGAATTCCCGTTTCCCAAGGTGGGGCGGGGCTTCCTGTAACGTAGGAGGAGTCCACGGTGGCGGATCCTTTCGCGCGGCCCGGGGAACCGGGTGTCTATATCGAGGATGAGGTTCGCGAGCCGCGTAAGTACAAGGTGCTGCTGCACAACGACGACTACACGACCATGGAGTTTGTCGTTCGCGTCCTGACAGCCGTGTTTTCCAAGTCCGAGGTCGAGGCCATGGATATCATGCTCAAGATCCACAATGAAGGCATCGGCGTTTGCGGCATTTTCACGGCAGAGGTTGCGGAAACCAAGGTTGCCCTTGTGCGGCAGTTGGCTGCCCGAGATGGATTTCCTCTCAAGTGTACAATGGAAGAGGTGTAGATGCTCTCTAAGCGCCTGGAAAATGTCCTGAGTTCGGCTGTTAAGGAAGTCAAGAGACGCAACCACGAATACCTGACGCTGGAACACCTTTTGTACGCGATGCTGCTCGAAGAAACCGGGCGGGACATCATGGTCAATTGCGGCGTAAATGTTATCCGGCTGAAGCATCAGCTGGAGCGCTTCTTTATTGATCATATGGAGATTCTGCCCGACGACACTCCCAGCGAGGTCGTGCAGACCCTTGGTGTGCAGCGCGTGCTGCAGCGTGCCATTTTGCAGATTCAGTCCGCCAGCAAGGACAAGGTCCGTGTTGGTGATGTGTTGGCGGCCCTGTTTGAGGAAGAGGATTCCTACGCGGTCTACTTCCTGAAGTCACACGGTGTGACTCGTCTTGATGTGTTGGATTATATTTCGCACGGCGGTGGCAAGCCCGAAGATGGTGGTGGTTGGTCCATGCCAGGGAATCAGGGGCCGGCCCGTGATGTCGGGGAACCTGAGCGTCCGGTGCGTGAGGGCGATTCCATGCTGGAGCAGTTTACGGTGGACCTTACCGAGACTGCCCGCAAGGGTGAGATCGACCCCCTTATCGGGCGTGACCACGAGATTCAGCGAGCTGTGCAGGTGCTTTCGCGCCGTCGTAAGAACAACCCGTTGTTTGTTGGCGACCCCGGAGTGGGCAAGACGGCCCTGGCCGAGGGATTGGCGTTGCGCATTGTCGAGGGCCGGGTCCCGGAGGAATTTCTCGAGACCCGTATCTTTGCCTTGGACATGGGGTCCATGCTGGCGGGGACCAAGTATCGCGGCGACTTCGAAGCCCGGATGAAGGGTGTGATCAAGGAATTGTCCGCCATCCCCGGCTCCATTCTCTTTGCCGATGAGATTCACACCATTGTCGGGGCCGGGGCGACCACCGGAGGCACCATGGATGCTTCGAATATTCTGAAGCCCGTGTTGCAATCGGGCAAGATGCGCTGCATTGGCTCCACCACCTATGAGGAATTCAAGAACCATTTCGAGAAGGATCGTGCCCTGTCACGTCGCTTCCAGAAGATTGACGTGCCCGAACCCTCGGTGGACGAGACCTTCGAGATTTTGAAGGGATTGTCTTCCTACTACGAGGCGCACCACGGGGTGCATTATACTCATGGCGCATTGCGTAGTGCAGCGGAACTGTCAGCCCGGCATGTGGCCGACCGGTTCCTGCCCGACAAGGCCATTGACGTCATCGACGAGGCAGGCGCAGCCTACAAGCTCAAGAAGCGTCGTCGCAAGGGAGATGATATTCGTCCACAGGATATCGAAGCTGTCATCGCCCGTATGGCGAGAATTCCTGTGAACCGCATCACGACCACGGACCGCGAACGCCTGCGCAATCTGGAGCCTGATCTGAAGACCCGTGTCTTTGGGCAGGATAGGGCCGTGGAGGCGTTGTCCCAATCCATCAAGCGGGCTCGTGCCGGGTTGCGTCAACAGGGCAAGCCCACGGGCAGTTTCCTGTTCGTTGGTCCCACGGGCGTGGGCAAGACCGAATTGGCCCGCCAACTGGCAGCCAGCCTTGGTGTGAATTTTGTTCGTTTCGACATGAGTGAATACATGGAGAAGCATGCCGTCTCGCGTCTGATCGGAGCGCCTCCGGGGTACGTCGGTTTTGACCAGGGAGGACTGCTGACTGACGCCATTCGCAAGAATCCTTATACGGTATTGTTGATGGATGAGATCGAGAAGGCTCATCCGGATGTATTTAACATCCTGTTGCAGGTCATGGACTATGCAACACTGACGGATAATAACGGGCGCAAGGCCGACTTCTCGCATGTGATTCTGCTCATGACCTCCAATGTCGGGGCCTGGGAGGCCAGCGGCAAGGGGGCCATGGGCTTTGGCGATACCATGTATGAGGACCGTTCGGACAAGTGCATGCAGGCCGTGGAAAAGGTCTTCAGTCCCGAGTTCCGCAACCGCCTGGACGGAGTGGTACCCTTTGCCAGCCTGACCCCTGATGTCATGGGGCTCATCGTGGACAAGTTCGTTGGTGAATTGAATGAACGCATGGCCGAACACAAGGTGACAATCCGTTTGACACCGGGCGCACGTTCCTGGCTCGCTGAACGAGGTTTCGATAACGCCTTTGGTGCACGTCCACTGTCTCGATTGATTCAGACCGAGGTGGAGGACCCCATGGCCGATGAATTGCTGTTTGGCGCTTTGGTGCGTGGTGGCGAGGTGGTGGCCGAGGCCCCCAGAAAGCGCCGCAAGAAGGGCGAGCCTGAAAAGCTGCGTTTCAAGTTTCCCAAGTCTGCAAGTGGCTCGAAGTAGCGTTAGGCGGCGTTGAATACTTGAAATTGACTAACCCCGGCGCGGGCGGTTCGCCGTCCGCGCCGTTTTTGGTGGAAGCTGTTTCATGAGTATCGATTTCATTCCACCCCACAACCTCTGGTTCCCCGATCCGAACGAAGCGGACGCGGACGGGTTGCTGGCCTTTGGTGGAGATCTCTCCGTACAGCGCTTGGTGGAATCCTACGCCCGGGGGATTTTCCCGTGGTACGGGCCGGGAGATCCCATTCTCTGGTGGTCGCCTGACCCACGCCTGGTGCTGGAACCTGAAGATCTGCACGTCTCGCGTTCCCTGCGTCGGGTGATCAACTCCAGGCGTTTCGAGATCAGTGTTGATACGGGATTTCGCTCAGTGATCTGCGAGTGCTCACGCGCACCACGCCGAGAAGGTCCCGGCACATGGCTGGTGCCGGAGATGATCTCGGCCTATGTGGATTTGCATCATTCGGGGTGGGCACACAGTGTGGAAGCACGTCTGGATGGACAGCTGGTCGGTGGCGTTTATGGTGTTGCCGTGGGCCGGGCCTTTTTTGGTGAATCCATGTTTTACCGCGAAGCGGATGCCTCCAAGGTGGCGTTTGTCTGGCTGGTACGGCTGTTGGAGCAGTGGGGTTATGGACTCATTGATTGCCAGCAGACGACGGCGCATCTGTTGCGCTTTGGAGCCAATGAAATCCCACGCCGATCTTTTCTGTCGCGAATTGCGTCGCTTGTGACCGTCCCTGTGCTGGACGGGGCGTGGACCATTCCTGCTGGCTTTGATCCGTTGTAATCCCTCTCCCTAAAATGAAACGATCTCCTCGAAAGCCTTGATGGCGAAAGAGTCGGTCATGCCTGAGATATAGTCCAGAATGGCTCGGGTGTAATCGTCTTCGTCCTCGGGATTGTAGAGTCGGTCAGCCATGTACTTGAGGCTGATGGTGCGCCGCAGGCTCGGGTGTCCATATTTGATCAGCCAGTCGTAGAAGGTGTCGGCCAGATGGGGGCAGACCTCACGCAACTGGTTGACATTGGAGAGGCTTTTGTCTGGATGGTAAGTACCTTTGAGTCGTTTGAAAATGGTGTTTACGATTAGTTCTGCATATTCCACGAAATAGGCCAATCGCTCATGAAAATGGATGTGACGGTAGTTGAATTCCGTCAGTTCGGACATCAGCTCCACATTGGCGCTTGAGAAGCGCAGCCCTGTTTCAGGAGAGCTGCTGCGACACAGGTCGTTGATGAAGACCTGCATCAGCAGGGAGTTGTTGATGTGGCGGAAGGTGGATTCTCCGAAACGCTGAGCCACCGCACGCAGATATTTCAGTTCATCTCGAGTCAGAATCTTCAGGCGGATGGCATCCTCGATGTCGCGGCCAAGTGCGGCTACGCGGTCTGCGACCTTGACCACTGCCCCTTCCCAAGTGAACGGCTCGACAATGGTATCCCCGGGGATTTGTTCCAGTGGAAGGGCTGTGTCTCTGGGGTAGACCGGCCTGTCTCCCATTTGACCGCAGTGACAGACCACGCCATCACGCACCGCATAAGTCAGATTCAGGTTGTAATGGACCCCGCCCGGGGCTTCCAGAGTCTCGATTCGATCCACGAAATGCAGGCTGTTGTTCTGATGCCGGAATCGGCTGCCCAGTTCTGTTTCCGCGATGCGGGAAAGGAGTCGTTCACCCGCGTGCCCGAAGGGGGCGTGCCCCAGGTCATGGCCGATGGCGATGGCGCTGGTCAGTTCGGCGTTCAGGCCCAAGGTCTCGGCAATGGTCCGGGCCACGGCGGTCACGTGATTCACATGCTCGATGCGCGTGCAGACGTGATCGTTTTGCGTGGCGTAAAAGACCTGAGTCTTGTGTTTCAGGCGGCGATAGGCGGTGCAGTGCAGGGTGCGATTGTAATCCCGCGCAAATTCGCTACGCAGATCGCCCTGGCGGGCGTAGAGCGGATCTCGGCGGGTGACGGCTTGATCCCATTTGGGATGGCCGGGGTGCATGGCCTCGGACAGAAAGGTGGGTTCCATGGGGCTCCTCGGGTGCGGGCTCAATTCTCGGAATTCAAGAAGTGCTACATCCAGAGGGGCTGTGAGTCAAAGGTGTTGGCCTTGCAGGTTTTGTATCTGGTTGTCATTCGGTGCATATTACGTCGGAAGAACTCCTTCGCACACAACTTTCCGTTGGAGTATAAATCACATTTGGGACAGGCTCGCCATGGTAGATTTTATATAGGATTTCAATGGCTTTCTTACCCATTGCGTAGGGTTTCTGGCCAATGTTTCCGTGGGCAAGTCCTTGCTCCAAAAGTTGAAGCTGGTTTTGTAAGGTGTCACCGACGATGATGATTATTTTCTTGGAATCCAGATCTGCACGGCGTTTGCTCAGACTTGTGAGGTATTCTTCTGGCCTTTGTTGAGGCCAGGCTCCAAGAATGATGATGGTGTCAACGTGACCAGTATTCATGCAGCCATCATCAAGGATATACAGCAGTTGATTCAGTGCTACCTCTGGATCGTCTCGGCAAAACAGGGGGCAGCGTTCGTATTGTGTCCATTTTCCTGAATTGTTTCGATTCAGGGCATTGATGGTTCCTCGCATACGGTCGGCCAGTCCCGGAGCGGATTTGTGCCCACTGATGATGCAATACGTGCCGCCGCCCGGGCGATGTTGTTTGGCGAGTTCTCCCAACCTTTGACCGAATTGATAATTGTCGGTGCCGATATATGCTTTACGGATATCGTGGTTGTTGGAAAGGGTTGCTCTGGAAAAGTCCGAATCAAAGGTCACGATGGGAATGCCAGCCTTTCGGGCTTTGGCAATGCTTCGCTCCTCGATGAATTCGGAGTTGATTACAGCTACAGCCAAGCCATCGATCCCCTCGTCAATGAGATCTGAAATGATGTTGTTTTGCAGGCGAGGGTCTGCTCTTTCCGGGCCTCTGTAGATGCATTGCACATCTTCCAAGGCCTCTGCGGCATTCATGCAGCCGTGTTTTACTGGGGTGTAGAATTCGCTGTTTCCTGTCTTGGGGATAATGGCAAAACGCAGTGTTTTTCCTGTTGCTGTGTTGGGCAAGGGGAAGATCAGAGCGATAAAGAGCGCGATTATCAGGGGTGCTGTGAGTTTGAACATTTCCCTGATTTGTTATTACTTTTAAAGAGGCACTGCAATGTTGTTTCGGTATAATTGTGTGGCTGGTTTTAGATAACAGTGGCGATGGCACGCACGGGGGAACCGTCACCATCAACGATGGGCAGGGGAAGGGCTTGAAAGTCAAAGCCGTTTCTTGGCAGTTGTTCGAGGTTGCAGAGATTTTCCACGATAATCAGCCCATTGGTGAAAAATACATGATGAATTGGATAATCATTGGTATCCACCTCATCTACTGAGATGGCATCGGTTCCGATGCCAAACAGGTTGAAACCAGTCAGCCAGATTGCAGCGGCCTCGGTCAGTACGGGGAAGGGGTGAAAGTATTCGGGAGTACCCCAAAATTGCTCCCAACCTGTACGCAGGATGGCGAAGGCCGATTGCTCAAGGGCCGGGGTGTAAGCTTCCAGGTCTGAAGGGAGCGCTTCTTTCATGCCACGCAGATCAAGAATACAACCCGGTCCCATGAAGCGATCTGGAGGGAGATCACTCAGGGAGGCACCTTGGGGCAGCATATGTGCCGGAGCGTCCAGATGGGTTCCGGTATGCGAGAACAGAGTCAGGCGTTTCTCAGCATATCCATTGGCCTGGATGGTGGTTGCCTGTTCGAAGTTTGGAGCTTCGGTGCCGGGATAAATTGGCATGCCGTTCTGCATGGGATGTGAGAGGTCAATGATCTGGGGCATTGTGATTCCTGAATGAAAAAGGGGGCGCAGACCATTGCTGTCCGCGCCCCCTTTGTTGATGTTGAGTTGGCCTTAGGCCTGTTCTTCCACCAGGGGCTCGGCCTGAGACAGGTCATAGAGCCCATGCATGGGGAATGGCAGATCGAAGTTCGGCAGCTGAGAGAAACGGATCAGGCCGATGGTCTTGCCTTCGGGGACGGCAGACAGGGGGGACAGTCCCGTGGGGATGGGGAAGCTCATGGGGGCAGAGGTGGCTTCGATTACACGATCCTCATAACGACGTTCGATGTAGTCGAAAATCTGGTCCCGTTCCTCTTTGGTGAAGGCCTCCAGCATGAGTTTTTTGCTGCCTTCGGGGTCGGTCAGGTCCGGTTCTACCGGGTCGCCCAAGAGGCCATCCCAGTTGTAGCTGTTGAATTCTTCTTCGCTGAATTCCGGACGGAAGAGGTGCACCTGCACGTTCTTGCGGCCCTTGAAGCTTTTGATGGTCATGGTCATGACATAGGCCCTGTCAGAGGGCAGGGGCTGTTCCGAGGCAACGCTGTGTATCTGCATGCCGTCACTCCTGTGCGGTTGCGGTTGAGTCCTTTGAGCGCGGTTTACGCACTCAGGTGAGGTTTGTTTACGAAAAAAGAACGCTTCTGTGAAGCCCTTCACAAGCGCTTCTTGCCGTTCTTTTGCTTGTGGGGACATTATGATAACGTGCGCCAATCAAATCATCGGGAAGGAGATTCTACATGTTCAAGCGTTTTGTTGTATTGACCTGTTTGTTGGCCTTGCTTGTTCCTGTCTTTGGTTGTGAAAAGGAAGGAAAGATGGAAAAGGCCGGGAAGCAGCTGGATCAGGCTGCTGATGATCTGAAGGACAAGACCAAGAAATTGTTCGAATAGATTTGTAGGTGATGCACACATCAAGGGAGGCTTTGGCCTCCTTTTTTTGATCTGCAGTTTGGATGTTTACCTCGGACCGGGCTCCGGGTACAAGCACTGTATGCCCTCATTCGATAATGTTACAGACACCATTCCCTTTCGTATCCAGAGTCCGTTCGAGCCTCGTGGCGATCAGCCCGAGGCCATTGCCGATTTGGTGGCCAACCTGAGCGCAGGAGTGTCGAATCAGGTCCTGCTGGGTGTGACCGGGTCGGGCAAGACGTTCACTGTGGCCAAGGTGGTGGAAGCCTTGCAGCGACCTGCGCTGGTTTTGGCCCCAAACAAGACCCTTGCGGCCCAGCTCTATAATGAATTCCGGGGGCTGTTCCCGGACAATGCCGTTGAGTATTTTGTCAGCTACTACGATTACTACCAGCCCGAAGCCTATCTTCCGCACACGGATATCTATATCGAGAAGGACTCGTCCATCAACGACGAGATTGAAAAGCTCCGCCATGCTGCAACCCATGCACTACTGACCCGACGCGATGTGCTCATCGTGGCCTCGGTGTCCTGCATCTATGGCCTGGGTTCTCCAGAATATTACTCCAAGATGGTGGTGCCTCTTGAGCCTGGGCAACGTCTGTCGCGTGGGCAGCTTATTGATCGGTTGGTGGAGGTCCATTACGAGCGCAACGATTATGACTTCCACCGTGGAACCTTTCGCGTGCGTGGCGATGTGCTTGAGATCATTCCGGCCTATTCCAATCAGCAGGCCTTGCGCGTGGAGTTCTTTGGGGATGAGATTGATGCCGTATCCGAAACCGACCCCATCACCGGGGAGGTGCTGAACCGTCTGCCCAAGACCATTATCTTCCCCGCCAGCCATTATGTTTCGGACCGAGCCAATTTGAATCGATCCATGGATGAGATTCGTGATGAGCTTGCGATTCAGTTGGGGCATTTCAGGGAGCGCAACATGCTTGTGGAGGCTCAGCGCCTGGAGCAGCGTACCCAACTGGATCTGGAGATGATCGAGGAACTTGGCTATTGCAACGGCATCGAAAACTACTCCCGCTTTCTTGATGGGCGCAAGCCCGGCGAACCGCCGCACACCCTGTTGGACTATTTTCCCGAGGACTTCATGATGTTCCTGGACGAGTCACACGTGACCGTGCCTCAGGTCGGGGGAATGTTCAAAGGCGACCATTCGCGCAAGCAGACGCTGGTGGATTTTGGCTTCCGGCTGCCTTCGGCGCTGGATAACCGGCCTTTGAATTTTGAGGAGTTCAAGCAGCGCATCGGACAGGCGGTGTTTGTTTCAGCCACGCCCGGGCATTGGGAATTGGATCAGGCCCAGGGATTGGTTGTGGAGCAGATCATTCGCCCCACTTGGTTGGTGGACCCGGAAATCGAGGTCCGGCCTTCGGCCGGCCAGATGGATGATCTGATGGCCGAGTGCCGTAAACGTCGTGATGCGGGTGAACGGGTGTTGGTGACTACGTTGACCAAGCGCATGGCCGAGGACCTGACGGAATACTTACAGGGCATGGGTATCGAGACGCGCTATCTGCATTCGGATATCGATACACTGGAGCGTGTGTCCATTCTCCAATCCCTGAGGAAGGGTGAGTTCGATGTCCTTGTAGGGATCAACCTGCTGCGGGAAGGGCTTGATATCCCGGAAGTATCCTTGGTTGCCATTTTGGATGCAGACAAGGAAGGTTTCTTGCGCTCGGTGCGCTCGTTGATCCAGACGTTCGGACGCGCTGCGCGCAACACCCATGGTCGGGTGTTGATGTATGCTGACAAGGTTACGCGCTCCATGCGGGAAGCCATGGAGGAAACTTCGCGTCGCAGGGAAAAACAGCAAGGCTACAACATTGAGCACGGAATGGAACCGACCACCATTCGGAAAGAATTGAATAATGTACTGGATTCGTTATATACACGCTCAGAGAGGGGGAGGGGCAAGACGCCGATTTCAGCCGAAGATATGGCTGGAGACCCCAAGGCAATGGCTGCCGAGATCAAGAGTCTTGAGCGTGAGATGCGTGTTGCGGCCAAGGATCTGGAGTTTGAGCGTGCAGCACAACTTCGGGATCGGATCACACTGCTGCGGGAACTGATGCGAGCTATTTGATGTGTGCGGATGTATGTAAATTGAGCAAGGGCAGACCCGACAAACATGGCCTGTGTGGCCAGATCAAGCTCAGTAAGCTGCAGCGGCGCTATGGCAGCTTCTGGCCGCTGATTATGGGCTTGTGCTCTCTGATGCTGATTTTCTTCGGCGGAGTCTACGGCTATATGGCCGTCGAGGGCTGGACCTACCTTGAAAGTTTTTACATGGTCCTTATTGCCCTCTCCACCGTCGGGTTTGAGGAGGTTCATCCTCTTTCGGAAAACGGTATGGTGTTGACCAGTGTCCTGCTCATTTTGGGCGTGGGCAACTTCGCTTTTCTCATCGGTTCGTTCACGCAGATTCTGGTGGAAGGCCGGCTTCAAACTGTTTGGGGGAGGCACAGAGTGCAAAAAAGTATCGATAAACTGACTAATCATACCATTGTTTGTGGTTACGGGCGTATTGGGTCCATTGCCGTGCGGGAGATTGAGCGCGAAGGGTTGCCTGTCGTGGCCGTTGAAATGGGCGAGGAACTTATCCCTAACATGGAAGAAGACGAGATCTTGTTCATCTCCGGTGACGCCACCTCGGACGATGTCCTGACCCGTGCTGGTATCCATCGTGCCAAGAATCTGATTACTGCTCTGTCCTCCGAGGCCGCCAACGTCTATGTCTCCCTGACTGCGCGGCAGTTGAATCCTGCACTCAATATCGTGGCTCGGGCCAATAACGAGTCACACATCAACCGTCTGAAGCACGCGGGTGCAGACCGTGTGATGCTGCCGCATACCATTGGTGGTATTCGCATGGCCCAGTCCGTTGTGCGACCTGCTGTGACCAGTTTTCTTGAACTGGCAGTCGCTGGTGATGGAGTGGAATTGTCCATGGAAGAGTTGACCCTTTCCGACCGGTCAGAACTCTGTGGCAAGAACCTGATTGAATCCAAGATTCGTCAGCGGTTCAACGTGATTATCATCAGTCTGAAGCATGCAACCGGAGAGGTTGTCTTCAATCCCGATGCCAAGACTGTTCTTGCTGCTGGTGACACCGTCATTGCCGTTGGCGACAGGGAAAATCTGGGCAACCTGTGGGAAGTGACTTCGTAATAGAACCAGACCATTTCATCCATTTGAAGTGATTTTCCCTTTTGGTTTTCAGCGAAGGGGATGAGATTTTCGACCACGCGGAAAAGCCGGGCATGCCCGGCTTTTTTTGTCATTGTCATAATCGTGGCCTTGGAAGGAACTACAAGCTCAGGGCCTCTTGTTTGGTGAGGACGTCATCGAGCAGTGCCTGGGCTGCAATTTTACGCATGGCCTTGGCATTGTCTGGCCCTATTTTGTACTGAAGTTTTAGCTGGTTGCCGAAGGCATTGCCACTGGCAGCACTGCTCATGGCGCATTTTGTGCCCGAAAGCCGGGCATGACGGACGGTCAGATGGCCCGTGTAAACGGGGATGTGACCGGCCAGCAACAGGCGCAGATCGTGCTCCAGGTCATCAAGTTGGGTGGGCGAGAAGCGGATGTCGAATTCACCCGCCTGGAGCAGCTTGGCCGTGCTGAACATGTGGCAGCATCCCGTGACCGAGGCGCAGGGACGGATGTAATCGAACTGGCCCAGGTCCGGGCCTTCGTGATGCAGGTCCGTAACCTCAAACAGGGTTGGTTGGTTGCTGATGTGTGCCAGAGTTGAGTCGTCATATGGTTCGCGCAGGTGCAGGTCCGCATTCTGGATGATGGCGGGGCGTGCTATATCCACGACCTTGCAACCCCAGACTCCGGCTGCGGGGTAGGCCTCGGTAGCTGCGCCCAAACGGCCCAACCAGTCGGGAACGAGTTCGACGTCATCGTCCAGATAGACGGTCCAACGTGAATTGCGAACCTCTGGCAAAGTCATCAGCCAGTTGCGCGCCGCAGGGGCGCCAATGTTCGATGGCAGACGAATCTTGCTGAAGCGCTTGCCCAGACGGTTGGCCCAGGCGTCCACAACTTGCGGGGTGGCATCGGTGCTGCCGTTGTCCAGAGTGATGATGCAGGCTTCTTTTGCATCCGAGGCGGCAAGGCTGGCAAGGGTTTTGTCCAGATCGTCGGCTTTGTTCCAGGAGTAGAGCAGCACCACCGTCTCTCCCTTAGGCATCGAGATGGTCTGGTCCCGTTGCATGACCAGGTCATACAGGCGCATCAGGGTGTTGACTTGCCAAGGAGAAGCCAGCAGTGATTCACGGTACCGAGTAATGGCCCGTTCGCGGTCCCCTGTGCGTAGGGCGCATTCTGCTTCAAGATTCATAATGCGGGGCAGGGGGACATCCAAGGCTCGGCAAGCCTCGCCCGCCTGCTCAAAACGGCCTGCCAGGAAGTGTCCTTCGGCTTGGAGCATATGTGCTACAGCGGGGAAAAACGGTTCGATCTGTGAGGCGAGTGTGAGCATTTCGCTGGCGGACACTTCGTCTCGGGCGTGTGCAAGCGCTGGTTGCAGGCTTCTGAGTTTGCCTTGGGATTTGGAAGCCTGTTTCAATAGGGCTTTGATTGGCGCAGGCAGAAGGTGCAGTTTGGCGTCCAGGGAGAGAGTCTGAGTTGCCAGGTTCGCGTCCAGCGGGTCGTGGGTCCAGGCCTCGGCCAATAGCGTCAGTCCCAAATCCACTAATGGTTGGGGTGCCCCCAGAGCCAATAGCGCAGAACGGGCCAGATGCGCTTTCCCGGTGCTGCCCGTCATAAGAGCTTCAAGCAGCGGGGTGGGCAGTGTGTTCCACTGAAACGGCATGGGCAAGCCTCGGATGATTGCGGTTTTTGTGGGTTGCACGTACAGTTCAAGTCCCGGTAATTGTAGGTCCGGGCGCGCAAAAATGCAAAATAAAACAAGGCCGCACGAACTTGCAGCCTGATGGAAATCATGCCGGACAACTCCCTGGCCATAGTTATTCTTCATTACGGGAAGCCTGAACTGACAGCCAAGCTTGAGCGGCAACTCAAGGCCGATGTGCAGAACTCCAAGGGGCTGAATATTCCGGTTCTGGTGCTGGACAATGCAGCGCCGCAGCTCTATCCCGACTCCTGGCAGCGATTGGATGAAAATCTCTATTGGGCCGGGGCCTTCGAATGGGCCATGCGGCGGCTTTCGGAAGAAGGCTTCAAACGTGTCTGGTTTCTCAATAACGATTTGTATTTTGTTTCCAGACCGCCGCTGGTGGGCTCCGTTGTAGGCAGGCTTGCCCGCATGGAGATAGCTTTGGGACGGGTGGGGATTTATGCACCATCTGTGACCTCCAACCCTTACCATCCCCAGATGGAACAGCGCTCTCAAGCGCAGTTCAGGCAGGTGAATCTGGTGGACGGCATTGCGCCTCTGGTGCATGTGGATGCTTGGCGAGAAGCCGGAGGCCTGGCTTTTGGGATGAATCCCTTCGGCTATGGTGTGGACCTGGATTTTTCGGCTCGTGTGGCCAAGGCTGGATGGGTGTTGGCCGTGGATCATCAGGTCTGCGTGCGCCATATCTACCATAGCACCGCTCGCACCGTGGATGGATTCATGGACACCGCCGCCCGCGCCGAGGCTGAATTTCTGGCCCAGCGGTTTGGTCCTGATTGGCGTGAGACTTTACGGAGACTTAAAAACGATTTTACCGACTACGAGACCTTCCGATGACAATCTCTCAGGACATACAGGGGCGCGTTGCCGAGCTGCGCGGCCTTCTTGAATATCACAATCACCGCTACTACGTGCTGGATGATCCCGAACTGACTGATGCCGAGTATGATGTCCTGTTTCGAGAGCTTCTGACCCTGGAACAGGAGCACCCGGAGTTGGATGACCCCAACTCCCCGACCCGCCGAGTGGGTGGGGCCGTGCGCGAAGGGTTTGAGAAACGTAGCCATACTCAGCGAATGTATAGCTTGGACAATGCCTTTGATGTGAACGAATGGCTTCTGTTTACCGAACGTATTCGCCGTGAGGAACCGCACGCTCCGTTGGCTTTCTGGGCGGACCCCAAACTGGACGGGTTGGCTGTGGAGGTTGTCTATGAGAATGGTCGGCTGGCTGCCGCTCTGACGCGCGGTGACGGTGAAATTGGTGAAGTGGTGACCGAGAATATGCGTACGGTTCGCAATCTGCCACTGACCCTGACGATTCCCGACTCCAATTCTGCACATTTTATTCCTCAGTTGCTGGAGGTCCGTGGCGAGGTCGTCATGCTCAAGGATGACTTTCACGCCTTGAACGAGCGTCAGGAGGAAGAGGGCGAAAAGGTCTTTGCCAACCCTCGCAATGCGGCTGCCGGGTCTGTGCGTCAGTTGAATTCGAAGATCACGGCCTCTCGGCCTTTGCGTTTCATGGCCTATGGCGTGGGCAGTGTCCGCTGGGCCGACGGGGCGCAATCGCCCGGGGAGCATTGGCGGACTCAGGCTGAGGTTATGTCAGCCTTGGAGGAATGGGGCTTTACCATCCCGCCCGGTGCGCAGCGCTTCGAATCCCCGGATGGCGTGGCCGGGTACTACGAGCGGCTGGCCGAAGAACGTGATGGACTGCCCGTCGAGATCGATGGCGTGGTGGCCAAACTTGATGATCTGGAACTGCAGGAGGCTCTGGGCTTCACGGCCAGATTCCCTAAGTGGGCCATTGCCATGAAGTTTCCGGCCCATCAGGCCGAAACCCGCCTGGAAGCCATCGAGATTCAGGTGGGGCGGACCGGGGTGCTGACTCCGGTGGCCCGACTGGCCCCGGTCAGTGTAGGGGGCGTCACCGTATCCAACGCCACTTTGCATAATGAGGACGAGGTTCGGGCCAAGGAACTGCTGATCGGTGATACTGTGGTGGTGCAGCGGGCCGGGGACGTGATCCCCGAGGTTGTTCGTCCCGTCAAGGAGAAGCGTGACGGCACAGAGCAGGAGTATGTATTTCCCCGCCATTGCCCGGCCTGTGATTCGGACGCAGTGCGTCTGGAAGGCGAAGTGGCCTGGCGTTGCGTCAATGCCTCCTGCCCGGCGGTGGTCAAGCGAAGCATCATCCATTTTGTGTCCAAGGCCGGGCTGGATATTCAGGGTGTGGGCAAGAAGCTGATTGAGCAGTTGGTCAAGGAAGGGCGTGTGCAATCTCCAGCCGATCTCTTTGGCCTCGGGGCCGGGGAATTGGCGCTTATGGAGCGTATGGGGACCAAGTCCGCCGAGAACGCCGTCGCTGCAATTGGCAAGGCCTGCAAGACCGCATCGCTGGATCGCTTGATCGCAGCCATGGGCATTCGCCATGTGGGTGAGCAGACGGCCAAGACCCTGGCCCGACAGTATCACGATCTGGACGAAATTATGAGCGCCGGCAGCGACGAGTTGATGGGGTTGTCGGACATTGGTCCTGAGGTCGCGGCGTCCATTGGTGTGTTTTTCGGTAATGAGGACAATCGCGCCCTGTTGGAGCGATTCCGCAAGGCCGGGTTGTGGCCCGTATCTGATCCCACGGAGGAGTCCTCCTCTGCGGGGGTGCTGGCGGACAAGACATTTCTGTTTACGGGAACGCTGCCCGGGATGAGTCGACCCCAGGCTGCCAAGCTGGCCGAAGCCGCTGGAGGAAAGGTCGTCAAGACTATCTCCAAGAAGGTGGATTATCTGGTGGCTGGCGAGAAGGCGGGCGGCAAACTGGACAAGGCCGAGGCTTTGGGTTTGACTGTCATTGATCATGCTGAATTCATGCGGCTGTTGAGCGGCGATGAGAGTGGGAACGATGAACCCGATGAGGATGTCGTGCCCACAGGAACCCCTCAGCAGTTGTCACTCATTTAATATCAATCATTCGGAGAGTATCATGAGCACCTCTATTATCGTTATCGGCGCCAAGGGGCGCATGGGCGCCATTATTGCGGGCATGGCCAAGGCCGACCCCGAGCTTGAACTGGCCGGGGTTATCGAACGCGCGGGCTGTGACGAAGGTCTGGACGTTTACGGTTGCCTGTGCGGCACTGAATTGGAAGCCATGTTGCCTGAATGCCCTGGCGCTGTAGTGATTGATTTTACTTCTCCCGCCGTATCCGTAGCCAATGCCAGAAAGTGTGTGGCGGCGGGGAACCCCATCGTTATCGGCACCACAGGCCTTTCTGATGACGAGAAAGGGGAGCTGGAAGAGATCGCCCAAAATGGCAAGGTCTTCTGGGCTCCGAACATGAGTGTGGGTGTGAATGTGCTGCAGAAGGTGCTGCCCATGCTGGTGCGGGCCCTTGGCGAAGGCTACGATATGGAGATGGTGGAACTCCATCACAATCAGAAGAAGGACGCACCCAGCGGTACGGCTCTGAAGTTGGCCGAGTGCCTGGCCGAGGCCCGTGACTGGGATCTGAAGGAAGTGGGCAAGTACAGCCGTGAGGGCATCATCGGTGCTCGTCCCAAGAAGGAAATCGGCGTGCAGACCATTCGCGGTGGTGATGTGGTCGGTGTGCATACCATGTATTTCATGGGCCCAGGCGAGCGCATTGAAGTTACGCATCAGGCTCATTCGCGCGATACCTTTGCGGCTGGTAGCCTGCGTGCAGCCAAGTGGCTGGTTCAGCAGCAGAGCGGAAAACTCTACACCATGAGTGATATCTTCTGATTGCCGATGTGGATGCCTTCGTAGGATCGCTCCTGCCGTATGGCACTCCATAATCTTTACACCCGCCATCTTCCATTCCCCGGAAGATGGCGGTTTTTCGTGGTCCAGATTGTCATGATGGAGTTTTCGAAAGCATTATTCAACCGGGCCACGATTGTAGCTATTGGCTCCATTCCTGGTCTGATCGGATGAAAGACGTGATGGCCTGCGCCATCTCTTCCGGAGCCTGGTACATGAGCCAGTGACCACCATGTGGGAATGTGACCAACCGTGCCTTGGGGATGAGTTCAGTCATGTTCTGACTATGAGCTGGAGGAGTGATGAAATCATCCTCGCCGACCAGGAGCAATACGTCGTTATTCATCGTTTTCAGACGCGCGGTTGCTCCTGCCCATTGTTCGATGGCCATACGCTGTCGGGCAATGATTGCGGGGTCAGGGACAGTTGGTGGGGCGGGGAGATGTCCGAAGATGTCAGGATGCCCATCAAACCATGGCTTGGGGAACATCATGCCTGCCAGTTCTTCAGGGGCGAGGTTGCCCAGCCTGTCCAAAACCTTGACGATCTCGGTTGATTCCGGGGCCGAGGCGTACAGAATCAGGTTCCGTGTTCTGTCGGGCGCTGTAAGGGCCAACTCCTGAGTGATGCAACTGCCCATGGACCAGCCAAGGATATGGGCGCGTGAGATGTTTAAGGCATCAAGTAGGCCGAGGGCATCACTTGTGAATAATTCATAGGAAAAGGGGGTTTCGGAGGTGCTGGAATAGCCCATGCCGCGGTTATCAAAGGCGATAACCTGGAAGGATTGCGCAAGGCGTTCCACCAGAGTGTGGTCCCAGACATCCATGGTTGCCCCGTAGCCAGTGATCAGCAGCAGTGGTTCGCCCTGTCCGAGAATCCGATAGCCGATGGAGATATCATTGACCGCTGCTTGTTTGACGGGAGAGTCGATGAATTGGCTTCCGAAGCACGGAAGGCTGAAGATGAATATCGTTAGTATCAGGGTCACAGACGTTGTGTATCTGGAAAGGTTATTTTTCATGCGAAATGACCTTGGCTTGACGTGTGTTCTGTTTTCGGCCTGTGAGTATTCTCGCTACTCGGGCAGCACTGTCTGCTGGGGTATAACCACTGGTGGCATCATCTGTTGCCGTTCATTCCATTCATGATTGCTTGTTTGGTTCATGAACACAACTCAAATGCCTTTTGACAGCCACCATTTTTGACATGCTGCGGCATGGGGGATGCTGATAACTTCACCCGGTAGTGGGGTGAGGATGTGAACTCCCTGAACCGATGCTGCTTTTGTGGCTCGTTGCATGGGATCGAACCAGTTGTGAATGGCAAGATTGAATGTGCCCCAGTGGACAGGGACAAGGAGTTGCCCTCGTAAATCCTGATGGGCCTGAATCGTTTCTTCCGGCATCATGTGAACGACGGGCCAGTATTGGCTATAGGCACCGCATTCGATGAGCGTGAGATCAAAGGGGCCATAGGTGTCGCCGATGGTCTTGAAATGACCGGCATAACCGGAATCACCACTGAAGAAGACACGTTTGTTTCGTCCCAAGATGGTCCATGAAGCCCACAGGGTTTCGTTCCGATCAGTAAGGCCGCGGCCCGAGAAGTGCTGGGCAGGAGTAGCGACAAAGCGCAATCCGGAACGGTGTTCACTGTTATTCCACCAATCCAGGGCAACGATTTTGTTCTGCGGAATACCCCATCCACGCAGATGCTTGTCCACTCCAAGAGGAACGTAGAAAACTTCAGTCCTGGAGGCGAGAGAACAAATGGCATCTCGATCCAGATGATCGTAATGATCATGGGAGATGATCACTGCATCCAGCTTGGGCAGGTCCTCGGTCGTGATGGGCATGGAGTCATGAAATCGCTTGGGTCCAAGCAAGGGCAGGGGAGACACGCGATTTGCGAACACGGGGTCTGTTAGAATCAGTTTACCTTCGATGTGGATCAGTGCTGTGGAATGCCCCAACCAGGTCACGCCCAGATCACCGGAAGATTCAAGGGCAGCAAGATTTAGTGTTTGAACTGGTGGTGCTGATTTGGGAAACCTCTGCTCATCACCACAGAGATAGGCACGGGTCATACCAAACAGATTGTCCATGATATTTATCTGGATTTTATTGATATTGTGGAATTTTCCATCGTTGAATTGCGGTGAGGCTTTTATTTTCATCGAGAATGGGTCCTTGTTTTCAGTGCGTTCCGCCCCGCAAGACATGATTCCGACGATCAGGATGCATACTGCGCAGAAGGCTCGAAATGGCTTAGCTTGCATGGATTGTCTTGTAGAATTGCTGGTTTAATGTTTTTTAGTGTAAACTACACTGTGCAGTTTACCTGTTGACTCTACGAAAGTAAACTGTAGAGTGTAGTTTTTAGGGATTGATTTCGACAGAGAAAGGAAGGGGGAACGATGACTTTACCGCGAAAGTTGCGAAAGGATAAACGCGAGGCGATAGTCACTGCTGCGGCTGCTGAGGTTCTGGAACGGGGGTATCAGGGCAGCAGCATGGACCGGATCGCCCAGCGGGCGAAGGTTTCCAAGCGTACGGTGTATAATCATTTTGGAAGTAAGGACGTGTTGTTTCGGACCGTGATTGGTGAGCACTGGGAGCAGGCTCAACAGGCTATTGCTGTGGATTATGATCCGACTATCTCTCTGCGTGTCCAATTGCTTGAACTCGGACGGCGGGAGGCAGGGCTTTTGATGGATACGGAGTTCATGGGGCTGACCAGAGCCGTATTGTCTGAATGCATCCGCTCGCCTGAGTGGGCGGAGACCATGTTTACGGATATGAAGAAAGTGGAATCTGGCATCCATATCTTGCTTTCGCAGATGGTGGCAGATGGAAAGCTGGATATTGCGGATATTGATTTTGCTGCACATCAATATTTGGGCATGATCAAGGGTTTTTTGTTCTGGCCACGGATTATTGGTTGGAATCCTGATCCTGGTCCAGAGGAATGCGAGCGGGTGGTTGCGGCCGCTGTGGACATGTTTATCGCCTATTATCGGAGTTAGGCTCTGCAATAAAAGTCTAGGATATGAGGTACTCAAAGGGACGTTGACTGCTGTGCTGCTTATTACCCTCGTATATGGAAGTCCATCCCACGGTTCAAAATGCCTTGACGTGAGGCTGGACGGGTTCGAGTTGGCATGGAGAGGTTTGGCTTGCGCACCGTGGGGTAATTTATCGATTTTTTTTTTACAGTTTGCTGACTTTTTTCCCCGAGTAGTTGAAGGCATTTTTGATCATTTTCCAATTCGTTCCCTTATCAATCCCAATGCGACTGCCGCACGGACAGTCGATGGCACCGTCCTGCTCCCGGGCATCAAGCATTTTCGTGATGCGCGCCTTGTGACAGCGCAGGACTTCGCCTTTGCCAAGTTTGTTGTACTTCCAGAGTTTGGTCTTGCAGTTTGCGCAGCGGATAGTGAGCATGTCTGGGGTTGTATCCAAGGGCGACGGGACGTGCAACTGCCGTGAACTCTGCTCCTTTCAACCTTGGCGTCTATTGCTATTGTTTGCTTTTTTCATATAAATTATGCATGAACCTGCAATAATTGTGGTTGGGTGACATTATACAGGGAGACCATGTGCTTCAACGCCTGAGCGAAATCAAAGATGATCTGCTGACTCCATCGATCCTGCTGCCCTCAATGGCGCAGGGCCTGATTATCGGCATCATGTTGGTGATCATCGAATCGTCCTTTGCCAATATGATCTTTGCCGGTTCTTTATCGAATTTCTCGGCGCAGGCCACGGGATTGCTGATCTTTGGGGCCATGATGATGACCCTGGTCACGGGGGTGACGAGTTCCTTCAAAGGCGTGGTTACTCTTCCACAGGATATACCGGCAGCTATTTTCGTCGGGATTGCTTCCACCCTTATGATCACCATGGGCTCACAGGAATCCCAAGAGCAGTTCTCCACCCTTGTCGTTCTGATGATGCTGTCCGGTGTATTTACCGGGCTGTGCTTTTTCGTGATGGGTTTGTTCAAGCTTTCGAATCTGGTGCGTTTTCTGCCATTCCCTGTTGTGGGCGGCTTCTTGGCGGGCTGTGGGCTTTTGCTCTGTCTTGGTGGCCTCGGCGTGATGACGGGCGTTTCGCCCGGGCTTGAGACTCTGGAGTCATACGCTCAGGGCCAGGTCTTTTATAAATGGCTGCTGGGAGTGGGGTTTGCTCTGGGGCTGTTTGCATTGCTCAAGCTGCGCCCTCATTTCTTGATCCTGCCTGGGGCACTGGTGCTTGGAATTGGTGCGTTTTTCTTGGGACTGGCGGTCCTTGGGATTGATGCGAGTACTGCCCGTCAGGGTGGTTGGCTAGTTGGCTCGCTCCCTTCGGGAGGACTGTGGCCAGCCTTTACGCCGGACGATTTTGCCTATGTGGATTGGGGCGTTGTCCTGACCCAATTACCCAATGTGATGATAGTTGCCCTGCTGGCCACTATTGCCTTGTTACTGAACATGGGGGGCATCGAGTTGGGGGCTCGTGCGGATCTCGATATGGACAAGGAATTGTTCTCAGGGGCTGCTGCAAATCTCTTGGGTGGCCTGGGAGGAGGGTTTGCCGGGTACGCGGCCTTATCCCTGAGCCTTCTGTCACACCGAACCGGTGTTGGCAGCAGGCTGGTGTCCATCTTCGGGGCACTGGTCTGCCTGATGGTTGTCTTCGTGGGGGCTGAGGTCCTGACTTTTTTCCCAAAGCCCATTCTGGGGAGCCTGCTCTTTTTGCTGGGGTTGTTCTTTTTTGATGATTGGATCTTCTCGGGTTGGAAAAAACTCACGGTTGTGGATTTCGGCATTGTGGTGGCCATCATCGCCGCCATTGCCTGGTTTGGATTCCTTGAAGGTGTTGGACTCGGGCTGTTGCTGGCGATTTTCATCTTCATTTTCCGTTTCAGCCGTGTCTCTGTCATTCGCAAGGAACTGACCGGAGCAGATGTGTCCAGTCAGGTGGAACGGCCTGTGGCAGCGCGCATTCTGCTCGGGCAACATGCGGATGAGATTCGGGTGATCATGCTGGACGGCTATGTCTTTTTCGGTTCCGCCTGTTTTCTTGCTCAGCGTGTGGGAGCCTTGCTGAAAGCGGATCATTCTCCTCGGTTCATTGTTATTGATATGGGTGCCATCGACGGATTTGATATCTCGGCAGTGAACAACTTCTTGCGAATTGCGCAGCAGGCTCAGAATGGGAACGTCAAACTTCTGATGAGCCGTGTCCCGGATCGTTTATGGGAGCTGTTCAAGCGTAATTCAACCCCTGATGTTCTTGATGGCGTCAGTCTTCATAATCATCTGGAGTTGGCTCTTGAACGCTGTGAAAACGAAATTTTGCAGCGCGAATGCGACGCCATGAACCGAACGGGTGACAGTGATCGACTTTTTCATCAGGCTTATGATGAGCTTGATTCACACCTCCAGAGCATGGAGCGCTTCGAGGCTGTTTTGGAGAGTGTCCAGCATTTTGCCCACGAAGAAAAGGTGTCGCAGGGAAGTACCATTGTGAAGGTGGGGCAATCCCTGAATGGTGTGTATCTCGTGGTTTGGGGCACGGTTGGGGAATATATGGAGCAGGATGAACAAGAGATTCGTTTGCGCCTTGTCGGGCGTGGAAATGTAGTTGTTCCGCAAGGCATTCTTTCTGACAGGGTCTCTGCTGTCACAGTTCGAGCCGATGAAAATTGCGTCTTGGCATTCATCCCTCGGGATGCCATGGAAAAGTTTGCCCAGCGCGAGCCAGCGCAGGCACTGCGATTGTACGAATTGCTACTGTCCATGGCCACGAGCACCTATTGATTGTTTCTCACTTTACAATCCGGCGCCTCAGGGGCTAAATGACCCTCTTCATTTTACCCTTGGAGGAGGCTTATTTTGTTCACGCACGCCATTGTTCGCATTCCCTGCGAGAATTTTGCCCAAGGCCTGACGACCTCCGGCCATCTCGGAGCTGCCGATTATTCCCTGATGCTTAAACAACATGAAGCTTACTGCGACGCCCTGCGTTCACTTGGTTTGACCGTTGATGTGCTGGAAGCCCAGGCTTCCTACCCGGATGCGCATTTCGTGGAGGACACGGCCGTTGTCATCGACGAAATTGCAGTAATCACCAATCCGGGAGCACCTTCTCGAAGCGGTGAACAGGTCAGTATCGAACCCGCATTGGCCAAGTACAAGGCTGTTGCCCGTATCGAGGCACCGGGAACCATGGATGGTGGTGATGTCCTGCTCGTGGGTAAGCAGTTCTTCGTGGGACAGTCTGAGCGAACCAATGCGGAGGGTTTCAAGCAGTTTGCCCGTATTGTGGCCGAACATGGCTACCAGGCTGTTTCCGTGCCGGTTGGGGAAGGCTTGCACTTCAAGTCCGGAGTGAACCATATCGGTAGCAATCGTCTTTTGGTGACACCTGATTTTGCTCAGTGTGAAGCCCTGGAAGGATACGAGATTTTTGTCACCCCCGAGGGCGAGGAGTATGCAGCCAATGCCTTGCTCATCAATGACACCCTCATTACTCCTGCCGGTTTTCCCGGAGTCCGTGCCGTACTCGATGCAACCGGTTTGGATGTGATCGAGTTGGACATGAGCGAGACCCGCAAGATGGATGGCGCCCTGACTTGTCTTTCTCTGAGGTTTTCCGCTTAAACCATTATCTATTATCCATAAATGCCAATGTTTCCTTGTCGCCACGTGTGGCGCAGGATATGGCGTTTGGATTGATGCCAGAGGAGGTGCACAGATGAATGCGCTCAAAGACAGGTACAAAAGGGTTGCAGTGGAAGTTCACTGCCCGATCCACAAGATCACCAAGGTGATCTACCTTCCCGAGGAAGAGATGCCTAAGTGCCCCAAGTGCAAGAAGCTCATGATCATCAAGGAAGTACTTTCCGAAGGCAAATATTAACGTGCTGGCCCAGGCGCGCCTCTGGCGCGCCTTTGTTATTCACCTGAATTTTATGAGGAGTTGTTCCATGAACATCGCCAGAAAACTGATGCTTGCCGCTTTCTTTGTTGCGGTTTTGGCATCCCAGGCCTTTACAGCAGACTTCGAGCTGGCCAAGAAATCCACTCTCGAGACCATCATGCAGCGCGGTGAACTGCGCATCGGTACCGATCCGGGCTATCCCCCGTTCGAGATGACCGATAAAAAGGGCAATGTCGTTGGCTTCGACATTGACCTCGCCAAGGAAATGGCAAAGGCCATGGGCGTCAAGTTGAATATTGTCAGCACCGACTACGATGGCATCATCCCCGCCTTGCGCGCCGACAAATTCGATATTGTTGCTTCGGGCATGACCCTGACTCAGGAGCGCAACCTCCAGATCAACTTCGCCGATCCCTACATCGTGGTGGGGCAGGCCATCATCCTGAATAAGAAGCACGAAGGAAAGATCAAGTCCTACAAAGACTTGAATGATCCCAAATACACTGTTGCTTCCCGTTTGGGGACGACCGGTGAAATCGCTACCAAGCGCATGATTTCCAAGGCCATCTACAAATCTTTCGACAAGGAAGCCGACGGCGCCCTGGACGTGGTGAACGGCCAGGCTGATGCCTTTGTCTACGACCTGCCTTTCCTGGTCGTCTTCATGGCTCAGCAGGGCGGCAAGAATGTCGTGCTGCTGGACAAGCCCTTCACTTACGAGCCTCTTGCCTGGGGCATCAAGAAGGGTGATCCGGACTTCCTGAACTTCTTGAATAACTTCATGAAACAGATCAAGGCCGATGGTCGCTATGACCGGATCTACAACAAGTGGATCAAGAGCACCGGCTGGATCAAGAATACGCAATAACAGCGTGTTAGCCTGATTGAGTTTGCGAGGCGCCCCGTCCTTCTCTGTGGGGGATGGGGCGCCTGTTCGCGCCGTTATTTCAAGGAGTTCAAAGATGTCATTGTATCCCGGCCTGGATCGGCCCAGGGGACCTTTATATAACAAGATATGGTTTGGCGTTTTCGCCGCTATGGTGGTTTTGACGCTCGTCGGCATCTATGGAGCCACGCAGTATGTGGACTACGTCTGGCGCTGGAATCGTGTCCCCCAATATTTTTTCTATCAGGAATTCGTACAGATCCAGGCGGAAATCGAGGGTGAAGTTTTGTCTCTGGATGACCAGGGCAAGCAGACCCAGGTTGTTGTCACTGGCCCGGATGGCGAGGAAGCCTATCTGGTGCCTACGGATGGGCTGCGTGTCTCCGAGGGCGATTTTATCTATTCCGGAGATGTGCTTGGGGCCAGTAAACAGTGGAAGGTCGGCCTGTTCCTGAAAGGATTGTGGATGACCTTGAAGGTCAGCTTCATTGCCATTTTCCTGGGGATGGCCGTTGGGCTCCTGACTGGTCTGGCCCGCATCTCGGATAATCCGGCTTTCAAGTGGAGTGCCATTACCTATATCGAATTGGTGCGTGGTTCTCCGCTGCTGGTGCAGCTCATGGTCTGGTACTACGTTATCGGTACTTTGGTGAATCAGGTGCTGGCCAATACGGGGATCCCCCAGGTCGAGAATTTCTGGTATGGCGTGGTCGGACTTGCAGTGTTCACCGGTGCCTATACCGCAGAAATTGTTCGAGCGGGTATTCAGAGCATCAATGTGGGACAGATGGAAGCGGCGCGTTCGCTGGGCATGAGCTATGCCGAGTCCATGCGCAAGGTCATCATGCCTCAGGCTCTGAAACGTATCCTGCCTGCCTTGGCGGGTCAGTTTATCAGCTTGATCAAGGATTCGTCCTTGCTGGGGGTTATTGCCATCCGCGAGCTGACCAAGATTACACGCGAGGTGGCCAGCGCCTCGCTCATGAACTACGAGATGTGGTTGCTCTGTGCCCTGTTGTATCTGGTGCTGACTTTTACCCTCTCCGTGTTTGTGCAGTCCCTGGAACGCAAGGCGGTGTAGGATGATAGTCGCAAAGGATGTCTGCAAGTACTTCTACGTTCCCGAGAAACTCGTTGCTTTGGACAAGGTCTCCCTTGAGGTGACTGAAGGCGAGGTTGTCGTTGTCATTGGTCCCTCCGGCTCGGGCAAATCTACCTTCCTGCGCTGTTTGAATCGTCTGGAATTCGCGGATGAAGGTGAGATCAGTATCGATGGCACCAGTGTCTTGTCTCCGCACAGTGATATCAACAGCGTCCGTGCCGAGGCCGGAATGGTCTTTCAGGGTTTTAACCTGTTTCCGCACAAGACAGTGCTTCAGAATCTGACCATGGCCCAAATGACCGTTCGCAAACGGTCCAAAAAAGAGGCCGAAGCCAAAGGGATGGCCCTGTTGGAAAAGGTTGGAATCAAAGAGAAGTGGAATGTGTACCCGGATCAGTTGTCCGGTGGTCAACAGCAGCGTGTGGCCATTGCCCGCGCCCTGGCCATGGACCCCAAGGTGATGCTTTTTGATGAACCCACCAGCGCTCTCGATCCTGAAATGGTGGGTGAGGTGCTGGATGTCATGAAGGACCTGGCTCAAGCGGGCATGACCATGGTCGTGGTGACTCACGAGATGGGGTTTGCCCGAGAAGTGGCCGATCGTGTTGTATTTATGGATCAGGGACGGGTGCTCGAGGTGGGAACGCCAGAGCATTTCTTCGTCAACCCGGAACATGAACGCACAAAACTCTTCCTGAGTCAGATCCTCTAGTTGCTTTGCCAGATCAAGGGCTTAAAATTAACAAGGCCGCTCGATTATGAGCGGTCTTGTTTTGTCTGTTTTTCACAAGCGACGAGTGCTAAACACCTTGGCCTGACCAGGGGGCCAGGTTTCGGGCATAGAAATGTTGTTCGAGTTCCTGAATGGTTTTGGCGACGGGTTTGTTCAATTGGATACCGCAGATGTTGCTTTGGACCCAGGCGATGGTTCCTGATGCGCCCCCAATCAGACAATTCAGCCCTTTTGGGCAGCTCCGCAACTGAATGGCATCTCCCGGGAGTGGTGATGCCCCGGGGCTTGAGGGGAAAAGTTCCATATTCAGCCCGCATTGGCAGACATTGGTGATGCTGCCGTAGAGCATGTAGGTGTCGTTGACCAGCAAGGTGGCGAAATCTACAGCTTGGATAGCGAGGCGTTTGGTGGTTCGTTTGTCGTCGGTCATCGATCATTTGCTCCTGTGAGCCGTTATAAAATTACCACCTCGAACTATACATCCTCCGTTAAAATTGGGTCAACGCCCCCGATAAAAATCGGGGGATTCCCCCATGCACATAGAGGTGTTGTTTGCCGTGCGTTTGGGGATAGTGTAAAGTGGTACTTAAGAGGTTGATTATGGCGTTCGAAACTCGCAGCATAGGGGAGTTGAGTCTTGATACGGGACTGGCGATCATTCGCCACAGCGTGGAGGAGGCTGAACAATTGCTCCGTTCTGATCGGGTGATCACCAATTGGAAAAGCCAGCTTCAGGGAAGACAGCTTGCTGAATCGGCCTCCAACCCCGATTATGGAGATCCGCACCCTACGCCCGGGGCGGCCAAAGTCCCTGAAATTGTTCAAGGTGCATTTCTTAAAAGTAGAATTTGAGACCACGGGTCGTTATGGCCCACTCCTTCGGGAGTGGGCCTTTTTTATGCGGGGAACTTTAGGCATGAAGTTTGGCCCAGGAAGTGATGGCTGCTGCATCCATGGCTCCGCTGATTTTGCCCGCTTCCTGCCCACCCTTGAAAAGTATCATGGTGGGGACGGACATGATGGCATAGCGGCTGGCGATGGCCTGGTTCGTATCAGTCTGAAGTTTTGCCAGACGAATTTTCGGGGCAAGCAGCGTGGCTGCCTGGGAATACGCTGGAGCCATCATCTGGCAGGGACCGCATGAAGCCGACCAGAAATCCACCAGTACGGGCAAGTCGTTTTTGGTGATGAATCGGTCAAAAGTTTGTGCATTGAGGTCAGTGACTGAGCCGGAGAGTAAAGGGGATTCACAGCGCCCGCAGACGGGGGATGCAGCCATTTTTGCGGTCTGGACGCGGTTGATGCCTGCACAGTTGGGGCACGTAACGTGGACGGTATCGTTCATGGGCTTCTCCTTAGTGCCTTGGGTTCGATGAATACTGTAATCATTCCCGGATGCCGGGCAAGTCGTCGGGGGATAGATTCCCTCAGGAAGAGGGGTATGATATTGATTGAATACGCCGTCGGCGAGAAGGAGGACAACATGAAGCGGATGATTTTGATTATAGCGATGACCATGATGTTTGCGTTTGCCAACATGGGAATTGCCCGTGCTGAAACCGATAAACGTGCCCGTATCTTGATCAATAAACTTGAGGCCCAAGTTGAGACCTTGGAAAACAAGGTGACCTCTCTTCAGCTGCTCGTGCAGAAGCTCCAGGCCGACAACGAAAAGCTTCAGGGTAAAGTGGATTCAAACTTTGCCTTGATCAAGGCATTGGCCACCCGCCTTAATCAAAATGGTCCCTGAGATGTGGCCCCAAATACTGTCCGACATGATCGCTTAAGTTCTTAGAGGCTACTAGGCTTGCCAAGAAGGGCTATTTGCGAGCATAATGGGATACGTGTTTCATCAGGGGAGATTGAATCATGAGTTCTCAAAATGTGAATGGACTGACCATGGTCAGCGAGATGTCCTTTGGCAGCAAGAGTATGGCTTCGCAAA
Organism: Desulfovibrio ferrophilus; assembly: GCF_003966735.1. Lineage (NCBI taxonomy): Bacteria > Pseudomonadati > Thermodesulfobacteriota > Desulfovibrionia > Desulfovibrionales > Desulfovibrionaceae > Desulfovibrio > Desulfovibrio ferrophilus. The sequence continues at coordinate 863,163 of NZ_AP017378.1, forward strand.
GTGTGCGCGAGTACAATGAAACCGTGCGCAAGAATGCCGAGCAGTATTCGAATGTAATCACTGACTTGCGTGATGTGAAGTCGCCCGCCGAACAGGCAACGGGCAAGGTTTTTCAGGCCTTGGCCTGAGTTTGAAGATACCGTTGCCGCTTGATTTGGATGCCGCTGTACAGGTCTGGATGGCTTTTCAGAGGTCTTTCCTGAGGCGCAGCTGTCAGACGTGCTGTGATTTTGGTGTCGCAGCGGTTCTTGGTGCTGCAAAATGATAATTCTTATTTTCCCGGGAATTGAATAAGCAGAATCCTCGCCGAAACAGTCGCTGTTTTACGGCGAGTTAATTTTTATAACTTTGATTGTTTTAGGGTATTCAGTTTTGTGTTGCTTAAGAATTAAGAATTAAGAATAGTTGCCGGCCAATAATCCACATCTACTACACGGTTGGGTATCTGAAATGAGCGCTATGAAAATGCTTTTGAATGTGTTGTTGGGACTGATGCTCGCTGTTCCGTGTTCAGCCTATGCTGGCGATGCTCTACGCATCGCCACTGAAGGTGCTTATCCCCCATTTAATTATGTGGATGATCAGGGCAAGCTGGCAGGATTCGATGTGGATATAGCGAGTGCGCTGTGCCGCGCCATGAACGTCGAATGCGAGATCGTGGCCGTGGAGTGGGACTCAATCCTCGATGGGTTGGAGAATGGGGACTACTCAGCGATCGTAGCCAGTATGGCGAAAACCGAGGAAAGAGATAAGCGGGCCGACTTTACGGATCGTTACTATCGGTCTCGGAGTGCCTTTATTGCCAAGGCTGGACTCTATGACGATGTCTCGCCTCAGGCGTTGAAGGGAAAATGTCTTTCAGCCGCAGATGGAACCGTGCAACTCGATTATCTGCGCAAAAATTACTCCTCCTCTTCCGAAGTGATCATCGCCAAGGATACACCGGATAGCTATCGGCTTCTTGCTGAAGGAAAAATCGATCTGATTCTTTCCGATGCCTTGAACTGTCTGGATTTTCTTGATTCTGAGCAAGGGATTGATTTTGACTTCGCCGGGGAGGCTTTGCCTGGAGAAGCCACGTCTTCCACTGCATATATCGCCGTGCGCGAAGGCGATAACGAATTGCGCAAGCGTATCAATGAAGCCATCCAGGTTATCCGCCTGGACGGTACCTATGAGCGCATCAATCACAAGTATTTCCCCTTTAGCATCTACTAGTCGGCAATAAACGTGGCGATTAAAGAAAAACAGTCCAAGGCGCGTTCTCTTCGTATCAGTCTGACAAAGGCCGGGCTCGTCACGGTCATCTTCATGCTACTCGTGTTGGGCGGGGTGGGCTGGATCTCACACAACACTCTGTTCAGTATTGTGCGCAGCGCCCATGAATCCCGAAATGTGCTTATTCCGGATATCCTGGCGCGCCAACGTTCTGCAATGAACATCGAACGCCTGGGACGTTTTGGTGAAATCATATTTTATTCCCAGGACCCTTCCATTCGCCGTGCCAAACGGTTGACCGCCCGGATTCTGATGCAGGATTTGGCCTTTGAGCCGGAGAGCGCTACTCACGCCAAGGCCCAGAAGGTTTTCAGGGGTATCTCCACCATTGCTCGCCTGCGTGACAGACAGGATGCCCTGCGTACAAAAGCGGCTGAACTGGCTTTGGGTATACATAAGATGGAGACCTCTGCCGGGCTGGTCGTGACGGGGCGACTCGCTGAATCAGATCGTCTGGTCATGGCTGGATTGCTGAGTGACCTTGGTGTGATGGCGCGAACCTTGGATGCCTTGCTTGAATCGAATCCTTCAGTATTTGAAGCCCGAAGAAACGAACTGTCCGAGCACTATTCCTCTGCTGTGCGTCAATTGGATGCTTTGAGCGGAGTGGAAGAGACGTTGCCATTGCGCGGGGCCTTGACTGCCGCTTACGACAATTCTGTTAAGGCTGTTGAGTTGCAGCGCGACGTGCTTGCCATGGATTCCGATGCACTGACCTTGTGGGGGGATATTTCGCAGCAGTTGGACGAATTGGCCGATAGCATTGCCACCGATGCCGGGTTGCGGGCGGTGACCATGGCTGAAGCCATCAAGGGGCAAGCCGATAAGGTCGGACTGGTGAGCTACGCGATGACGGGACTTCTGTGTTCTCTGCTGCTTCTTGTGGTGTGGGTCTTTCAGCGGCATGTTCTGGGGCCTATCCTGTCCGTGACCCGTGCCTTGGAGGCTGTGCATGGCGGAAAGCGCAATCTGATCGGCGGTCCGAGGGCATTCTTCGTTGAGTTGGACGCCATTGGCAAAGCCGTTGAACGGTATGCCGGAGTGCTGCGGGAGCTGCGGGATAGCAACGCGAAATTACATGATCTTTCGCTGCTTGATGGTCTGACGAACTTAGCAAATCGTCGTCATTTCGATGAAGAGTTGCGTCGGGAGATTTCGCGTGCCACGCGCAACGGGCGTCCTTTGTCTCTGTTGATGTTGGATGTGGACCGTTTCAAAGAGTTTAATGATAAGCACGGACATATGGCCGGGGATGCCTGTCTGGCCATGGTGGCCAAGGTACTGCAAGGGGCCGTTCGTCGTCCGGGCGAGGTGGCTGCCCGCTACGGTGGTGAGGAATTTGCGGTGATTTTGCCTGAGGTTGACCGTGACGAAGCCGCTGAGATTGCCGAAAAAATTCTGAAGGAAGTGGCAGCACTGAGGATTCCATGCGTCGATGGCATCAATGTCTCGATTACGATCAGCATTGGTGTTGCTGTTCTGAATGGTGAATGGAGTGGGTCAATGCCTTCTCTGTTGGATGCTGCTGATTCAGCGCTTTACTGCGCCAAGGCCGCAGGAAGGAATCGAGTGATTATTCACGGAGTGACCGAAGACTAGCTTGTTGAATCTCTTCACCGAAAGGTTATAAGCTGCACATTGTCCCGCGACATTGTGCAGCTTTTTATTGGATCATTGGTTTCCATTGTGTGTGGGGAATTACGCCCGTCGCCTAGCAATCGACCTGTTGTATTGTCGTTTTTTCAAGCATGGCCTCGACAAATCGCTGAACCAATCGGGATGAATTGTTTTTCGTCCAGACCAAGTGGTATTCCACGATGGGGAGTTTGTCCTTGATGGGCAGGTGAACAACCCCAGGGCGAGGAATGGCGGCCAATGATTCAGGCATGAGAGAGAACCCGAGTCCAGCTGCGACGAGCGCACCGGTGGGGTGCTTGAGCAGAGCCGTGTGCAGTAGCTTCGGTGTGGCTCCAGCCCGGTGTAGACAGGTGATAATGGCGTCATACAGCCCCGTGTTTGTTGGGCGTGGGAAGATGAGCAGGGTTTCGTTGGCGATTTCCTTGAGACTCAAGGTGGAGTTTTTTGCCAGAGGATGTCCTTCCGGTATAGCCATGACATAGGATTCGCGCGCATAGCGTGTATGAGATAGTCTGCTGTCAATAGTATTGAAAGGCCTGACAAAGCCGACATCTAGCTCTTGGCGGAGCAAGGCCTGAAGTTGATTCCGGGTCGTGAGTTGTTGCAGGCTTATGTCCACGTGGGGATTTTTTTCTTTGAAATGCCGAAGTGAGTACGGCAATGGACCTTCCAGCACAGGGCCGATAGTGCCAATTGTTAGTTGTCCTTCCTTGCCTTGCCCCATTTGTTCAACGTGTTTTGCTACTGCGGTCGTTCTGTCCAGAATGGCTTGTGCTTCTTCCTGAAGATACTTTCCCGCGGCGGTCAGTGACACTGATCGGCTTGTTCGTTCGAATAATCGAGCGCCGAGTTCATCCTCAAGTTTCCTGATGGATTGTGAAAGCGGGGGCTGCGAGATGTGCAACTGTATGGCGGCTTTGCCGAAATGCAGTGCCTTGGCAACCGCCAGGAAGTGGCGGAGTTGGCGTAGGTCCATGATTGATATCCTAAATATATTAATCAATGTTTACAATGATATTGGACGAATCAATAAGGCTTTCCTACCGTGGGATCAGACAAAACACAAACCATGGAGAAAGTCATGAATGACAGATTTGATCGGGGTTGGGCAAAACTCAAAGAGATTGATGGCGAAGCCGGAGAGAAGGTGGTGGCCGCTTTGAATGACGTGGCCCCGGACCTGGGGCAGGTGTGCATTGAATTTGCCTTTGGCGACGTCATGTCGCGCCCCGGGTTGGATTTGAAGTCTCGGGAGTTGTGCACGGTGGCGGCTTTGACTGCTCTGGGCAATGCCGCTCCACAACTGGAAGTACATATCCACGGTGCGCTTAATGTCGGTTGTACGCCCGAGGAGATTGTGGAAGTGGTCATTCAGATGGCCGTGTATGCAGGATTTCCAGCTGCCTTGAATGGGATGTTCGTGGCGAAGAAGGTTTTTGCCGAGCGCGGTGTGCAGGTTGAAACGACGATGAACTGATTGATTAGATTTCAAAGGCCTTTACAACTGACCTCGTCCTTCGAAGATCACTTCGACGGACGAGGTCTTAGTGTTTGCACAGGGTGGGGCGCTCACTTATGCGATGATTGGGTTCCGGTCTTATGGTTTACCTAGAGCGTAAATGCGAGCGGCCTGGTCTACCCAAGAAGTCAGCCTAGGAAAGACCGGGTGATGTCTGTCTGGAGAGTGTGTCCCAGAGAAGAGTTGATTCGGTGAAGAGAGGTACGGCATGAAGAACCGCGTTTTCACTCTGTGAGGTGAGGCAGGTGCTCGTAATGTTTGCGTTTGGGCGCGCTACGACTGCGGCGAAGGTTGAAGACTACTTGAAGATAACGACCCGATTCCGGCCGCCACGCTTGGCTTCGTATAGGGCCGTGTCAGCCCGTTTCAGTAAGCCTTCCACTGTTTCATCCTCTGCAGTCATTGTGGTGACCCCGATGCTTACCGTGAAATTGATGGGGCCGGAATCGCCTTGAACATGGGTTTCGGCGAGTGTTGCCCGCAGCCGTTCAGCGATGTCCTGGGCAACCTTGGAATCCGTATTGATGAGGATCGCCGCAAATTCTTCGCCACCGATGCGGCCGAAGATATCAGTCTCACGCAGGGTTTGCAGGCTGGCCTTGGTCATGGCTTTCAAGACTTCGTCGCCGGCAATGTGTCCGTGGGTGTCGTTCACTGCCTTGAAATAGTCGATGTCGATCATGATCATGGATAACGGACTATTATAACGCCGGCTTCGGGCAATTTCATCGTATGCCCGCTCCATGAAATAGCGGCGATTACTGATCTTTGTCAGGGAATCCTTGGTTGCCAGTTCAGTAAGCTGTTTTTCCATGCGTTTACGCTTGGAGATGTCATGAATGATGGAATACAGGAGAATACGACCATTGACGGCGATAGGACCGCTGAAAACCTCGACATCACGAAGGGTTCCGTCTGCCAGGCGGTGCTTGAATTCAAGATGACTGCGGATCTCCACCTTCGCCTTGCGTAACTCCTGCTCAATGTCCTCTTTGGATTGGGTATTGATTTCGGAGGCATGCATGGAGGTTAACTGCTCGCGTGGGTACCCGTAGTAGTTGGCAGCAGCAGGGTTGGCATCTTCAATTCTACCGGAACTGGGATCGACGAGCAGCATGACCGCGTGGTTGTTTTCGAATACCGACCGGAAGCGCTCTTCGCTGTCTCGTAGGGCGGCTTCGGTTTCCTTCCGAATCTTGATTTCCTGGGAAATTTGTTCGTTGATTCGGGTCAGGTTTTCGTTGGCACGAGTCAATTCCTGAGTACGTTCTTCAACTTTGTCTTCCAATTCATCGTGGGCCTGTCGAAGTTCCTGTTGAGTCGTTTTGAGTTCCTGAATGTTGACGAAGCTTTCCAATAGAAGATCCCGCCCCTGGTAACGCAGCCGGGTGACCGTCTTGTGGATGGGGATTTCTAAACCATCCTTGTCCAGAAGAGATCTTTCAGATCGTTCCACCAATTGCCCCAGATCGGTCACCGGACATTTCTTTTCTTCTGCGGGGCAGACGAATTTGTGGCAGACCTTGTTGGTGATGTCTTCTTTCTTCAACCCCACCAGTTGTCTGCCGAATTCGTTGATATCCACGATTGTGTGGTCGTTGGCGTCGATGAGCATGATGCCGACGTGGGCGGAGTCGAGGAGGGTTCGCAAGTAGTTCTCGTTGGCGCGCAGTGCTGCTTCAGCTTGTTTGAGGTCGGTAATATCGAGAATGGTGGAAAGGATATGCGGGCGGTTGAAAAAATCGAGGGTGCGCATATCCACGCTGACATGCAGCGAAGAGCCGTCTTTGCGCTTCAATTTGAGTTCGTGCCCTTTGACGACACCTTCTCGGGCAAGATGATCCAGGAGCGGTTCTCGATCTGTGGGATCCAGATAGAAATCAAGGGCAGTGGAATTCATGGCAAGGTTACGGCGGAATTCATCCATCGTGTAGCCCATCATTGTAGCGAGCCCTTCATTAATGGAAATGATGCGCCCCGAGGGAGTGCTCAGGACCAAACCACCGGGGGTGCCTTCGAACAGGGTCTTGTATTGTTTTTCCTTCTCTTGAAGGGCAACGACTTCCAGGGCGCGTTCGGCCACAAGCGCTTCCAGTTCGGCGATACGCTTTTTTGCGGCTTGAAGATCCTGTTGAGGATGGATGGTATTCTCCCACAGTTCGGTCATTGGATATTCCGGTTGCAATGCTGCTCAGAATGAAAGGATGAACATTCTTAGCATATTTCAAACGTAAAGGAGAAGGAGATGTTTTTTCTTGTGTGGCAGGGGGAAAATGAAATTTATCCTGTCTCGTAAATTGACAAAATCTATTTCTGTCGCACCTTGTTAGAGAGACATTTAAAGAAGAGGCAAGATAATGAAGATTCTTATATTTGCTGTTGCGTTATTGTTTATGGCTATGGCCAGCGTGGCCTGGGCCTCGGACACGGGGCGAACAGGCTCTTACGTCAAGCCCACCAAGGAAGAACTGAAGATGCTTTTGACTCCACTTCAATACAAGGTCACGCAGGAAGATGGCACCGAGCGTCCTTTTGCCAATGAGTATTGGGATAACAAGCGTGAAGGTATTTATGTGGACCTGCTTTCGGGTGAGGTCTTGTTCAGTTCCACGGATAAGTATCGTTCCGGCACGGGGTGGCCGAGCTTTATCCGTCCTCTGGAGGCTGAGAACATCGTCTCCGTGGAGGATCGCAAGCTGTTCGTCACGCGAACCGAGATTCGCAGCCGTCATGGGGATAACCATCTGGGGCATGTGTTTGATGATGGCCCCGAACCGACTGGATTGCGTTATTGCATGAATTCCGCTGCACTACGTTTTATTCCCAGAGAGAAGCTGGATGAGGAAGGATACGGCAAGTATCTGAGCCTGTTCAAGTAACGGCCTTGATTGGTTGGGGTGGTCCTGCCAAGGGGGCGCCCCTTTCCTTCCTTGGCGGTTTCGATTAATCCCACGCCATGCCCAATGTCGCCCTGGATACCATTATGCCCGACACCGTGACTTGTTCCGGGTACTGCAGTGCCTGTGGGCATGTGCACGTTTTGCGTGCTGGTGAGGCTTTGGCCCCTGCGTATGAACTGATTGGCAGGCTCCGGGAGAAGGGACGGATCGATTTGGATGTGCCCGAGGCAGAGGTTGATCCACGATTTTCAGTGGATTATCTGAATGGCCCGGCACGTGGGCAGATGTTCGGCGTGTTGGCGTATCGGGATGCTCAGGGGCTTGCTGGAGTACTGAAGGCTTTCTCGTGTCAGTATAATGCGTCGTGGTTGGTGCCTGGCTGGGTGCCGCCGGTTGTGGATGTGGAGGCCTTTGCCAGCGTGCATGACCCGGTGGAACGGCGTATTAAGGCCTTGGGGCGGGAGATTGATGCCTTGCCCCAGGATGACTCCGGACGCTTGGCCCTGAAGCAGGAACGCAAGACCCTGGCTCAGCGTAATATGAAGGAACTGCATGCGTTGTATCAGTTGCGGAATTTTCGGGGGCTGACTTCTCCCATGAGCGAAGCCTTTCTTGGGGCCGGTGGTTTGCCCACTGGTACAGGTGATTGCTGCGCCCCCAAACTGTTGCAGTATGCAGCATTGCATGGTTTGACCCCCACAGGGTTGGTCGAGTTCTATTGGGGGCGAGAAAACAGTTCCGGCACACGGATTCAGGGAGAGTTCTACCCCGCTTGTGCGGAACGCTGTGCCCCGATCCTGGGGTTCATGCTCTGTGGGCTGGATGAGGATGATCGAAGTTCCTGTGACTCCCACGTGACAACGGATAAGAGATGAGCGACAAGCCTGAACTGGATATTTTGTTTTCGGATAGCAAGCTGGTTGTGGTCAACAAGCCCTCGGGGCTGCTGTCCGTGCCCGGTCGTGGTCCTGAGAACCAGGACTGTGTCGTGACTCGCATTCAGGCGTTGTTCCCGGAATGCCGCAGGTTTCCCACCGTACATCGGCTGGACATGGATACGTCTGGTATTCTGGTCCTGGGATTTACGGCACGGACCGTACGTGAACTCATTGAACAGTTCCAGCAGCGCAGCGTTGCCAAGCGGTATGAGGCCGTGCTCGACGGTCGGGTGGATAAGCCTGAGGGCGCAATCGAGTTATCCCTTCGGTTGGATCCGTATAATCGTCCTTATCAGATATATGATCCTATCCATGGCAAGTCCGCCCTGACACATTGGCGTAGGCTTGGCGAGGAGAATGGGCGTACACGTGTGGAGTTTACCCCCCATACCGGGCGGACCCATCAGCTGCGTGTTCATGCCTCGCATCCCTTGGGCCTTGATTGCCCCATTGTTGGTGATCGGCTTTATGGGACTGGCACTGCCCCCGGACAATTGAAACTGCATGCCAAATATCTGCGATTTATGCATCCCAAGACCAAGGAAATGATGGAGTTTTCAGTCCCTCCAGCATTCTAGGCCTACGGGGAATGCCTGCCGTGCGGTGCGTTATCCCTGTCGTGATGGTCCTGAACGCCACTCTATTTTTTCGGTAGTCCTGTTTTATGAGTTTGAATGACCGTTGCGGGTCATCAAGAGTTTTGCCATAAATCAAATCCAACAATGAGCATTAATACAAGGATAAACCAATGAGTAACGAGCCTGATAAGATTATCTATTCCATGCACAGGGTCAGCAAGCATTACGAAAAGCGCCCCATTCTCAAGGATATCTCCCTGTCTTATTTCTATGGCGCCAAGATTGGCGTGTTGGGTCTGAATGGCTCGGGTAAGAGCTCGTTGCTGAAGATTCTCGCTGGGGTGGATCAGGATTTTGAGGGTGAAACCCATATTTCTCCCGGATATACCATTGGATACCTGGAGCAGGAGCCGCTGGTGGACGAATCCCGTACCGTTCGCGAAGTGGTGGAAGAGGGCGTGGCGCAAATTGCTGCCCTGGTGAATGAGTTCAATGCAATCAACGAGAAGTTTGCGGAGCCCATGGAGCCGGAAGAGATGGACGCTCTGCTTGAGAAGCAGGCAAACGTGCAGGAAAAAATGGACGCTGCCGGTGCTTGGGATTTGGAATCCCGCCTGGAGATGGCCATGGACGCTTTGCGGTGCCCTCCCGGTGATACCCTTGTCTCCGTCATTTCCGGTGGTGAGCGTCGCCGTGTGGCTCTGTGCCGCTTACTGTTGCAAAAGCCTGATATCTTATTGCTGGATGAGCCCACCAACCATTTGGACGCCGAATCCGTCTCCTGGTTGGAACGGCATCTGAGTGATTACGCAGGCACCATCATTGCTGTGACCCATGATCGCTATTTCCTGGATAACGTGGCGGGGTGGATTCTGGAACTGGACAGCGGCAGAGGTATTCCCTGGAAGGGCAATTATTCGTCCTGGCTGGAGCAGAAGGAAAAGCGCTTGGCTAATGAGGCCAAGTCCGACGACAAGCGTCGCAAGACCCTGGCTCGCGAGTTGGAGTGGATTCGCATGTCACCCAAGGGCCGCCGTTCCAAAAGCAAGGCTCGCATTGCCGCCTATGAAGAATTGGCGGGGAACGAGAGCGAATCGAGAGGGCGCGAGCTTGAGCTGTTCATTCCACCCGGACCGCGTCTGGGGAAGACTGTGATCGAGGCCCAAGGTTTGCGCAAGCAGGCAGGCGACAAGCTGCTGGTAGAGGATATGAACTTTATCCTGCCCGCAGGCGGTATCATCGGTATTATCGGACCCAACGGTGCGGGTAAGACCACCTTGTTCAGGATGATCGCAGGTCAGGAAAAACCCGATGCCGGTGAACTGGTGCTGGGCAAGACCGTCCAGTGCGCCCATGTGGATCAGCATCGAAGTGCCCTGGGTGATGACATGACAGTGTTCGAGGCCATTTCAGGCGGACAGGAGACAATCCGCATGGGGACGCGTGAAATCAATGCCCGGGCCTATGTTGGAAAGTTCAATCTGACAGGATCCGATCAGCAGAAAAAATGCTCCGTTCTTTCGGGTGGTGAGCGCAACAGGGTGCATCTAGCTCTGATGCTCAAAGAGGGCGGCAACGTTCTGCTGCTTGACGAACCCACCAACGATTTGGATGTGAATACCATTCGAGCCTTGGAAGAGGCACTGTTGAATTTTGGTGGCTGTGTGCTGGTTGTCAGCCACGATCGTTGGTTCCTGGATCGTGTTGCAACACATATTCTGGCCTTTGAGGGTGATTCCAAGACCTATTTCTACGAGGGGTCCTATTCCGAGTACGAAGCGGACCGTAAGAAGCGCTTGGGCAAGGAAGCCGACCAGCCTCACCGTATCAAATACCGCAGACTGACCCGTTAGTGCCCTGAGTCTCTGCCCAAGGGCAAATACCCCGGAAATGTTGCTCGAGAGTGAAGGCCCTCCGCGAGAGTGGAGGGCCTTTTTTCGGTTGCTAAGTACCTGTTGAATTGGATTATTCAAAAAAATAAAATATATTTGTTTTTTCTTGTTGACAAAGCGGCAGGAAAGGTCGATGACTACCCAAGTCTGAATTGTCCAGCGGCACCCGGTTGAGGTGCGATCACACGAGTTGATCAGAGCTGGTTGAGTTAAATTCGAAGAACAAGGAGCTTTGGCACTTTGTGCAAAGGTCCTTTTTTTGTATGGCATGATGTGTGCCAGTTCTTGTTATTACTTATTTGTTGGAGTTTATTGAATGTCCAAGAGTCTTTATGTTGGAAATCTGCCCTGGTCCGCCACCGAGAGCGATGTGCGCAATGCTTTCGAGGCCTATGGTGAAGTTATGTCTGTCAAGCTGATCGAAGATCGCGAGACCGGTCGCCCCCGTGGCTTCGGTTTTGTTGAGATGGACGACCAGGGTGCTTTGGAGGCCGTTCAGGCTCTCGACGGCACTGATTTCGACGGTCGCAATATCAAAGTCAACGAAGCCAAGCCCCGCGAGCCCCGTCCGCGTTGGTAGCCATTGGCTGCTGAGTTGATTCTCAGTAATTTAGCCCATCCCTCTTTTGAGGGGTGGGCTTTTTTAATGCAATTTTTTGATGTACTCACTAGTTCGGTGGTAGATTTCTGTTTTGTTGAGAAGTGAACGGAGGCGTAAGGCCAGTGTGGGCGAGGATGGCATTGATTGCGACCACAATGATGGTTCTTGTCTGGACTCCCGTTTTGGGCAAAACTCCAGAGTCCGTTGTGCTTGTAACTCAAGATCTGTGCCCATATGGCTGTTCGGATGAGGAGGGTGTGTTTGACGGATTTTTTGTTAGAAAGGTCAGACGAGCCTTCGAGCAGATGGGTGTTTCACTCCAACTTGTCGTTGTTCCTTGGCGACGAGCTTTGCACATGGTTGAAGCGGGGGATGCTCAAGGGTACTTTCCAGCCTATCGAGGGGCCCAGCGAGATGCTGAGGGGCAGGTGTTTGTACAATTGGACGATGATGGATGGAACTGGTTTCTGCTTAGGGAGAGTCCTCTGGATCCTTTGGCGGACTCATTCAAGAAGTCGGCGAAAGTGGCAGGAATCCGGGGGGGAGCCATGCAGAAATGGCTTCAGGATAATGGCTACAATATGTCTAAATGCCCAGCAGCGGTCGGTGAGCTGGTAGAGATGCTTGTTGTGGGTCGTTTTGACGCCATCCTGGACAGCAGGCATACTGTCCAGGATATTCTGCGTCGAAGGGGACTTGAAAAGAAGGTCAGGGTTGTGCAGATGAAGACGAGCCCTTGGGGGTGTATTTTTCAAAGGAATTTGTTCACCGGTATCCGGACTTCCTGAAAACGTTTGGCTCCGCCATTGCGGCGGGCAAATGAACTTGCTGTTTTTTTAGCTTTTTTGGGGTGCAACACCCTCATCGATTGTTTCAGTTTAGAGCGATCCTTTTGTTTCGTTATTATCTTGCTACGCGTTAGATTGCCGTTGCCAAGTCCCGTTGCCATTTGAGGGCTAATACGGAACGGTATGCCTCTTGACCTTCAAAATATGCCTGAAGGCTGCTTCGAGTGTCCTTGCACATGTATTCCATCAGTGGCTGTGAAACGTATTGTGCTTTTTCGAGAGCCGAGGCGACCCACTTGTCCCAGACATGATAGTAATTATCGATATCGTCTGGACGGAGGACTTTGCGACAGTTGGGGCAATTGCAAGCTAGAGGTATTTCCTGGTCAATGTTGAACAACCCATATTCATCGCAAATTTCTTCGCCCTCGAAGATGTCGCGAATGGCAATTTCAAAGCCGTACCCTGTGCTGATGGTGTTGCAGTTGCAACGGTGGTTCACGTATTTGGCGTTGTCCCAGCTCAGAATACGAATTCCTTTTTCATCAATGTAAGAATACTTGTCCACGATCCCCTGATGAAGGTGATCCAAAGTGTTGAAGGCTGATTCCGGCAGTTCGATTTCGAGGCAATCTTTGACGTAGACGATGGTGCCCTTGGGAATGTCTGCGGTTGCGAACACTCCGTTGCCAATGTGGGAATTCACGAATTGCAATGTCGTGTACGGATGAATCATTCGTGCGTCCTCTTCGGATTGTGCCTGTGCCGTGGGCCTGATGCTTCTGGCCAGATGCGTCACGTGGAAAGGGGTAACGAGGAAGAACCATTTTCTTCCATATGTCATGGGTCTTGAGCCAGTTTGTCAGATGTGGAAACCGTGTCGGAGCGTTTTATGCCTCGGGCAGGATGAGCCTGAGCAATTCGAATGCCATTTTTAATGCTCTGTAATTAATGAATATATTTTTACATTGGGGAGTATTGAGATCAACGTGTTCCGGTTCGCGGTTATGAGACTTCCTAAAAGCTTGGGCCGGAGTGTTGCTGTGTGCACAGTCTGTCGTTGGCCCCAGTGACAAGAGTGAGAGTTGCGGGTTGAGGTTTGCGATTTGGAGCGATTGTTTTGGATGAGGTGTTAGAGTTCAAGAAGCGTTTGCTTTGTGTATAGGTTTTATGAAAACAAGAAGAGCCTGCAGCCATCGCTGCAGGCTCTTCTTGTTGGGTTTGCTTGGGTGGTGTTAGAATGAATCCTTGGCTTTTTTCCAGGCGATCTTGAGTTCTCCTAGAGCCTTGTCCAGTCCGGTTTTAACTTCGCCCCAGGCTTTGCCACCTGAGTCTGCAGCTTTTTTTAGCCGATCTCCGGCATCCTCATAAAGGGTTTGTGCATTATCCAGATATTGCTTGGCTTCCTTGCCAATTTGATCAGGGTTTTTGATTTTAGTCTCGATTTTGGACTTGATGTCCCCCACAGTCTTGGAGATATCCTTGAATTGCAGCCAGTCCAGGCCGAAATGGGGTGAGTTGGCTGCATTCTTCAATTCTGTTCCTGCCTTGAACGTTACGGCCTTGTGAGCTTTGATCTTAAGGGGGGCGCCGGTTTGCGGATTTCGACCTGTTCTGGCTTTGCGCTTGCTTACGCCGAAGGTTCCAAATCCTCGGAACTGTATGCTATTTCCAGATGAGAGCTCTCGGGTGAGAGCTTCAAGCACGGTATCGACTACGATCATGCCCTGACTCGTTGATTCAAGCTCGGCGCGTTGTGCCACCTGTTTGGCGAAATCCTGCTTCTTCATGATATCCTCCCGGCATTGCTTTGGCGTAATTGATCAGATTAGATATTTGTTGAAGAACATAGCTGATTTTATACAGAAGTGACAATGGGGAGGGAATGGAGTTTTTAATGCCATTGTTTTTGCATCGGATGTGAGAGCCTGTAGACCTTCTTTGCTTTTCTGATTTTGTGTTTTGGGTTGGTCGGGCTGACCTCCTTGGCTCTCTTTTGAAATCATGTGGACGAAGTGTCTGTCTGAGGTTGTTTCTCGATTCGTGTTTTGTATCCCCTCGATTTATATTTCCATTTTGTATTGCATTTGATTATAAGCGCTAATCTTTATGGTTGGTAGAGGTTGGCCGATGGTGCTTTTGTTATCAATAAATTTTTGGAGTTTTCGTGCGCAAGTCATTTGTGATGATCTTTTTGCTGTTGTTGGTGGCATCTGCGTCCGTTGCCTCCACTCCACTTGAAACCCTCAAGGCTGAGGCTGCAAAGGGCGTTGGTGGCAATGTGTCTGTTGTGGATGCCGAGCAGGATGAAGAAGGCCTGTTTGTGACCTGCATGAAAGATGGATTTTCCTATCAATTTACAATTTCCAGCGACATGGAATCTGGTGTGCCGGAGGTCAGGAGGCTGAAGGTTGAAGGCAGGCAGGCTGAATTCTTTGATGCAGGCGTCATGGGGGCGAAGGGGTTGCTTGTGCAGTTGGCTTCAGACAGAAGCCTTGTGCTACTGGTTGTTGATGCCAGTATGTCTGGCAAGGGTGTTTCTCTGGAATTTTTGCGGGAAGTTGTAGGGCGAATGAATTTGGATTTGCTTTAGATCAGGCAGTATGCTGCGAAGATCAAGGCTCATTCGTGGTTTCTGATAACACCGGATGAGTCTTTTTCTGCTTGAGCTTCTCGTGGACTATCGAGGAACGTTTTTAGTTGTTAGGCGAGGGGGAAAATTTTCTGGCATTGGTGGTAATTGTTTTTATAATGATTGATATTGTCAAACGACCTGAATTAAGAGATATTTAGTGTGCTTTGCAATGTATTATAAGTCCTGAAATCATCATCTTTTGAGAGGGGGGCCAGGCTGTCTGTCTGGTCAGAGTGTGTATGAAAGGATCCCAGTTCAGGCAGGTCGTCATCGTTGTGGTGCCCTTGTTGGTACTACTCGCCTTAGGACTTTTCTTTTTATACTCGGTCAATGGTCAGCATTCGCAAGCCATTATTTCTGAGCGCTCCAAAAGTAATGTGTGTGTCGCGAAGCAGATGTTGCGCATGGAGCTGGCATCGGTTGTTTCTGACCTCCAGTTTTTGGCTGGAGTTCATGAAGCCGAGGCGGTCATGACTGGGGAGTTATTAAAAAGTGAATACCAGAGTCTGGTACTTTTTACGGACAAGAAGAAGGTATACGACCAGATTCGCTATCTGGATATCACAGGTATGGAGGTTT
Organism: Desulfovibrio ferrophilus; assembly: GCF_003966735.1. NCBI lineage: Bacteria > Pseudomonadati > Thermodesulfobacteriota > Desulfovibrionia > Desulfovibrionales > Desulfovibrionaceae > Desulfovibrio > Desulfovibrio ferrophilus. The sequence continues at coordinate 878,509 of NZ_AP017378.1, forward strand.
TTCGCATCAACTATAATGCCGGTAATCCGTCTGTAGTTTCTGCAAATAAACTTCAGTTCAAGGGCTCCAAATATTATGTCGCAGAGGGCATGAAGCTCTTGAACGGTGACATCTATATTTCCCCATTTGATTTGAATATGGAAAGGGGTGCCATAGAGCTTCCCCACAAACCCATGATTCGTTTTGTTACCCCGGTTTTTGACAATAGCAATACGCGGCGGGGGTTGGTTGTTCTCAACTTCCTCGGGAAACGGCTGTTGGATGTGATCAGTGAAGTTTCAAGCAGTGACGTCGACCGTGTGATGCTTTTGAATGAGCAGGGCTACTGGCTCAAGGGGCTGGATGAGGCCGACGAATGGGGCTTCATGTTTAAGGATCGGTTGGACAGGACTTTCCAGTCCCGGAATCCCGAGGCCTGGCAGCAAATTTCCTCCAACGAGAACGGCCAGTTCATGAGCGATGCGGGGCTGTATACCTTCGACACCATTCATCTGGCGGATGTTATTGTCGGCAGTAAGGGGCAGAAACTGGAACATGAGGCTGACAGTTGGAAGATTGTTTCGCTGGTTCCGGACGATGTATTTAATGCAAACCAACGGCAGTATGCGAGTCGCCTGGCCATGGTTGGCGGTCCCGGGGCGTTTTTCCTGATTGCCCTCTCGATGCTGATGGCGCATTTTTGCCAGAAAAGTCGGCGGGCCGAGCTTTCCATTATCAAGAATAACGCGTCGTTTGCCCGCTTTGTCCCGCAGGAATTTTTGCGCTTGGTGGGCAAGGGAAGTTTGCACGATGTGGAATTATCTACCAGTGTGCAGCGTGAAGTGGCCGTGCTTTTTTCGGACATCCGTTCGTATACGACGCTGTCTGAAGGGATGACGTCTGAGGAAGTGTTCAGCTTCCTGAACGATTATTTTGTATTTGTCTCCAAGCCCGTGAGAGCCAACGAAGGCTTCATTGATATTTTTATCGGCGATGCGCTGATGGCGCTTTTCCCTCGATCTCCCGAAGACGCACTGCGCTCTGCCGTGAGCATGCGTTATGATTTGCGGGAATTCAATGACAGTCGGCGTAAAACCGGTATGCCCCCTGTGCACTGTGGGTATGGATTGCACTTTGGCGAGGTTACTTTGGGTACCCTTGGTACTCAGGAGCGTATGCAGACAACGGCTATTGGTGATACGGTCAATCTGGCGTCTCGCATCGAGTCCGTGACCAAGACGTTCAAGGTGGAGATTGTTGTCTCGGACAGTGTCTACGCTCGCCTGCCTGATCCCAGTGAGTTTCTGCTGCGTGAGATTGATACCGTACGCGTTAAGGGCAAGCACGAGCCTGTGACCCTGTATGAATGCTTTGATGCGGATCCCGAGGATATTGCCAAAGGTAAGGTTGCAACAATGCCCCTGTTGGCAGAAGCCATAGGGCATTACAAGGCCGGTGAATTCGATTTGGCTTTGGATAAATTTACAGCCTGTGCCGAAGCCTGCCCGACGGATAGCATCCCGCCAATTTATCTGAAACGGTGCAACACCATGAAGCGTATTCCCCCCGGTGAGGGATGGACAGGAGTGAGTACGTTATAATCGAGTGTAAAGAGGGGGACATGTAGATGGCATTTATCGAATGGACCGATAAGAATAAGGTCAACATCGAGGAAGTGGACGACCAGCATAGGCAGCTCTTTGCAATACTTAACCGGCTGCATAGCTCAGTGGTTGAGGGGAAAGAGCAGGGGGAGTTGTTTTCAATTCTTGATGAGCTGATCGAGTACACGGTTTATCATTTTCAAACCGAAGAGAAGCTATATATTGAACATGCTTTTCCCGGATATGAAGATCACAAATTCGAGCATGACAAGTTGACGGGAACCGCCGTGGAGCTGCAGACCAAGCTACGCAACGGGAGCGCGACATTATCCTTTGAATTGCTGGATTTCCTGCATGATTGGCTTATGGATCATACGCTGGGATTGGATCAGGAAATGGGGCCTTTCATGAATGAACGGGGTGTATTTTAAGCCTTTTGGTTGGCGAGCAGTTGTGTACTCTCCGACTTAGTGACTTCCGGTGTCTGTTTTGCAGAGACCCGAGGCTTCTTTACTCTGGATCCGGGAACCGGGTGCGGCGTACTGAGGAGATGAGCCTCATTTGATCTGCTGTTTTTGTAAAGGGCTCATGATAAGATAAAGGGGTGCGGTGCCTGGGGGGCGCCGCTTTTTTTATGCCGTTGGTTCTGCTTGGGCTACCAGCTGAAGTAGTTGGTGTTAAATATTTATAAAACTTCATAAGTTATTGAAACTTATTTATACCTTGAGTCGTCTTGTAGATATAACCAGCACGCATTTACGAGGGGATTTGCATGTACACCATCGAAGCCAGACTGTACCAGAAGATCATGAACGACCAGGCCGCCCAGACCGAGCTGCTTGATGCGGGAAATGATCAGGAGCGCATGGAAGTGATCGTACGTCAGGGGAAGAACCATGGCCTGCACGTGACACCGGATTCCGTTCATACTTTTTTAAAGGATAAAATGAATACTGAACTTTCTGACGATCAATTGGACATGGTTGTCGGTGGCAAGGGAGAGCCCGCCAGTCCAAATGATGTAATTCATGGCAATCAATTTTTGGATCTCTTCGGGTTTACGCTCGATGACAATTTCGATGGTGGAGAGGGGAATGATTACATCTCCGGTGGCTGGGGCAACGATACCCTGGCTGGCGGAACTGGGAATGATACCCTCTACGGGGGCACGGGCGACGATGTCATGCGCGGTGGTGAAGGCCACGATTACATGAATGGAGGCCAAGGCAACGACAGCATGACCGGGGGGCAGGGCAACGACACGATGGTTGGTGGCGATGGTCATGATGAGATGTATGGCGGTACCGGTAACGACAATATGGCTGGAGATTCCGGCAACGATACCATGTACGGTGGTGCCAATTCCGATACCATGGACGGTGGCTCCGGCAATGACATCATGTATGGCGGCAGTGGCAACGACTCCATGGAAGGCGGCTTGGGCGATGACTTGTTGCGTGGCGAGGAAGGTGACGACACTCTGCGGGGGGGCTACGGCCAAGATACGCTTTACGGTGGTGCTGGCAACGATCTGCTGTCTGGTGGGCTGGGGAGCAATAATCTGTACGGCGGTGAAGGTAACGATACCCTGCTTGGTGGTACGGCAAGTACTTACATGGACGGCGGCACAGGTAATGACCTGTTGGTGGGGCATACGGGCAGTGATGGTATGTATGGGGGCGACGGCCACGATACCATGTATGGTGGCGCGGGTAATGACGGAATGCTTGGCGAAGCAGGCAATGACTACATGAGGGGCGACTCCGGAAATGACAACATGCATGGTGGATCAGGCAACGACACCATGTTTGGCGGCACTGGTGATGATCTTCTGTCCGGTGGCGAAGGCAACGACGTCCTTCATGGTGGCGCTGGAACCGACACCCTGTACGGCGGAGCCGGTAACGACACCCTCTGGGCCGATAGCGGAGGGGGGGATGATGTCCTGATTGGCGGCAGCGGAGCTGACGTCTTTGTCATCGGCGAATCCGACGGAAACGTCACCATTGCAGATTTTAACCCGGAAGAGGACAAGCTCGGCCTGACCAACGTTCCGGCCAATGGGCTGGTGGACATGGACGTGACAAACGAAAACGGTAATACCATCATCAAGTATGGCGATACCACCGTGACTCTGGAAGGGGTCACTCTGAGCGGCTACCAGGTCTGGGACATCCTCGACACCAAGTAGGCCTTTGGTGCCCGTGTGATGATTGCCGGGGCGATGTGTCTTTTTAAGGGTTTCAGCTTGAGGTTGGAGCCCTTTTGTTTTGGGACGTACAGGGAGTTCAAATGATTCTGTTGTCTGTCATGCTCCTCCAGTGACGAAGGTGGAGGATTACCCCTCCGGCATTGACGCCCCGTGCTTGCAGGCGATAGAGTCCGCCCGTCCTTGATCCGAGGCGCGTGATTCTGGCGACCCGGCCCGTAACCGACGAATTCCAGAGAGATCGACCAAGACGCACCATGCTGTTCAATTCCTATATCTTCATCTTTTTGTTTCTGCCCATCACCTTTGCCGTATATTTCCTGCTCGGTGGCAATCGGCATGCGCAGACCGCCAAGGCATGGCTCGTGGTTGCCTCGCTGTTCTTTTACGGTTGGTGGAATCCGTCCTACCTCGGACTCATCCTCGGTTCCCTGCTCTTCAACTTCACGGCAGGATCGATCCTGACGCGGGGCAGGGGGGTGGCTGGCCTTTCCTGCAAGGCGTTCATGCTTGTGGCCGTGGCTGCGAACATCGCTTTGCTAGGCTATTTCAAGTATACGGACTTTCTCATCGCCAACAGCAATCAACTGCTGGGCACGAGCATTCCGCTCCAGAACATCGTGCTGCCCCTGGCACTGAGCTTTTTCACCTTCCAGCAGATCGCTTACATTGTGGACAGCCACCGTGGGTTGACACGGGAATACGATTTCTTGAACTACGCCCTGTTCGTGACTTTCTTTCCGCAACTCATTGCCGGGCCCATCGTTCACCATTCCGAAATGATGCCTCAGTTCTCCAAAGCACGGAACATGGTGCTGAGTCAGCGCAACATCGCCGCCGGGTTGTTTCTGTTCGCTATCGGTCTGTTCAAAAAGACCGTCCTTGCCGACACGTTTGGCGTGTGGAGCACCTTTGGGTTTGACGAGTTGCAGGTGCTTTCGTTCTTCCGCGCCTGGGGCACTTCGCTCAGCTATACCATGCAGCTCTATTTCGACTTCAGCGGCTATGTGGACATGGCTACCGGAGCGGCGCTGCTGTTCAATATTCGCCTGCCCATGAACTTCAACAGCCCCTACCGGGCTCTGGATATTCAGGACTTCTGGCGGCGTTGGCACATCACGCTTTCACGGTTTCTGCGTGATTACATTTACATTCCACTGGGTGGCAATAGAAAGGGCTCCTTGCGCGTGGCCGCGAATATCATGACGACCTTCCTTATTGGCGGATTGTGGCATGGCGCGGGCTGGACCTTCGTGTTCTGGGGTGGGCTGCATGGCGCAGCGCTCATTGTGCACCGTTTGTGGAAGATGACGGGCCAAACGCTGCCGCGCTGGGCGGCATGGTTCGTCACCTTCCACTTCGTCAATGTGGCGTGGGTTTTTTTCCGGGCCACCACATGGGACGATGCGATGAAAGTGCTTTCGGGCATGTGTGGATTCAACGGGGTGACGGTTTATCGTTCATTGTACCGAGTGGCTGAGGTGCTGCCCTTCGTAACCAATTCAGGTGAACCCTTGGTGGTGCTGGGGCAATTCTGGGTGGCTGCCATTGGGGCCATCACCCTCATCGCCTGGCGGGACAGTCTTGAACTGCGGCGCAGCTTCCGGCCCAACAGGCGTTATACGACCCTGACCAGCGTATGCGCCGTGTCGGCGCTGCTGACCATGCAGACCGCCGTCAGCGAATTTCTGTACTTCAACTTCTAGGGCCTGGCCATGTGGAAACGATATAACCGCAACGTCCTGATCGCCATTGCCGCCTTGTTTTTGCTGGTGGCCGCTGTAAATGTGATCGTTGATCCGTTGTGGGCCTTTGGCACGCCTCGCATTGCGAAAGTGAATGCGAACAAACCGATTTTTTCGCGCTTTGTTCGCTTGGGCAAGGCACATATTATCAGTCGTCTGAAGCCGCAGGCTGTTGTACTGGGCAGCTCGCGTACGGAACTGAGCATTGGCCCCGGGCATCCGCATCATGCGGGGAAAGACTGGTATAATCTGGCCCTGAGTGGGGCCTGCCTGTACGAGATGAGGCGCTATCTGGACCACGCCATTGCTCAGGGCAGATTGCAGGAAGCTCTGGTGGGGCTTGATTTCTACATGTTTGATACGAATCTTGTGCCCAAGCCGGGGTTTGACGAGTCCATCCTCGCACCCAATGTCAAACCATGGGACCGTGTGGCCCTTGCCTTTTCGTCGTCCCTGTTCAAGATCAGCGCTGAGTCTGTCGGCAAGCAATGGCGCGATTCGCTGTATGATCCCGTGAGCGGGCATGACTTCGGCAAGTTTGAAAGCCTTGTGGGAGACGGGGGGCAGTATGCAGCCTTCACTCGCGTATTGTCTCGCATTGTGAACAAGGTCGTTCCGGCTCAGGCTGGAGCCGAACCCGTGCGCAAGTCGGAGACCTGGGATCAATATGAAGCCATGCTTGTAACGGCTCATGCCAATGATCTTCGACTGACCCTGTTTCTGTCTCCGGTTCATGCCTGGTTGTGGCAGCCGTATAAGGAGCGTGGGCAGTGGGGCAAGATCGAGGACTGGAAGCGTGGCCTTGTGCGCCTGAACGAGGCTGTGGCCCGACGCATGGGGCGCAGCCCGTTTCCGCTTTGGGATTTCAGTGGCTACAATATTATCACCACCGAGCGTGTTCCCGATGCTGGCGACATGGCGGCGCAAATGCACTGGTACTATGAGGCCTCGCACTGTCGTAGCATTTTGGGCGACCTGATGCAGGACCGAATATACGCTGTGAATAATCCGCTGTTGCCTGACGATTTTGGCATTCGCCTGACCTCGGAGAGCATCGAGGCGCATCTGTCATGCGTCCGTGTGGATCAGCAGCACTGGGAACAGACTCACCCCCGTGCCGTGGCCGCTATCCGCACGTTGATTTCAGAGCGGTCAGCAGAGCTTGCAGTCAGAAGGAACGACGACTCGAACTGAGATCCCGCGTTGGTGAATGTGTCTTTCCTTCCATGCAGAAGGGCGAAATGAAAAGGGTTCAGCAAACAAGCTGAACCCTTTTTGTTGTCATTGGCGCAGAGGTGCGGCTCAAACCCCCATGCGAACTATGAATCCGAGATTCGATGTGTTTTTTGAGTCAAATCTCGTCTCAATCGCGATGGTATACCGGGCGAGCCTGTGGAGGCGTTTGTTATTGCCCTGTAGCGCGTAATGTGTCGATTTCCGTTGCGATCATGTTTGCGAGTTTTTCCAAAGCCCGGTTATGGGCCGCGACGAGGTCGGCGTAGCTTGCTCCGGTGGATTGCTCGTGGATCTCCGTTTTACGGACGACTGCTGCACGACGTTGCCCGCTTGGGGTCACGCCCCAGGTGGCTTCCAGCGTGACGACTCCTCCCAATTCGCCGTCCAGGCGCATGATGTCAATGGGAACGCGATAGTCGGGAGCAATGAAGTTGGTCCAGGGATAGGCGACTACGTGATCCGAGCCAAGTTGCCGGGTGATATTCTGAGTCAGTGTCCCGAGAACGGTGCTTTCCAGTGTTCCGGCCCAGCGGTGGAATTCGTCGATATGCAGTTCGCCCTGCGCGGTGCGTGTCACGATGTTCGGGCGGTCAATCATACGTGGGATGGTCAGGGGGCCGACGCCTACGGCCAGAGCATTAGCGGGAATTGTCTGCTCCGTATTTCCGGTGACGGGCAAGGAAGAAAGTGTGTAGAAGCTCACGGGAGGCACGGCTCCACGGCAGGCGCCAAGAGCCATCAGAGTCAGCAGCAGCCCCAGGATTTGTAGAGTTCTTGTGCGCATTAGTTGTTCTCCTTGCCGTAAAGCAGCGCGTCGGGCTGCCGTTCGAGATAGTCCGCCAGAACGCGCAGGGACCGGGCCGTGTCGCCGATTTCACGAAGCAGTTTTGCGAGGTCGGTCTTGACCGGAGAATCCGGGGCCATGGTGAGTTCGATTTCCTTGAGTGCTTTGGTGGCCTGTTCAAGGGCTTTTCCGGCCTTGGGCAGCAGGTCCAGTTTATCCACGCGGCCCATAAGCCCGCGCATTTGTCCCAATGTGACTCGGGTGTCATCCAGTGTCATGCGAAGTTCGCTGGTCATGTCACCCAGGGGCAGCCGTTCCAGCTTCTGCATGATGCGCTGGGTGCTTGCCAGCAAGCCTTCCAATGGAGAAGGGACCGACGGCAGTTCGGGGTATTTGCCGCCCAGGGCCAATGTGCCCCTGGGCATGGATGGGTACAGATTGAGATCGACAAAGGTCTTGCCCGTGACCAGGTTGCCGGTCTTGAGCTGGGCGCGCATGCCCATGGCAACCAGGGACGTGATGACTTTGTCGCGTGTATTGTCCTTGCCGAGGATGTCGAAGCGCTCGGGCTCGATTTCGATGATCACGGGGATGCTGGCGGTTTTCATTCTGGGGTTCATTTGCAGCTTGATGTCCACGACGCGGCCGATGCTCATGCCACGGAATTCAACGGGCGCGCCAACGTTCAGTCCGCGTACGGATTCGTTGAAATGCAGCAGATAGCGTTCACGATAGTCGTAGGCGGTCTCGAAGCTCTTTTCCTTGGAGGGATAGAGAGTGAACTCGGCATTGGAGGGGGCTTGTTCACTGGTCTCGCCAGTGTCCAGAGTGTCGAAGGCGATGCCACCAAGGAGCATGGAAACAAAGGATTCGGTCTGTACTCGTACACCTTGGGCGTCCATGGTTACATCCAGGCCCGAAGCGTTCCAGAATCGGGTGTTATTGCGAACCCGTCCGTGGTGTGGAGCCTCAACGAAGATCTTCATCTCGACCATGTCGTTTTCTTTGAGATCAAACCCGACGACTTGGCCGACTTTGACCTTGCGGAAATACACAGGAAGGCCCACATCGATGGAGCCGAGGTTGTCGGTGCGCAGCAGGAAATAGCGCCCTTGGCCCTCGTCGGTGATGATTGGCGGAGTCTTGAGGGCGGTAAATTCCGAAATCAGCTTGCCCTTCTTGGTGGGCTGGACGCTGATGTAGGCCCCTGAGAATAGGGTGGTCAGCCCCGTGACCGAGCTTGGCGTGATCCGTGCCCGAACTACCCAGAACAGCGTTTCTGAGCGCAGGTAGCGTTCCATGCCCTTGATCATGCGGGCCGTGACCACCACATGCTGCAGGTCTTCGCCGAATTCGATGGTTTCCACCAGTCCGACGTCAACATCCTTGAATTTGACTTTTGTTTTGCCGGCAACGAGGCCCTCGGCCGTTTCCATGCGGATGGTGACAAGTGGACCTTCGGCGTCAAAAGCCTTGAATGCCATCCAGGACGCCGCAATTGCCGCCACAAGGGGGATGAGCCAGACGATGGAAAAGCGCCTGCTCTTGCGGATGGTCGGCTCGGGCATGTCCGCAAAGGTATCGTTGGTGTCGGTCATACTCTGAGGGGTCTCGCTCATGGTCTCTTAGTGCTCCTGTTTGTCCCAAATCAGCCGGGGGTCGAAGCTTTTTGCTGCGAACATGGTCAGTACCACGACGGAGGCGAAGAATACGGCACCGGGCTCGGCCTCGATGACGGCCAAGGCCTGGAGGCGCACCAGGGCCACCAGGATGGTTACAACATAAATATCGACCATGGACCAACGGCCCACAGCTTCGGTCAGGCGGTAGAGGCGGGTTCGGTCGAGCCGGCGCCAGCAGGATCCCCGCTGGACCGTGAACACCAGCATGATGAGAATGATGATTTTCAGGATAGGCACCACGACGCTGGCAAAGAAGACGATGGCGGCGAGGGGCCACATGCCCGTAGTCAGCAGGTAGTAGATGCCTGAGAGGATGGTATCACTCCGGACCCCCTGAAAGGTCGTGGTGGTCATGATGGGTAGTGCCATGGCCGGAAAATAGAAGATGACGGCGGCGACCAGATAGGCCCAGGTACGGCCAAGACTGCGGGGCTTTCGCGTATGCAGCGTTGCACCGCAACGGGGGCATTGGGCATGGAATATGCCCTCGGGGGGCTTGCGCATCAGCAGTTGGCAACTGTGGCAACTTGCCAGGCCGACCTCTGCGGCGATGGGCATCTGCATTTCCATCAACGGGCCTCCAGACGCTTCCAGACCTCATTGGGGTCGAGAGAGGAGGATATACCGGCCAGTATCAGGATCAGGAAACCGAAGGCATACAGGGCAAGGCCGACGATGATCTCGGCCGTGGAGGCCAGCTTGACCATGGCCACCAGCACCCCCAGCATGAACACTTCCATCATGGCCCAGGGTTGCAGGGCCAGCACCAGTCGGAAGACCTTGCCCGTGGCGGGAGGCAAAATACCCATGCGTATGGGGATCAGGATGTAGGCCAGGAGTAGCAGCTTCGCTAGTGGAACCAACTCGGTGGTCAGGAACACCAACCCCGCCAACCCCGGCAGGCCTTGATTCCACAACTGTTGCATTCCAGTGAGTAGTGTTGTTTCCTGAAAATTGGCATCAAGGCGCATGGTCAGCATGGGGAAGGCATTGGCGAGAACAAAGAGGATCAGCCCCGCAATAGTCAGGGCCAGAACCTGATCGATGCTGTTGTCCTTGCGCCTGTAAAGCAGGGCGTCACAACGCATGCAACGGGCCGAGCCCCCGTCGGGAATTTCCCGGACGTGGTGCAACAGGTCGCATTCGTGGCAGGCGATGTATCTGCTCTTCACAAGATGTTTCCTCAGTATTTTGCCCTTGCGGGCTGATGGGCGCTACGCAGAACCTTTGGGAGTTGCGAATCTTTACTATAAATCATGAGATATCAAGCAATGTAAAGAGGAAGAGGGTGGTAAAACCGCCTTGAGTGCTTTGGGGGAGCGATGTTTGCGCTGTGTCGGCCCTGTTGACCATGCAAGCCGCCAAGAGTGTATGTTTGGAATTTGTATTCGTGAGAGCGCAGAAGAGTCTTGGGCGCAGGGTATAACTCGCCACCGCCGGGGGGGACTTGGCTAGTGGCTGAGTGGCGAGGGTGATTGCTCATTGAAGGATGAAGGGAGAAAAACTCTGAAATAAAAGTATACTGCCCCCATTATTCTCCCTTGGTTCTCTCCTGCCCTCATTGTTCCTCTACTGTTTCTGCTCGTAATCATGAGGATTCTCGAAAATTTGTGAATTTGATAATATTGCTGTCGTTCTATGATATTTCATTTTTGCAAGGGTATAAAATAAATGATGCTATTTCCTTTTCTATTGCTCTTTGGTACCGGAAAGAGTCGCATTATGACCAACTAACCTATACGCCTGCCTGACGAGGAGTATTCTGTGTTTTTTATCCGTCTCTTTCGCTGTGTGTGTGTTGCTTTTCTGCTGAGTCTACTTCTATCCACTGCTTCTCATGCTCAGGACAAGCTTGTCGTCGCTATAGACAAGACATATTCTCCGTTTTCCATAGTCACTCCAGCGGGTAAGCCCGCAGGGTTGCTTGTGGAAATGTGGCAGCAGTGGTCGAAACAGACCGGTGTCGAGGTGGAGTTTGCCGCCGGGACTTGGGATGAAACGTTAACGATGTTGCAATCCGGTCAGGCGGATGTGCACTCCGGGTTGTTCAAGAATACAGAACGAGCCAAGTGGCTTGATTTTTCGGCTCCCATACACACCATCAATAGCGCTCTCTACCAACGTACGCACTCCATTCCGCTCTCTTTTGAAACACTGAAAGATAAAAAAGTAGGCGCGGTTGCTGGTACTTACCAACTTAGTTACCTGCGCGAAAAGCACCCGAATATCCCCGTTGTCGTCTTTAAGGATCATGAAGCGTTGTTGATCAGCCTTGTCGCCAGTGAAGTGGATGCCATTTTCGAAGAAGTCCCTACAATTTCACAAAGCTTGGCCAAGCTTGGCTGGCAAGGGCTTGTTTCGCGAATATCAGGCAGTGAAATCGCCAACACTGTTCATGCTGCTGTGCTCAAGACCCGTAAGAATGTCATCAAGCTCATCGACGAGGGATTTAACGATCTGAACCAGATGGTTTTGGCCGATATTGATAAACGCTGGATCGTAAATCCCAAAGATCGTTTCTACCATGACGTCGCCGGATACAAGGTTAACCTCACAGACGAAGAGAAGTCCTTTCTGCAGGGAAAAAAAACCATCACGCTGACGTCAACGCCCAACTGGCCACCCTTTGAGATGGCGCAGGCTGATGGTTCTTATGCCGGTATAGCGGCAGACTTCATCAGGGTCGCTGCGGGCAAGCTGGGCTTGGGGATCGAGCCGGTTTTCGACACCAATTGGGGCGCTCACATGAGCAAACTCAAGGCTGGCGAATTGGACGTTGCCCCCGGCTTGAATGAGACGTCCAAGCGTCTTGAAGATTTTGTTTTTACCAAGCCCTATATTGAATACTACTCGGCCATATTCACGACAACAGAACGAGAGGATATCAAGTCACCGGCAGACTTGGCGGGTAAGACAGTGGCCCTTGAAGATGGGTACGCAATCGCCAAGGCGTTACCCGAGGAACATCCAGAAATTAACGTCCTGATCGTAAAATCAACTCAGGACGCCCTCGAGGCTGTCTCAACACGAAAAGCCGATGCCTACATTGGTAATCAAGTGGTGGCATCCTACCTGATCAAGAAGTTCACCCTGCCTAATTTGAAGCTTGTGAGCCTGTGGCGCACGGACCTGCCCGGTCAGCTCCGCTTTGCGGTGGACAAGGACAGGCCCATCCTGCGCGACATCCTGCAAAAAGGACTGGATGCCATCACCAAGGAAGAGCGCGAAGCCATTTTGTCCACTTACCTTGATACCTCCGGTTTCCAGCAAAAAGTCTTTTCACTCACCAAGAAGCAATGGGCCTGGTTGAAGGAGCATCCCAGGCTCAGGATCGGGATAGACCCCCAAAGTGCTCCTTTTGAATTCATCAACGATCAGGGGGAATACCGGGGCGTTTCTTCGGAATATGTTGCCTTCATAGAAGATAAGATCAAGGTGGATATGACGCCGGTCGAGGGCCTGAGTTGGAGTGAGGTTCTGGATTACGCCAAGCAGGGACGGCTGGATGTGATTACGTCCATAGCCCGGACTCCTGCTCGTGAAGAACACATGCTTTTCACTGATCCCTACATAGAATTCCCCATCGTCATATTCTCCCCAAAGCAAGCCCCGCTGATTTCCGGGCTGACTGATGTCATGGGAGGCCGCGTCGCAGTGGTCGAAGGGTATGCGGCCCATGAATATCTCCTTGCCGACTACCCAAAGATGGAGCTGATCACCTTCCCGACCGTCCGTGAGGCCATTGATGCCCTTGCCCTCGGCAATGTGGATTGGTTCGTTAATGATTTGGCCACCGGAAGCTATGCCATCGAGCAGCAGGGAATAACCACGCTCAAGATCGCTGTTTCCACGGATTACTCCATGTCTCTGGCAATGGCCGTGCGAAAGGATTGCCCCGAGTTGGTCACAATCCTCAACAAGGCCATGGCCGTGGTTACGGAAGAACAGGCCGCCGAGTTCAAGGGCAAATGGCTCGCCCTAAAATTTGAGCACGGTTTGGACATGAAGACTGTGCTCAACTGGGCACTTCCCGTTACTGGCGGGGTGATCCTGGTGATTGGTTTGATCGTATTGTGGAATCGTAAGCTGGGCAGCGAAATCAGAGAAAGGAAAAAGGCGCAGACCAAATTGGCCGACACTCTGAGTTCCCTTGATGAGAAAAACACAATGCTGGAGAGCCTTTCCTTGAAATTGGGGAAATATCTCTCGCCCCAGGTGTATGACTCCATATTCGCGGGAGATCGCGATGTGGTCCTTTCCACCGAGCGTAAGAAACTGACGGTGTTCTTTTCCGACATCAAGGACTTTACCCAAACCACAGACGACATGCAGCCTGAAGACTTAACCATGCTGCTGAATTACTATTTTACGGAGATGTCCGCCATTGCGCTGCAGTATGGAGCCACCATAGACAAGTTCATTGGCGACGCCATGCTCATGTTCTTTGGCGATCCTGAGACCAAGGGAGTCAAGGAAGACGCCGAGCTCTGCGTGCGGATGGCCTTTGCCATGCAAAAGCGCATGGCCGAACTGGAGAAGGAATGGCCGAAGATGGGCTATGACAAACCCTTCAGGATGCGGGTTGGGATCAATTCCGGATATTGCAATGTGGGGAACTTCGGCTCTGAAACCAGGATGGATTACACCATCATCGGTGGAGAGGTGAATCTGGCGGCCCGGCTTGAGGGACAGGCTGATCCCGGTGGGGTCCTCATGTCTTCGGAGACATACGTCCTCGTGCAGGACATTGTGAATGTCGAGGAGCGTCCTCCTCTGTCTGTGAAGGGTATACGCAGGGAGATTCGGCCCTATGCCTTGGTCTCGTTGTGCGATGAAAATGAAGGAAGCATCGACCTCAAGCGCACGCTCAAACACCAGGAAAAAGGCTTCACCCTGTCAATTGATGTTGATCTTTTGAGCCGCGAAGAACGCAAATCCATATCGACTCGTCTGACCGAAATTGCCAAGCAATTGGAGGGTGAATAGCAATCTCGCTCCTGCAAGGTTGGTGTGGTTGTATATGCTTTGGCTTTAGGTTTCGTGAGTCGAAGTGTAATGCAACATGCTAAAATGAAAGCACTTGGCTCAATTGCCAATGGTCCCTTGTCAGAGTCATACCTATACGGCAGGGTTAAGCGACTGATCTTTGCCTGCAGTGTTGGATGTTTTGTGAGAGTGGAGGTGGCTTTGTGATTGGAACTTCCAGGTTCTTGCCTGTCTTGGGGCAATTCGTTCTGGTGAGTATCCTGTTCCTGGCGTCGGTGTCCGCTGCTCAGGGAGTATCCGGAGATGAGCACGCCTCTGCTGTCCTGCTGGTCCAGTCCGGAGCTGTTGTGTACCCGATGGGGAAGGATTCCCACCAGCGCAGAGATGATAAATATTTGAAGCAAAGCCTGCATTCCATTGGTGCCGATCAGTTCGCTCTCGATGAGTTCTGTGGCTCGTATTCGATCCCTTCTGATCCTGATCGGAAGCTTACCGTCAGCAGGGTGCCAGGAGATGTGGACGCCTTGCTGTTTAACGATTCGACAACCGGCATGACACGCGTTCTTTATCAATTTTCATCGACCATTTTTACCTACGGCCCGGACTCCGAACCATCTGGCCCAGTCGAAGGCTCCGTTATGTTTCTGGCCATCAAAGAATCTGCTCTGAGCAAGAAGATTGGCTCACAAAGCCGATTGCTGTGGCAGCCCGCCATTCCTCCTGCCATAGTGGCAACGAGGGCCACTTCGAGTAATTAAGACAGAAATAGGGGCATACAGAAATGCAAGGGTGCAATGGGGTGACGGGTAAAATAGGGCAAGATCTTTCGTTTTAGTGTTTGAGTTAGGAATAGGTTAGGAAAAGGGTTTCAGCTTATTAGCTGAAACCCTTTGGTTTTTGTGGTAGAGAAGGTGGTTTAAGCGGCCCAATATTCAACTTAGCTTATGATAGCACTCTCTGCTTTTTGGCGTAAGCTGCCAGCAGGGCAGAGCGGCGTGTCCACCGATCATGATGCTTTGAGCGTCCCCCCTAATTATTTATTCTTTTTGTACATACTCTTTTTTAGCAGAGCCACGTATTGCCAGCGTTCCTTCTCAACGCGGTCCGCACTTTTGGAGCGACGGTCCGAAAGGTACTGCATTTCACGCTTCATCTTGTGGTAGCTCTCCAACCGGTCGGGGAGGAGTTCGCCGGTCTCGACGGCGCACAAGACGGCACAGCCAGGCTCGTGCTGGTGTGTGCAGTCGGCGAAGCGGCATTTCTCGGCCAATTCCTGTATCTCGGTAAAGGCGCTTTCCACTCCGTGACCGTCTTCGTGGAAGGCGATTTCGCGGATGCCGGGGTTGTCCATGAGCATTCCGCCCTGGGGCATGCGGATGAGCTCGCGCACCGTCGTGGTGTGTCGCCCCTTCCCCACGCTGCTGCTGACGGCATTGGTGGACTGAATGTCGTTGCCATACAGCATGTTCGCCAGGGTGGATTTTCCCGCACCGGACGAACCGACCATGGCCACCGTCTGCCCGCCTCCAAGATGACTTTCCAGTTCGCTTCTGCCTCTGCCGTCAAGCATGGATGTCAGCACGACGGGCACGCCGAAAGCGATGGTCTCGACCTCCATCCGGAATGACTCCGAGTCTTCGTGCAGATCCGCCTTGGTCAGCACCACCACGGGGGACAACCCGCAGTTGTAGACCAATGTCAGGTATCGCTCCAGCCGCCGGATGTTGAAGTCTCGATCCAATCCGCACACGATGAACACCGCATCAAGGTTTGATGCAATGGCCTGTTCGCGTGTGGTTGCGCCTGTCCGGCCCCCCCGCGAGCCAGCCTCTCCTCGGGAGAGGATGTTCTTGCGGGGGAGGACGCCGGTCACCACGGTGTCGTCGATGAACACCCAATCTCCGGTGACGGGATAGTCTCCCTTGTGGGAGTGCAGCAGTCTGCCGGCAGGGGAGCAGAGCCATTCGCTGTTGCCGTCCGACACCAGAAAGAGACCGCGCTGTACGCTGATGACGCGGGCAATGTGGGCGTAGGTTGTGGTTATGGTCGCCAGTTGGCGGTCGAAGTGGTTGTCCCAGCCCAGTTTGAGGAGAGTTGTTGGGGCGACTGAAGTATCTGCCTGCAATTCCTTATGATTTGTCATGTGTCATCACCATTGTATTGCGGCCGGTGGCGTGCATCGGCCATGAGTCATGATCATTGCCAGCCAATGACCAGAGGTCAAAGGCCTTGATATCTGCATGATGGTGAAGGCGTTGCGAAAATGAAAGGGCGCAACAAATGACTGCTTCGGAAGAAACACCAATCGGACAGGCTGGAACGCCTCGATTTCGGACCGCAAGGGATTGCGGCGGGAAAGCCGTTTAAGCCTGTTGATTGCCCTTCATTTCGGCAACTTCGGACACAAGCTCCATAAACTGACTGAACATCCAAACTCCTTGTTATTCAACAATGAATACCCTCTGCCCGATTGGTTGGCAGGTGTCAACCGCACCGGGCAGGTCCGTGGGGTGGCTGGGAGGCCTGTTGATTTTCGGTCAATCCGGTCATGGGGATAGGTCGTATTTTGCGGAGAGGGCCGCACACCGTGGCTGCCTTCAACGCTCGGCTTATTGGCCTGAACCCTTGCGCAGGGCGTGCATGAACCGGGACCGAAGTGCGTCGGACATCAGCCCCTTCTTGACTGGCGACAGCTTGAGGAAACCGCCCAGCACGGCCCGGAAGAAATTGTCGGATTTGGAATTGGGGTTGTCGAACAGGATGTTTTGCAGGGTTCCCCGTTCCAGGGATTGCAGGATCACCCGCTCGAAGCTGTCTTCGGGATGGAAGACCTTTTGATCGCGCTTGCGCAGGTCCAGAGCATCGAATTTGCACTTGAGCGCGCAGACGCCGCAGCCCAGGCAGAGCTCCTCGTTGATCTCGGCCCAGCAGTGGGGCTTGCCCTCGGTGGTTTGTTCCTTGTGGATGGTGATGGCGTCGATGGGGCAGGCGCGGGCGCATTTGCCGCAGCCGTTGCAGGCCTCGGCATCCACCTTGGCAATGAACGAGGACGAGACCAGCACCCCCGGGTAGCCGGAGTACTTGATGCCATGCATCAGGTTGCAGCAGCACCCGCAGCAGTGGCAGATGAAGCCGGCGTCCTGCTGCACGTTGTCGGTGGACAGGGTGAATCCATAATCCTTGGAGCGGGCGAAGATGTCGAGCATTTCGCCCTTGGGGATCTCGCGGGCGAATTCGTTGCGGATCAGAAATTCCGCGGACGGTCCCATGGAGGTGCAGGTTTCCAGCGGTACGTCGCATTCCCGGGTGCCCATGTGGTGCTTTTCGTGCCGACAGGCGCACAGCCCCACGGCAAAGATGGAGGCTTCCTCGATCATGGCCGAAGCGCGCTCGTAATCCAGGATTTCCACGTGATCCTGCTGGCGGATGGTTTCCTCGTGGGGCAGGGCGCGCATCACGGAGACGATCTGCCCATCGCCAAAGTTGGCCTCCAGAAAATCCCGATTGCCGAACATGTAGCTCTGGAATAACTCGGCCCATTTTTTGGGTTCCAGTTCGCCCTTGGTTCGCATCATGGTGAATTCGAAAAAGCCGATCACAAATGGCGAGATCATGTACAGGTAATGGTCGCCCTGCCAGATGTCGCAGACCAGCCCCTTGTGGCAGAGGCTGTTGAGCGTCTTGGACAGCTCCGGCTCCTGCATGCCCACCATGGGGCCAATGCGCTGGGCCGTGGAGGGGCGGTACGGCATGCGGATAATGAACTGTGCCTCGGCTGGGGTGTAGATGGCCTTCAGCATCCGATGCATGGCGTCGGACCACGGCATCCGGACGGGCATTCCGTCCACCTTGTCCCCCAATTCCCTGTAGATATCCTTGGCGATGATGTGTCCCATGCGGAGTTCCTAGCGCGGGCAAGGGGGAAGTGCAATGGGTGAGTGAAGGGAATAATCAATGGAATGTGATGGTTGTGTTTGAGGCAATTGGTTTCAATAAATAGGTATGGTGTCCCCCTAATTCGGTTTCAATAAATAGGTATGGTGTCCCCCTAATTCGTGGTGTCTCCCTAATTCCGGTATGGTGTCCCCCTAATTCCTGTGTCCCCCTAATTCCTCGTGCGTGTTTTTGGTTTCAGCTTGCGGCGCAGATCAACTTCTTGTATATATTTCTGCGAATTGTACGCTCCTCCAGCCTGTCCTGTGCCCTTCGGCCATCATGGTTTCTGGCGCAGCGGCTGACCGGATTGATTATGCACCTACGATCCATCGCCTACGTCATGGGCACCCTGATGCTGGTCACCGGCGTTTCCATGCTTTTTCCTGCCCTTTGCTCCGTGTACTACGGCGAGGATGACCTGTTCGCCATTCTCCTCTCGTTTGGTCTCACCACTGCCTGGGGGCTGCCCATGTGGTGGGGGTTCCGCAAGTATCAGGATATCTCCACCAAGGACGCTTTCGTCATCGCGGTGCTGGGCTGGATGCTCATTTCCGCCTTCTCGGCGTTGCCTTTTTACATTTACGGCACCACCACTTTCACTGACGGATTCTTCGAGATGATGTCTGGGTATACCACCAGTGGCGCCACCATCCTTACGGACATCGAAGCGGTACCGCACGGCTTGCTTTTCTGGCGAAGTGAAACCCATCTGCTGGGCGGCATGGGCTTCCTCACGTTGACCATCATCTTCCTGCCCCACGGCATGGGCGGGGTGCGCATTTTCCGGGCAGAATCCAGCCCAGGACAAAATCCCGTGGGTGAACGCATCCTGCCGCGCAACCGCAATGCCATGATCTTGCTGTGGGGGCTCTATCTGGGCCTCAACGCCATTCATATGGTGCTGCTCTGGCTGGGTGGCATGTCCTGGTTCGACGCGATATGTCATGCCTTCGGCGCGCTCTCCACATCCGGCTATTCCACCAAGAACCTCTCCGTGGGATACTACAATAGCGCCTGGATCGACTGGAGCACCACCCTGTTCATGTTCCTGGGCGGCATGAGCTTCGTCCTTATCTTGCATCTGTTGCGCGGCGACTGGCGCACCGTCGTACGGAACACCGAGTTCCAGTGGTACGTCTACCTCACATTGTTTTTCTGCGTGGGGGTGGCGTGGATTCTGTGGGCCAAGGGCACATACGGCCCCGTGGACGCCTTGCGGTATTCCGCCTTCCAGATCAATTCCCTGTTGACCACCACGGGTTTCACCACTGCGGACTATGAACAATGGCCGCATGCGGCGCAGATGGTGCTGTACGCGGTGTTTTTCATAGGGGGGTGTGCGGGGTCCACCACGTCCGGCATCAAGATCGTGCACTACGTCATCATCTGGCAGTTCATGATCAAGAACATCAAGAAAATCTTCTTCTCGCCCATGAGCATCGTCAGCGTGCGTCTCAATGGCCAGCCCATCGACAACCGCCTCGTCAACTGGGCCATTTGCTACTTTCTGGTGAACATATTCCTGATCCTGGCGGGGGGATGCTTTGTTTCGTTGACGGATGATCTGGACCTGACGTCCTCCATGTCCGCGGTCATCGCCACGCTCATGAACATCGGCCCGGGCATGGGCAAAGTGGGGCCGGCGCAGAACTACGCCTTTCTTTCCGATACGGCCAAGTGGTTCCTTAGCTATATGATGCTGGTAGGGCGGCTGGAAATGTTCAGCGCGTTGGTGGTCTTCTATCCTGCCTTCTGGAAAAAGTAGGGCTTTTTTTCGACCCAACCAAAAACCGGACGCGCCGAGGAAATCGGCACGTCCGGTTTTTGCTGTGCGGGGCGAATCGCCAGGGTGTGTCGATAGACCCTAGTGCAGGAAAAGATCCTGCAAATCGGTGATATTGGCGGAACCGCAGATGGCGATGACCCGTTCCTGGGCCTGTATCTGCGTGTCACCCACGGCGATCTGCCACTCACCGTCTCGCAGGTACGCGCCAATAATAATCTTGTCCCGCAACTGATCCTGCTTGGAAAGTGGCTTTTTGGTGATGGGGGAGCGGTGGTCGGCTTTGATTTCCACCACTTCGGCATCGAATCCGTGCAGCCGCGCCATGGAAAGCAGTTTGCCGCGGCGTAGGTATTTGAGGATTTCGTTACCGGCGATGACCTTGGAGTTGAGCGCCACATCCGATCCCATGGAGGCGGCCAATACCAGATATTCTTCCTTGTTCACCAGGGCGATGGTCTTGCTATCGCCGGAATGGCCGTTCTGGCCTTGGGTTTTGAGCAGATGCTTTGCCAGAATGCAGCTCATGATGTTGGTTTCGTTGTCGTTGGTAGCGGCGATGATGGAATTCATGTCCAGCACGCCTGCCTGCTCCAGAGTCGCGGCGTGGGAGGCGTCGCCGTGGAGTATCTGGGTATGCGCGAGTTCGTTGGTAAGCGCCTCGGCGCGTTTCTCTTCCCGCTCCACAAGTCGCACGTCATGCGATTTTTCCAGCAGTTGCGCCACCCGCCGGCCGATAAGGCCGCCGCCGAGGATCATGGTCCGGTGTTTGCGTTGCGCCTTGCCCTCGGTGCGCTCCATGAGCATGGGCGAATCCTTGCTGGTGGCCATGAAAAAGATCTGGTCGCCGGGCAGAAGCTCCTGATCGCCGCTTGGGATGATGGTGGTGATGCCCCGGGCAATAGCCACGATGCGGAAGAAGACATCCTTGTGCTCGCGGGAAACGTCCAGGATTTTTTTGCCCGCCAGGGGGGAGTCGGCCGGTATGCGCATGGACGTCAGCTTCATGGCGCCTTCGGCCATATCAATAACCACGTTGCCCGCGCGCAGCGTAATGAGACGGGCGATCTCTTGCGCGGTCAGTTCCTCGGGACGAATGATGAAATCGATTTTGTGATCTTCGGGGCGCAGGATTGAATCCTTTTCCCAGATCTCCAGGGTCCGAATGCGGGCGACTTTGCTCTTGATGCCAAATCGGTCGGCGATCATGCAGGCCATGATGTTCACCGAATCGTTGTCCGTGACGGCGATAAGGTGTTCGATATGGTCGGCGTTGGCACGTTTCCAGTAGTCGAAGCTCATCACGTCGCCCAGGATGATGCGGGCGTCGATCTCGCTGTCCGCCTGGCGGACCAGGTCCGGATTGTGTTCGATGATGGTAATGTCGTGTCCCTGGCGCACCAGTTCCTTGGCCAGATAGAATCCCACGCCGCCCAGCCCGAGGATGAGTATTTTTTCACTTCGCATTGCAGTCTACTTTTCAAAGGTGTTGCAGCTGTATGTGTTTGATTTGTCCGCCTCGCGGTTGTACCTCACGCCCGGCATCAGCACAACTTTGGTCTTGTCCTGTGGGGCTGGGGAGCGCGGCAACCTGGCATTCGCGGTGGGGCTGGAAATAGAGAAAGGCTTCCGATCGATGCCGGAACCCTTTGGCTTTGGGGTGAAGAGGGGGGCCTTACGGTTGCGAAACAGGTATGGTGTCCCCCTAATTTAAATTTAGGGGGGAAGTTGTCCCTAACGTTCCGCTTATCCCATGGTCGCTTATGATAAGTTGGACGGCGGGGCTCCCATCGTCTGCGAGAGTTAAGGTTAGCCCTGCTAGCTGTGTGAGGTCTATGAAGCTTGGGTGGGGTGAGACTCCGGGGGGGTGTGAGTGCCACTCGCCTACGTAGCGGATATGCCCTCCTGTTTGGGTTGCTGCAGCCTTTATGGTTTCTAGGACGCCCAAAGTCCCCCTGATGAACTCATGTGGGTGTTCTTGGCTGTCTTGGGGGGCCGGAAGAGCCGAAACGATGTCGATGCGTTGTTTGTAGGTGTCTACTACTCCTAAGAGAACTCCACCAGTTTCAGATGGCAATCTATCGTTTCGAAGTTTTGTCATGTTCTCCATCGTCTGACGGAGCATGCGAATGGTCCAGCCATCTTTGATTAATGTTTCAAGCGGATCAGGAGTAATTCTCATTGTTGAAATACTGCCGTCATTTCTGATGGTCCAGATTTGTAGAAGCGCATCGTCTTGTTCAGTGGCGTTTGGTATGGCCTGGGCGATAAGGTTTGAGAGTAATTGCGCTCGTGAGCATGCAAGTCGAGTTGTCAGTGATCTACAGTCTCCTGAATACTGTATTTGGTCCGGCTTTACAGTTAATATGTCGTTGATTTGCGGTGTGGTGATGATTGTGCTGTAGAAAAGGGACTCGATGCTGTTTATGTCAACTGATCTGTTTGAGCTCTCCATCATTAATACGGATGTCGATCCTGTTGCGTTGTAGAAAAAAGACGCCCGGCGTGCCTCTGTTTCGAGGTCGTTTATGTATCGACTTACTGGGACTGATGCCGAAGCATCGAATATCAGGTCCGAATCGTTTAGTGCAGCATCAATTTTTGGTTTCACTTCGCTTTTTTCAGACATGATGTCTGCGAAGTATCCAGATGCGCGAGTGGCAGGTATCTCATATATGAGGTGCTCAGATAGCCTCGTGGCTTTTGGGTGTCCTATATCTCCGACAGACAGAGCGTGCCGAGCGAGGTTGTGTGGAAATAAAATGTCGGCGTCTATTATTGTCCATTCATATCTGCCTTCACGTGCGAGAGATTCTGCGACAAGTGAGCCAATAGCTCCTGCGCCAATTAGTGTCACTTTTCTTGTGTCATGTGACGTTGATCCTGCTAGGCGCGCTGCAAGATTTGAGTTGAAGTAGCTTGTGACATCGGCTGCGCTTATTGTGAATTCTCTAAGTTTTTCTTTTTCAATTACTGTTTTTTCGAAGTTTATTGTTGCTCCATATTGAGATTCGCTTGCATCTTTTTCTGGGTTGTGAACAATTGCATCAATAGCGACTCCAATTTCTCCTAAGGTGTTTTCGGTGACAAATGCAATTGTACTTGATGCGCCTGCGTGTCCCGTGAGTGGGTGGATTATTGGCATTTTGACAAGTATCCCAAGATGGCATCCGAATCTGAAATTTTGCAATTTACTTTTTTCTTCAGTCCATTCTCTTGTTTTGTCATATATGCTTTGAATTAAATCGACACCCCTTTGAAACATTTCGTCGTGTAATAGCTCTAGTGTATCTGGTGATACTCTAATTCTTTTCATTTTGTCTGGATGCAATTCGAATGTGAGGAATACGACGTCTTCAAAACTTGCTTTTTCTTTATCGTTCTGATCTGAGTTTTTTGCGATGAGTATTCTTGTGTTTGGTATTCCGATGCAGACAATATCCTTCTCTTCTCCCTCTTGTTGTTTAAAAACCTCTTCTTTGAATATGACAGTAAAAGATGTTCCAGGGAGCAGGTATGGGTCGAGGGCCTGTTCTGCACCATGGAGTTCGTCTGTTAAGATTCTATTGAACCAATTTGTTATTCTGTAGAGTAAGTCGGCTGAAGTGTGTGTGAGTTTAGCTTCCCGCCATGGTCTTTCGTCAATGCATAGGCTGTATGGTAGTCCTTTTGCTGCTATATTTTGATGTGGGGTGTCGGGGAAATCCGGGCGTGTTGAAAAAACACGAGGATATTCATCTGTCTGAGGAAAGCATACGCCAATTATTTCATGGCGATGTATGGCGTACGGGGGACGTTGAGGCATTCCACTCTCAACTTGAATTAAAATGACATCAATGCTCCTCTCATTGCATCGCAAGAACCCTGTGATTTTAGCTATAGGATGACCGTGTTTTCGAATGTAATTGGCGAAATTGATGGCCAGCGGAAGTCTTAAATCAGTTTCTTCTATTGGGGCGAATTGGTTAAACCATTCATGCATTGCTTTTACCCAGCGCGCTGTGGTGTTAATGCTGCTGCGGCCGCGCCGCTTGTGATGTCTGAAACTGTTCGGATTCCGTACCGCGTGATTTCAATTTTGAATGGTTTCGGGTCGAGGTAGGATGGGTATTGCATAGTTACACGGAATTCCCCATCTTTTTCGCCTGCGACATTAGAGTAGTATGATGCGGCTTGCCTGTGGGGAGGCTGAGGGGCTTTGTCCTCATCGGAGCCTTTTTGAGGGATAGGTTTGCTTGTCGAAGCGATCAGGCCGCCAGCGTTTCCTTGTGTTTCGAAAAGCCATTTTACGTTAGGCTCAGGGGTGGTGGTGTCTTCCCCTCTATCGTTTTTATTAAGGGTCTTGTAGGAGCAGTGATGAGGTATTTTGAAGATGTCCCACTCAAGACGATCTTCATTGCCATGGCTTTTTGAGATGTGCACTAACTGGCTAAGAGTCTCGGAGTCGACGTCTGAACCAAAGATGGCGTTGGTTGTGGAGTCGCTTTCTCTGAATCTGGCTTGAAATACGATTGAATCTTGGTTTCTGTCTTCAAGAGTGTTTTCGTCTTGCCGCCATGCAAATGGACAGTGGACGAAGAATTCTACGGCCTCTGGGGCTTCGATCTGGAAGCCTGGTACAAGTTCCCCTGCGTCCACGATACAATCCCGTCTGTCTTTGATTGAAAGCCCTTCGCCTTCGAGAAACTTTTTGAGTGATTCGGGGCGAGAAAATACCTTGATTCCATCTCCCCGCTTTAAGCGGTAGCGAGCCTCTTGACGCACACACCATGCATCGTCCTCAACTCCAACTTCCGTGATCGCTGCGGCAGGAACCCAAAGCTCTTCAATTTTAGGTCGGCCTTCTTTTTGGGTTTCTTTGAGGTGGTCCAGCCAGAAAAAATTTCGTGTCCCTTTCACATGGTCTTCATCTAGGTGGGTGAAGCAGACAACTCTAAAGTCAGTTTGTTGCGCTTGAGCAAGCGCTATGTGTAGTTCGCGAGGAAGGTTGCATCGTTTGTCGCCTGGGTCTGATGGATCGCACATGTCCGCGTAGTCAACTAAGACGAGTTGCGAGTTGGCCAGTTTGATCAGTGTGCTGTCTGCGTTGCCCAGAGGGTGGAAGGTTAAGGTGGCTGTCATGCTAATTATCTCCTATCTTTGTTTGCTTGATGGTTTCGGCTGAAGAAATCAGACGTTCAGCGTACGCGTAGGCAACCGTTTTCACCCATGGTTCCCTTATTATGAAAATCCAGGAGATAAGCAGGAGAAGGCATAAAGAGAATGAGAAAAAAGAGATGGCGGGTAAGCTGGTGGCCCATGCTAAGTTGATTTCAGCCTTAGTGGGCGGTAGGTCGTGAAGAATGATAGCCAATGCGCCTAAGCTTGAAGTGAGTATTCCGAGTGGTTTTAAGCCAAGGGTGTTTCGCCTGAAGCCATAGTTTATAAGTTCCTCATATACTAGAGGAAAAGATTTTGTGTTTCTCGTCTGCTCGCGCAGATAGGCAGTTGTGCTGTCATACTGAGCATTCGCTTCGGTGGGTGAGCTTGCGGCTTCTTCTTCAGACGGTAGTGGGTGGCCGAGAAGTTGTCCTAAATTTGCATGGATGCGCTTAAGGGCTGCTTTATTGAGTGTTGTGGTGTTGGGATTGAGCGTGAGTGTTGTGGGTTTGCCACCCCATTTCTCGTACAGGAGTGGTTCGATCTTTTTGCCTCGATCTCGTCCGAGGTGAGCTAAAAAGAGGGTGAGTCCTCCACTGGTAAGGAGGCCGGATAAGATTTTAGAGCCGGAAAAGCTGTCTGGGAAAAAGCTAGCGACCACTATGCCAAGTGGTAAAAGCGCCAGAAGTACGGGGTAGTACCTTGCATTACGATTGTATTTGTCGAGAAACTTCATCTAAATGTGCCTTGCTAATTGGTTCCATTAGACGATAATTTCGGTCTTCTCTGAGTCAAGCAACTTTCTATACATTTTCTAATTTAGTGTAATATAATATAGAAATGATTAGGTTATTCTAATTTAATAAAATAAGTATACTGATTTAGTGTGCAATGGCGTCTGGTGAGGCGAGTTAGGAATACATTAGGAAAAACAAAAAAGGGTTTCAGTCATCTGACTGAAACCCTTTGGTTTTTTGTGGCGGAGAGGGTGGGATTCGAACCCACGTACGGGCTATGAACCCGTAACTCGATTTCGAGTCGAGCGCGTTACGGCCGGACTTCGCTACCTCTCCGCGTGTGTGGCAACAACGTTACCATCGGCCATCGCCCGAAGGCGAGGGGATTTTTTAGGTGAAAACGGCGAGGGATGCAAGGGGCAACTGCCCTCGAATGCAGGATTTCATGAATCGAGCTTGATAGCGAGGGATTCAGGCGGACCGAAATGGTTGTTTTTGTGTTGCGATTCCATACGAAAATGATCATATTGAATATACGGGAAGGAGTCCGCCTATGAGTTCGTTCGAGCATGTTCACGAGTACTACGAGCGGGGATTGCAGGCAGCGCGTGAGGGCCGCTTCATGGCTGCCGACCATTTCTTCCAACAGGCCATTTCCAAAGCCTATGATCTGCACGGATTCCAGGGCAAGGTGAGTGCGGCGCGCCATATGGCCCGTATCTACAAGGACCAGGGAGTGGTGCGCATGGCTGCCCGTCACTATGCCCGCGCCCTGAAGCTGATGGAACAGTCCGGCCTTGCCAGAACCACTGGCTATGCCAAGGTCGCCGGGCAACTTCGCGCCATGAACGGGATCAATCTGGATGTGATGCTCATGGGGCTTGGTATCGATGCCTCGGGCACAGGTGCTGTGCCGCTGTCCGAGGTCCATGCCTCGGAGGTCTTGGGGCTGGTTCGGGAACTGACGCGCATGGGTGCGCCTTCGGATGGTGATTGCGAGTTGGCGGCGCATCGCCTGAATGCCGCTGGCTGTACTTCGGGCCGGGGGTTGCCCTGGACGGGGCGTCTGATACGCGATCTGTGCAACGCCACTTTCGAGGTCTGATGGCCCCGGGCGCTGGTATCTGAAGACCTCGCTACTCAGTCCATTCTTCTTTTGTGACAGCGGTCGCCTTTGGGCGGCCGTTGCTGCGTGTGCGCGTGGAGTGGACGGGCGTGTCGAGGTGCGGAGTGAGGCTGGGGGGCTATTTGGAGCGTCTGTTCTGAAAGAAGTCTGTGAGGACCGCGCTGCATTCGTCGGCCAGGATGCCGTCGATGTACGGAAAGCGATGGTTCATGAAGGGCAGGTCCGCCCCGTCCATGCGCGAAACCAGAGCGCCGGATTTCAGGTCGCGTGCGCCGAAGATCAATCCGCCGATGCGGGCGTGAATCATGGCACCCAGACACATCATGCAGGGTTCCAGAGTGCAGGCCAGCACACAGTCCGTAAGCCGGTAGTTACCGATTTTTTCCGCGCCGCGCCGAAGCACCAGCATTTCGGCATGGGCGCTGGGGTCGTTCATGGTCAGCGGTGCGTTGCAGGCCTCGGCAAGGACCTCGCCGGTCGGGCTCAACAGAATCGCGCCCACGGGCACTTCGCCGTGTTGAGCAGCCTTGTGGGCCTGCGCCAGTGCGCGGTGCATGATGGATTCCCAGCTGTCCCAGCCGGGAGGAGGGGTGAGGATGGCGTTTGTCATGATTGAATCCCGAGGGGAGCCCCGCAGGCCCGAGGGACCCGGATCGCGCAGCATGCGGCGGAACTCCCCTCTGGAATTTTTAAGCGCGTGCCCTGTGCGGGCAGGCGTTACTGACCTTTCAAATGGTTGACCGCGTTCTCCATGAGAACGGTTCCGAGCTGAGTATCAATGCCACGGGTCCAATTGGGATGATTGGTCTTGTGGTTGAATGCTTCGGGGTGGGGCATCAGACCCAGCACCCGGCCCGACGGGTCGGTCAGTCCGGCAATGGCATGCGGGGAGCCGTTCGGGTTGAACGGATACTCCTGCGTGGGTGCGCCGGACTCGGGGTGCGCATACTGCAAGGCGATGAGATTATTGTCAATGAGTGCTTGCAGGGTGGCGTCGTCCTTGGGGATCAGCTTGCCCTCGCCGTGGCGGATGGGCAGATCCAGGGTGTCGATACCCTTGGTGAAGACGCAGGGGCTGTTGGGGTTGGCCTTCAGCTGGACCCAGCGATCCTCGAATTTTGCGGAATCATTCAGAGACAGGGAAACCTGGCGATCAAAGTACTCGCCGTTCAGGCCGGGCAAGAGGCCCAGCTTGACCAGAAGCTGAAAGCCGTTGCAGATGCCCATGACAAGGCCGCCTGCGTTAAAGAAGGCTTTCAGTTGATCGAGCAGGGCGTGGCCGTCCTTGGTCTTGGCAAACTTCCAGCGCAGGGCGGCAGCCTGTGCCGCACCCAGGTCGTCTCCGTCCAGAAATCCGCCGGGGAAGATCAGAAAATTATAATCCTCGAGACGGTTGCGTCCGGCCACGAGATCAGAAAAATACACCACGGTGGCAGAGTCCGCACCGGCCTGTGTGGCCGCATGCGCGCTCTCGGCGTGGCAGTTTGTACCGTATCCCGTGATGACCAGAGCCTTCACCTGGGCCATTGATTCCTCCAGAAGTTTTCTTGACAGGGGCATACCCGTTGACTAGCTTACGCGAAACAGTGGGACCATAATGACACAAGCTCTTATCGTCAATAAGGGACCATGGCGACTTCGTCGTTAATTATCCCGGAAATCATAGCCTTTTTAGGTTGTTATAGGAATTTTGCCCCCAAAAAACGGCCCGCCGAATCAGCTCAGGATGCGGCGGGCTGAACCGTGCTGTATTGTGGATTAATCGTGGCGTGGGTGCACCTTGCGTGTATCTCGCCGCGTTGTAGTTGAACGTATTACGACAAGGGGAAGGTCCGGAGTATGAAAACTAAATTCATCTTCGTTACTGGCGGCGTACTGTCGTCCCTCGGCAAGGGACTCTCTGCGGCTTCCATCGGAGCTCTATTGAAAGCACGTGGTTTGACGTGCACCATTCAGAAGCTCGATCCGTACATCAATGTGGACCCGGGTACCATGAACCCGTTCCAGCACGGGGAAGTCTACGTCACCGACGACGGGGCCGAAACCGACCTGGATATGGGCCACTACGAGCGCTATCTCGACGTGCCCATGAGCCAGAAGAACAACTACACTTCCGGCTCCATCTACCACAAGGTCATCACCAAGGAACGCCGTGGCGATTACCTGGGTGGTACCGTGCAGGTCATCCCGCATATTACCAATGAGATCAAAAAGGCCGTGATTCAACTCGGCAACGATGACCTCGACGTGGCGCTCATCGAGATCGGCGGCACCGTCGGCGATATCGAGGGCCTGCCCTTCCTGGAAGCCATCCGCCAGTTGCGCGGTGATCTGGGCAAGGAAAACTGCCTCTACGTTCACCTGACCCTGGTGCCTTATATCAAGACTGCGGGCGAGCTGAAGACCAAGCCCACCCAGCACAGCGTCAAGGAGCTGCGCTCCATTGGTATCCAGCCCGACATTATTCTCTGTCGTGCCGAGACCGACCTCGACGCCAGCCTGAAGGCCAAGATCGCCTTGTTCTGTAACGTGGATGAAGACGCCGTGTTCACCGCTGTGGACGTGGACAGCATCTACAAGGTTCCCCTGAACCTGTACGAAGAAGGCATCGACCAGAAGCTCGCCATCATGCTCAAGCTCCCGGCCAAGAACCCGGACCTGACCCCCTGGCAGGAGTTGGCATACAAGCTGGATAACCCCAAGGGTGAAATCACCATTGGTATCGTTGGCAAGTATGTGGACCTCAAGGAGGCCTACAAGAGCCTGCACGAGGCCCTGGTGCACGGTGGCGTGGCCAACAACGTCAAGGTGAACCTGGAGTACCTGAACTCCGAGGAAATCACCGCCAAGAACGTGGCGAAGAAGCTCAAAGGCCTGGACGGCGTGCTCGTACCCGGTGGCTTTGGCTCGCGCGGCGTGGAAGGCAAGATCAAGGCCATTGAATATGCCCGCGTGAACAAGGTTCCGTTTTTCGGTATCTGCCTTGGCATGCAGTGCGCGGTGATCGAGTTCGCGCGCAACGTTGTCGGTCTGGATAATGCCAATTCCGAGGAGTTCGACCAGAACACCCCGCATCCGGTGATCTACCTGATGAAGGAATGGTATGACTTCCAGCGCCAGCAGAAGGAAGTGCGCGACGAGTCCAGCGACAAGGGCGGCACCATGCGCCTGGGCGCGTACCCCTGCGCCGTGGTCAAGGACACCAAGGCCGACGCTGCCTATCAGGTCACCAACATCGATGAGCGTCACCGCCATCGCTATGAATTCAACAAGGAATACTTCGACATGCTCGGCGAAAAGGGCCTGACTTTCTCCGGCCTGTCTCCTGACGGAGAACTGGTTGAGATTGTCGAGGTTGCCGACCATCCGTGGTTCCTGGGTTGCCAGTTCCACCCCGAGTTCAAGTCCAATCCCATGCGCCCGCATCCGCTGTTCGCTGCCTTCATTGGCGCGTCAAGGGCGCAGAAATACGGCAAGAAGTAGGAACTCATGACGTCTGAACAGCTGTTCGCCGCCACCAGCAAGGGGCCCTTCGTTCTCGCAGGGCCTTGCGCTTTGGAAAGCCGTGATGTGGTTATGACCGCTGCGCGGCATATTGCCGAGGTTGCCAAAAAGCTCGAACTGACCGTGATCTTCAAAGGCTCCTTCGACAAAGCCAATCGTACGTCCGTGACCAGCTTTCGCGGGCCGGGCATGGATAAGGGGCTGGAGATGCTTGCCGAGGTCAAGGAGACCTTCGGCCTGCCCGTGGTCACGGACATCCACCAGCCTGAACAGGCTGCCGTGGTGGCTGAGGTGGCGGACGTCATTCAGATTCCGGCCTTTCTCTGTCGCCAGACGGATCTGCTGGTGGCAGCCGGAAACACAGGGCGTGTGCTCAATGTCAAAAAGGGGCAGTTTCTGGCCCCCTGGGACATGGCCAACGTCGTGAGCAAGGTCAAAAGCACCGGTAACGAGAAGCTCTGGCTCACCGAACGTGGTGCCTGCCATGGCTACAACAACCTTGTTGTGGATATGCGCTCCATGCCCATTATGGCCTCGCACGGTTGTCCGGTTGTCTTTGACGCCACGCATTCCGTGCAGTTGCCGGGCGGGCAGGGCGGTTGTTCAGGCGGGCAGCGCGAATTCGTGCCCACTCTGGCCCGTGCCGCTGTTGTTGCCGGAGCCTCGGGAGTCTTTCTGGAAACCCACCCGGACCCGGACAAGGCGCTGTGTGATGGTCCCAACTCCTGGCCGCTTGAAAACCTCGAAGCCCTGCTCAGGGATTTGATGACCCTGTGGAGCCTGAAATATGAATGTTAAGGACAAGGAGCAGGCGGCGAAAATTCGTCTGTTGGTCCTGGATGTCGACGGAGTGCTGACCGACGGCGGTCTGTACTACGACCATCAGGGCAATATATCCAAGCGTTTCAACGTCCAGGATGGGCTGGGCATCAAGCTGGCTCAAGCTGCCGGGCTGGAAGTGGCCGTGATTACCGGTCTGGATTCTCCGGCGGTGGAAACCCGGGTGCGCGAGTTGGGCATCACCGAATACCATGCCGGGCATCTGGCCAAGATTCCCCTGCTTGAGGGCATCTGCGAGCGCTTGAAGCTGGATTTGTCCGAAGTGGCCTATTTGGGCGACGATTGGGTTGACGCTGGCCCCATGCGGGCCGTGGGGCTGCCCATGGCGGTCGCCAATGCCCAGTCCGAGATTCTCGTAATGGCCGATTTCATCACCGAGGCCCATGGTGGCCAAGGTGCCGTGCGCGAGGCCATTCGTCATATCCTCGAGGCCCGGGGTGACCTGGATGCCTTGTGGGAAGAATGGGGCAATCGATGAAACGTTTCTTGCCCTGGATTGCTGTGCTGCTGGTCGTTCTGGCGCTTGTTGGCGGTTGGCTGTGGCAACGTATGAAAAATGATGTTGCTGCCGTGGCCGAATTGGCTCAGGAACTTGATGTGGACGTGGCCTTGCAACAGGTTGAGTTGTCACAGGGCTCCGAAGGCAAGGCCAGCTGGCGTCTTGTGGCTGACAAGGCCAATTATCTCAAGGATGAACAGCTTGTCAGGTTGGACAACCCGCGTGTCATCTACTACCAGGAGCAGGACGGTTCGGAGGTCAATGTTACCGCTACGGAAGGCGAGGTCGAACAGTCTTCCGGGGATGCCCGCCTGTGGCCGGACGTGGTGATTGTGTCGGGACCGACGACGGTGTATGCCGATCATCTGTTCTACAGCGGTGAGACGCGAGACATCGACTTGACCGGTAATGTTCGCATGAAGCAGGGTGAGATGATGATGACTGCCCCGCACCTGATTATGGATATGAAGACCAACGACATCAAAGCCGATGGTGGCGTCACGAGTCTGCTCTGGTCTGAGCAGACCGCTGTCCCGGCAAAGGAGCGCCAACAGTGAAGCGCGTAGCATATTTCATTCTCATGGCCTTGGTTCTGACCGGGCTGTTTGCCTCCATTGCCTTTGCCAAGGACGACAAGATTCCCACCAAGATCACCTCGGACCGCATGGTCTACGAGTCGGGTGGAAGCCAGGTGACGTTTACGGGCAACGTGCATGTCACCCGGCCTGACATGCAGATCTGGTCCCAGAAGATGATTGTGCATCTCAAGCAGACCACGAAGAAGGCTGGTGCAGCTGCTGCGCCTTTGGGTGGTGATCCGGGCGAGATCGAGAAGATCGTGGCTTTGAAGAAGGTGCGAATGCTGCGCGAGGGCAAGGAAGGCTTCTGCGGCAAGGCCACCTATATGGTGGAGAAGGATCTGCTTGTGATGGAAGAGTGGCCGCGCCTTGTCGATGGCAAGAACACCATTCAGGGCAAGATCATTCGTCTCTATCTGAAGGAGAACCGCAGCGAGGTCGAAGGGACTGGCAACACCCAGGTGGAAGCCATCTTCTTTACGCCTAAGGACGCAGGCAAACCTGCTGCTGAGACCAAGCCCGCAGCAGATGACGCACAGCCTGAAGTTCCTGCTTCCAACGGGGAGACTCAGTAATGGCAGTGCTCCTGGCAGAAGACCTTTGCAAGCGTTACGGCCAGCGCGAGGTCGTGCACGACATCGGACTTTCAGTGAAACAGGGCGAAGTGGTGGGGCTGCTTGGTCCCAACGGCGCGGGCAAGACGACGACCTTCTACATGCTGGTGGGCATCATCAAGCCCAACGGCGGGTGCGTTCGTCTGGATGAAACCGAGCTGGCCTCTCTGCCTTTGCATGACCGGGCCCGACTGGGCCTGTCCTATCTGCCTCAGGAAAGCTCAGTCTTCCGCAAGCTCTCGGTGCGTCAGAACCTGGAGATCATCCTGGAGCACACGGGCCTGTCTCATAAGGAACAAAGGGCCAAGGCCGATCATCTGCTGAATGAATTGGGCATCACCAAATTGGCCGATCAGAAGGCCATGCATCTTTCCGGTGGCGAGCGCCGTCGCTTGGAGATCGCTCGGGCGTTGATCCTTGATCCCAAGTTCATGCTGCTGGATGAGCCCTTTGCCGGTATTGATCCCATTGCCGTGGATGATATCCAGGGGATCGTGCGTGGTCTGAAGGAAAAGGGCATTGGCGTTCTGATATCCGACCACAATGTGCGCGAGACTTTGCGCATCTGTGATCGGGCCTATCTGGTCTATGAAGGGCGGATCATTCTGTCGGGTACTCCCCAGGAAATTATAGATGATCCAAAGGCCAGAAGAGTGTATCTTGGCGAAGGTTTCTGTCTTTAACAGCCTGTCCTAATAGATCTTTCTCCCTATACAAAAACCTTGCCATTTCTATTGCAAGGCTATCGTGTCTGTGGCATTGTCTTGATGCGCTCTAAATGGGCGTGCCAGGAGGAATGCCACTTTTTTTGTTATGGATAACGGTGCATTGCCATAGATCTCACCGGTATTGACCGGATTCTCGACCTCTCTACCCTCCAACAAGCGATTATATTATGGGATTGGAACTCAGGCAGCAGCTCAAACTTTCACAGCAGTTGGTCATGACGCCACAGCTGCAGCAAGCGATCAAGCTGTTGCAACTGTCACGTTTTGAATTGTTGGACATGGTCCAGCAGGAGTTGCTTGAGAATCCGCTGCTGGAGGAGAAGCCCGAGGAAGAGGCTGTGGAACGCCCTGCAGAGGAGCAGGCCGCACCGACCAAGGAAGAGACTTACAACGACGAATCCGTTGAACAGGACCTGGCCAAGACGGCTGAGTGGGAAAGCTATCTGGGCGAGTTTTCATCCACGGCCAAGCAGGCGGTGGGACGTGAGTACGAGACACCGGAAGAGGGCATGTCCTTTGAGGCCCGTCTGTCTGCCAAGCCTTCCCTTGAGAGTCACCTTGATTGGCAGCTCAGGCTTTCCGGTGCCTCTGAGCTGGATGTTCAAATTGGTGAGCAGATTATCGGTAATCTCGATGGGCTTGGGTATCTGAGAGCCACTGCCGAAGAAATTGCAGATCAGTTGGAGCATATGCCTGTGTCTGTGCAGGCGACCTCTGCCGAGGTGGAGTCCGTTATTCTGCGCATGCAGCGTTTTGACCCCTTGGGTGTTGCCGCACGCGATCCGCGTGAATGCCTACTGGTGCAGCTGGATGCCTATAATATGGATGACCCCATTCTTGTCTCGCTGGTTTCCGAGCATCTTGAGGATCTGGAGAAGCGCCGCTACAAGCCTATTGCCCGCAAATTCAAGATTTCAATGGAAGAACTCAAGGAATATCTGGATGTTATTCAGACCTTGGACCCCATGCCCGGATCGTCTTTTGCCGGGAGCGAGCCGCAGTATGTGAGCCCGGACGTGTTCGTCTACGAATACGATGGTGAATTCGTTATCGTCCTGAATGAAGAAGGACTCCCCCGATTGCAGGTCAGCCCCTATTATGTGGATTCCGTCAAGACCACAAACTCCAAAGATAAAGAATACATGCAGGACAGGATGCGTTCTGCAGTCTGGCTGATGAAGAGCCTGTATCAGCGCCAGCGGACGCTCTACAAGGTCATGGAGAGTATCGTCAGGTTTCAGGAAGAGTTTTTCCGCCACGGGGTGAAGAAACTGAAGCCGCTGATCCTGAAGGATGTTGCGGACGATATAGAGATGCATGAATCCACCATCAGTCGCATCACCACCAGCAAGTACGTCTCTACTCCTCACGGTGTGCACGAGCTTAAATTTTTCTTCAATAGTGCTTTGGGGTTGGATGATGGCTCTCAGGTGGGTAGCGAATCCGTCAAGGCCATGATCAAGGGCTATATCGGAAGCGAAAATCCCCGCAAGCCCTTGTCAGACGAGAAAATCGCCGAAATGCTCAAAGGCGAACTTCAGGTCAACATTGCCCGCCGTACGGTTGCCAAGTATCGGAGTGCGTTGGGCATTCTTTCCTCGTCCAAGCGCAAGCAGATTTTTTAGCGGGCACAATGGTGCAAAGCCCTTTATTTTGCGTTGGATTCATCCTACACTGGAAGTGACTGGGATTCCCGGTTCCACAGCTTAAGTTAGGAGGACGCCTATGCAAATCAAGTACAACTTCAAGAACTTTGAACCGTCCGACCATCTGAGGAATTACGCCTCCACCCGATTTGAAAAGCTGTTCAAGTACGACAGGACCGAGAATGCCCTGCTTCAGGTCAATCTTTCGGTCGACAAGTTCCGGCATAAGGCGGACGTCGTATTCACCGGTGATGAATTGCACATCTCGGCGGTTGAAGAATCTGAAGACATGTACTCCACCGTTGACCTGGTTCTGGATAAGCTTGATGCTCAGGTCCGCAAGACTCGCGAAAAGGCCAAGGATCGTCGTCAGGCGAGAGGCTCAGTCCGCATGGACGTTATCAGCTTTGCTGATTCTGCCGCCGGAGAGCGCGTTCCTACCATTGAGGAAAGTGACTCCTATGAACCCAAGCCCATGGCCGTGGAAGAAGCCGCCCTGCAGCTGGATTCCCTGGGCTATGAGTTCCTGGTCTTTCATAATGCAGAATCCGAACGAATCAATGTGATCTACCTCCGTAAGAACGGAGATTATGGACTGATTGACCCTGGGATGTAAGTAAATGAAGCTCGGAGATTTGCTGGATAGGGATTTAATTCTGCCCAAGCTCAAGGCCGGGACCAAGAAACAGGTCCTGGCCGAGCTTGTGGCGGCGGCAGTGGATAAACTGCCGGAACTGGATCGGGACACGGCAATTGAGGTCCTGACCGAACGCGAGACTCTGGGCACAACTGGTATTGGGGATGGTATTGCCATTCCTCACGGCAAGTTGGATAACCTGGAAAATATTGTCGTGGTTGTTGGCCGCAGCGCGGGGGGCGTCGAATACGAAGCCCTGGACCAAAAGCCTTGTCATATTTTTTTCCTGGTTTTGGCTCCAGAACAGGTGGCAGGCATGCATCTGCGTGTCCTGGCCCATATCTCACGCCTGCTCAAGGAAGATTCCTTTAGGAAATCATTTGTCGAGGCCGATACGGGCGATGACCTGTGGCGGTTGCTCAAGGGGGCCTGAGCTCGATGAAGCCGGTCAGAGCCGATGGTGGTGAGTTTCCGGTTATTATTCTCACCGGGCTCTCGGGTGCCGGGAAGTCGACAGCGCTCAAAGTCTTTGAGGACCTCGGATTTCTGACCATGGATGGGTTACCGCCTCTGGTGATGCCGGAGATGGTTCGCCTGTTTCGCACGCAGAAGGATTTTCGTCATCGCGGGCTGACCCTGGGGTTGGACGCCAGCGGCGACGATTTTGCCAAGCAGTGGCCGCTGGCCCTGGGCGAGTTGGAAGCCATCGGAGCCAGACCCCGTCTTGTTTACGTCGAATGCAGCGCCCCTGTCCTGATGCGGCGTTATGCCGCTACCCGCCGCCCTCACCCCCTGGAAGGAGAACTTGGCCTTGAGCGTGCCATGGAAGAGGAGCGTAGGAGGTTGTTCCCGGTCCGCGAACGATCCGAATTGGTCGTTGATACGACGGACTACTCGATCCACGATCTCAGACGCTTCTTGCAGGAGAAGTGGAATTTCCTGAAAGAGAGACAGTGGGGGCTCAGGATTTACGTGTTGTCCTTTGGCTTCAAGCACCAGGTTCCCACAGATGCAGACATGGTGTTTGACCTGCGTTTCCTGCCGAATCCGTATTTTGACGAGAAGCTTCGTCCCATGTCGGGCAAGGACAAGCCTATTGCGGATTTTGTTCTTGGTTCGGACGAGGGCAGCGAGTTTTTACGACACCAGATGGAATATTTGAACTATATCCTGCCATGCTATGCCCGCGAGGGGCGTTACCGCCTGACACTGGCTTTTGGCTGTACCGGCGGACGTCATCGATCAGTGGCTACTGCCGAGGCCGTCTTTGACTCCTTGCGCAAGTCGGATTATGCAGTCTTTCTTGAACATCGCCACCTCGACCTAGAATAGGGACGGCATCTTGCTGAGGTGATGGGCGTCGCTGTCCCCCGGACGAACATAATACATGAGCAAAGAAACCAAGAAGATCAAGAATGTGGGCGTGGTTGTTGCCACGCACACGGATTACGGCACACGGCTGATTGCCGCGGCCGAGATGATCCTGGGAGAACAGAACGATTGTGTCTCTGTGAGCGTGGACATTTCCCACGGCATGGACGACATCGTTGAATCGTTGCGTCAGGCTGTGGAGTCCGTGGACAAGGGCGGGGGAGTGATGATTCTGACCGACATGTTCGGCGGAACTCCTACCAACCTGAGTCTCTCACTGCTCGGTGCCTATAAGCTCGAGGTGATCACCGGGGTCAACCTGCCCATGCTGCTCAAGGTTCTGGGGATGCGTTCCATGCCTCTGGCCAAGCTGGCGGATGAAGCCAAGAGCGCTGGCATGCAGGGCATCGTTGTGGCCGGTGAGGTGTTGCGAAAGAAAGTCGCCGGAGGGTAGGGCCGTGTTCTGGGTTCGAGTGGACAATCGACTCATCCACGGGCAGATCATCGAAACCTGGCTGCCGTATACGAAATCCCGCACGATCATTGTGGCCAACGATGAGGTGTGCGGCGATCCTCTGCGCCAGGAGATCATGGGCCTGGCTATTCCCAGTCATATCGACAAGATATTTGTGTGTGTCGAGGATACGCATGAATATATGTCACGTGCTTATGCCGTGGAAGAACCCGATGTACTGGTGCTGTTTTCCTCCTGTGTCGATGCAAGGCGGGCCCATCAGAAGGGATTGGCTTTCAAATCCTTGAACCTCGGGAATATGCATTATGGCCCAGGCAAGGAGCAAGTCTGCGCGCATGTGGCCCTGGATGGTCATGATCGCTCCTGCCTGCAATATTTCGATGACAACGACGTTGATCTTGATTTCCGCTGCGTGCCTAACCAACCAATCCAGGTCAGTCGATCATGGTAGAGGTGTCCACCGCGGCCATTATCTGGATTCTGACGGCCACCAGCCTGTATACTTTATTCGCCTTTCTTCGTTTTTCCTTGAACCTTGGCATTGTTGAGCGCCCACTGGTACAGGGCCTTGTCTGGGGCCTGCTGACGGGCAACGTCACCCTTGGAGTGTCCGTTGCTTTGGTTTTCGAACTGTTCTGGCTGGATTTGATTCCAGCGGGGACGTTCATCCCCCCCAATGCCGCTGCAGCGAATCTGGCTGCCTTGTGTCTGACAACGGTGTTTGGTTTCAGTAATCCTGCGCAAGTCGTCTTTCCCATTCTTTTGGCGTTCCCCTTGGCTTGGATTAGTTCGCGCTTGGAACAGGCGCATCGCCGCAGACAGGACCGTGGCTACAACATACTCCAGAGTTGGCTCCGTTCTGAACGGCAGGGGGATTATGCTCCTGGGCGGCTCATCCGGCGCGCTATCACCCAGACTCTCACCGCATATTTTCTGTTTTTCCTGCTGACGATGACTTCACTTGTGGCGTTGACCTCGTGGCTGCTTGCTCACGGCTTGTTACGTCCTCCCTCTGAAATGTTCTCCTGGGGGTATCTCTGGATTGGAGCCACACTTGGAGGCATGCTGGCGCTTCGGGTGCCAGGGGCCTATGTCATTCTTGTTCTGGGCGCCTGCGGCGTCGCAATGCTTAGCCTATTTATGGGTTGAGATTCCCCCTTCCAATCAAAAATCGTATTTCATTCCTGATCCCCTCTTGGCAGGCGCTAAGCTTTGTGCTATTTGGCACAAGCTTTGTGCGCAAGAGAGACGTTTAAGGAATTCAGTCAATACTTAGAGGAGGATCTCCAATGCTCGTTTTCGGTCACATGAACCCGGATACCGACACCATTGTTTCCGCTATTGCCTACGCCGATCTGGCCAGCAAACTTGGCAAAGACGCCAAGGCCGTTGCCCAGGGCGCAGTGACTCCCGAGTCCGCTTACGTGCTCGAGAAGTTTGGTCTTGCCACTCCTGAGGTCGTGACCTCCGTGGCCGGCCAGCAGGTCGCCGTTGTAGATACCACTGAGCTGTCCCAGCTGCCTTCCGACATCGGCGAAGCCGAAGTCGTGGCTGTTGTGGATCACCACAAGCTTGGTGACCTGGCCACTTCCCAGCCCCTGGAAATGTGGGTCTGGCCTGTTGGTTGTACCGGCACCGTGCTGAAGAACATGTACGATTTCTACAACGTCGAGATCCCCAAGGGTATCGCCGGCGCTATGATGTGTGCCATCCTGTCCGACACCGTCATGTTCAAGTCCGTGACTTGCACCGACGCTGACAAGAAGGCTGTTGAAGCTCTGGCCAAGATCGCCGGCGTTGCTGATCCCATGGAGATCGGCCTGGAGATGTTCAAGGTCAAGAGCGCCGTGGACGGAACCCCCATCCGCGAGCTGGTCTTCCGTGACTACAAGGACTTCGACATGGACGGCAACGGCGTTGGCATCGGCCAGCTGGAAGTCGTTGATGGTGCCATGCTCCTGCCCCTGGTTGACGACCTGTACGCTGACATCGCCAAGGTCAAGGAAGAGAAGGGCCACCACACCGTGATCCTGATGCTGACCGACATCATGAAGGAAGGCTCCGAGATTCTGTACGTGACCGATGACAAGGCCGTCTTCAAGAAGGCCTTCGGCATCGACGCCGCAGACAAGAGCTTCTGGATGCAGGGCTGCATGTCCCGCAAAAAGCAGATCGTGCCTGACTTCCAGGGCAAGGCTTTTAAATAAGCTGATTTGATCGCAAGGCCTTCGGGCCACTGAATAAGCCCGGCACGGTTCTCCGTGTCGGGCTTTATTATGTTTTGCGCGAGGAGGAGCGCTGCGGGATGAACAGAATGAGAGTCAGGCTGTGAGTTGAGTTAAGCCTCATTGCTTTGCAGTTGGGCAAGTTCCACTTGCTTGGCGGAAAGCTCCTGCTGCTTCTGCTCCAGCTTTGTCTTGCTCTGTTCGTCGGTCTTGCCTTGAAGTTCTCGAATTTCCTGCTCAAGCTCTTCGATTTCCTCTTCTAACTCTTCGATATCGTCGGACTCTTCGCTGCTGTCGGTTGCACCTACGCCGCCTGCGATACCTGTACCGCCTGCCTGGGCTTTGGCTCCCTGTTTCTGGTCACCTTCAGGTTGCTGTTTCAAATCACTTTGAGGAGAGTCTTCACTTTTCTGGACGAATTCCATGGCCTTAGCCATGGCCTCTGGAGAAAAATCGACATGGTCTTCGGGATTGAGCCCCTGCTCTTCCATGGCGGTTTTGATCTTGTCCAGCTGTTCCTTGGATGGCGGGCTAACGCCCTGCTCGCGAAGCGCATCAGTCGGTTGGGTGAACATCCCCAGTTGCGAAGCAATATCCGAGTAAATATCTGACATTGCGGCCTCCTGCATAATAAATGTGTCTTCTGATTCTCGTTATCGGAGTTTTACAGCCTGGCTATAGAGTGATTTGTATTAATAATTGTAATTTTCATCGGGTGTAATTCGTCATTCATTGCTTATTGCCAGGGACGCCTTTGCTGAATGTATACGCTACAGGGGGCGTCGGTTTGATGAGGATGTTTGATATACAGCCGAGATGTGTCATATTTCCATCAAAGGCATCCTGCCGTGAGGAGGACACCAATGAAGGATCATATTTTTTTGACTTCTTCGGAAGCTTTGGAGGCGGTGCGAATCGATTTGATGTCCTATGGATCGCAAAGGGAACTGGAAGGGCCATTGCTGGCGTTATTGGGCGAGATGGGATGCCGGGGGCAGAGGGGGGAAACAATACCCCTTGAGCGCCGGATTGAGAGCCTCAAATCTCAGAATCTGTCATTGGAAGAGTTGATCCCCTTGTGCATGCTTGTTTTCAGTACACCGGTCCAAATGGGTTCTGACAGCAAAGGACACTCTGGGCTCTGGGTTGAGACCGGAATGGAGTCTTTTGCCTGCACTCGCTGCGGTCAGTGTTGTTTGAAGTTGGATATACATCTGGACTGTACTGAGTCTGATGTCGAAATGTGGATCAGAAGCGGGCGTGACGATATCATGGCTTGGGTGGGGCAGGATGTTGGAATAGATGGGCAGGTTGAGTACCGGGTTTGGCGTTATCCCGACACGCCATATTATACTGAGACTTGTCCCTGGCTCAGGCGTGTTCCTGGGGATACGGCCTTTGTATGTTCCATTCAGGATGTAAAGCCGGAAGTCTGTCGTTTTTATCCGGGAACGGCCAAACACGCCAGAATGACCGGCTGTCCCGGACTAGGCGGGAGTCCCAAGCCATGACAAAAGCCCGGCGAAAGGGTTCCACCGGGCTTTTGTCTTTTTCAGGTGAGTGGCCTGTTTAGATCAAGCCATTCTCTTTGAGTGCGATTTTGAGCTGCTCCAGATTCTCGGGCAGCATTTCCACCAGAGGCAGGCGCAGTTCCAGGCCGATCTTGCCCATCATGGTAAGACTCGTCTTGACCGGGATGGGGTTGGTCTCCAGGAACATGGCGCGATTCAGAGGCTGCATTTCGAAATGCAGCTTGCGAGCAGTTTCCATGTCACCCTCGTTGAAGGCTTTGACCATCCCGGACATTTTGTCCGGCACGATGTTGGAAACAACGGAAATGACACCACAGCCACCCACGGAGAGCAGAGGCAGGACAGTGAAGTCATCGCCTGACAACATGCAGAAATCCGGTCCCATGATCTCGACCATGTCGGACACCTGTTGCAGATTGGCGGTGGCTTCCTTGATGCCCACGACCTTGGGCACGGCCTCTTTGATGGCTTTCAAGGTTGCCGGAAGCACGTTCAATGCGGTGCGGCCAGGGACGTTGTAGACCACAAACGGCATGGGTACTTCGTTTGCGATGGCTTTGAAATGGGCGACAAGACCGGCGGGAGTCGGTTTATTGTAGTAGGGAGTGATGAGCAATGCGCCATCGGCACCGGCTTCTTTGGCGTAGCGGGTCAGCTCGATGGCTTCGCGGGTATTGTTTGATCCTGCTCCGGCCAGCACGGGCACACGGCCTTTGGACTGGTCCACGCAGATGCGGATGACCTCGCCGTGTTCGGCGTGGCTGAGTGTTGCGGATTCACCTGTGGTGCCGCAGGGCACAAGCCCATTGATTCCTTGTTCGATTTGCCATTCGATGAGCCCGCGATAGGCCTCCTCATCGACGGCTCCGTTCTTGAACGGCGTAATTAACGCCGTGAACGCTCCCTTAAATTGCATTGCTCCCTCCATAGTCACGTATCATAAGACTCGATCCCTAGAGCTACAGCCCAAGAGATTCGATAAACATTTCACCTGAATAGGTCTTTACAGCTGGGCCTTCGAGAAAGAGCGTACCGTTTTCCAGATGGATTTGCAAAACTTCGCCGCCGGACGTTTTGAGTTCAACAGACTCATCAACCAACCCCAGTTCATGGGCAACCAGAGCCGAGGCCGCAGCTCCTGTTCCGCAAGCAAAGGTCTCGCCTTCCACTCCGCGCTCATAGGTGCGCAGCAGGAGTTTGCAGTTGCCTCTGATCTGAATGAAATTGACGTTGGTCCCGGCCGGGGCAAAATGCTCATGGTTGCGCATGGCACGCCCAAGTTTGTCCACATCAATGGCGGAGACGTCATCGACAATGATCACGGCATGAGGAACGCCCGTGTTCACGAAATGCACTTCATATTGGACACCGTCCACGGTCAGACTGGTCCCAAGGAGTAAATCCTGGGGCGGAGTCAGCTGAACCTTGACCAGAGTGGAGTCGGGGCGGACTTGGGCGCGAATGGGGCCAGCGTCCGTTCCCAGCACATGGTTGCGGTCTGCAAGGCCGATTTCACAAGCCAGGCGTGCTGCGCAACGCGATCCATTTCCGCACATTTCCGCACGTGATCCGTCTGCATTGTAGAAATGCCAGATGTAATC
Organism: Desulfovibrio ferrophilus; assembly: GCF_003966735.1. Lineage (NCBI taxonomy): Bacteria > Pseudomonadati > Thermodesulfobacteriota > Desulfovibrionia > Desulfovibrionales > Desulfovibrionaceae > Desulfovibrio > Desulfovibrio ferrophilus. The sequence continues at coordinate 921,705 of NZ_AP017378.1, forward strand.
AACCTGTTCACCTGCGGGGGCATTTTGAAGAAAGATCAAGCCATCTGCGCCAATGCCAAAGGCTTTGCGGCAGATGCGCTGTGCCCAGAGGGTCATCTGGGCTCGGGGCAGAGCCAGCTTTCTATTATCGATAAGAACGAAATCATTGCCGCTGCCATGCATCTTGAAAAAGGGCACGGTCATGCCTGTGGATTGACTCATGATGGTACCAAGTGGTTGTGCGTTTGCGGATAGGTCAACTAGCGTGGCCGTTTTCCACATGGATTGCAACTATTTTGGTGGGGGGAGTGTGAATTTTCCAAGCAGAGCGACCAGGTCGGCGTCTTCGGAAAGATCCTGATTGAGCACTTCCAGCTTCATGCTGATGTTCCCATTCTTGATCCATTTCCAGTCATTACTCCGAGTGGGCAACTTGCTGATGTGGATGACGTGGACTGCTTTTCCACGCTTGTAGGATCTGACCCAGAACGTTTGGCCATTCCTGGCGAATCGTCCTGCCAGGCCAGGGCCGGGCCCTGCACCGAGCAGAAGGTGGATTTGTGGAGTGTGCTTCTCCAGAAGCGTACGTTCGGCATTACCACCCCAAGGGCTGATGCCGATGACGATGTCAGAACGTTTGCTCAAACTTTCAGCCTTGCGAACAACGGCCTTCATCATCATTGCAGAGGGTTCTTTGGCCCCTTTGATCAGCTTGGGGAAATAGATCAAGCCTACTTTGTAGCCAGCGCGGTCAATGATTCTTTCCTGAATTCTGTCGGAGGCAGTGACCCAGTTTTCGGGAGGCGTCGTACCGGAATCCTCCAGCCAAGCCTTTTCGCCCGGGACCAGATATCCAGTATGGTATTCAAGGCTGCTGTAGGCTTTGCTGAGAGCCTGAGCCAATTCTTTGGATTCCAGCCCTTCCCGGGTCAAGGGAAGGAATTCGAAGGCCCCGGCGATGAACAGGTTGTGTTCATCACCGGGGTCTGAATTCTTGAGATTCTTGAAAAGCGTGGCGCGCCTAGCCAGGCCGCCCAGAGTCTTGCCCCCTCAGGTGGGACAGGGAGCATATTCCCCGACACTATTGGCTGAATAGATGAGCGTCAGGGCATCTTCTGCGACAGCCGGTGAGGACCCAATCGAGAAAATGAGCAGCAGGAAGAGAAGTAGTGTTCGGGTCATCAGCTATTTATTGACGAATTCCTTCAATTCCTTACCTGGGCGGAAGAAAGGAAGCTTCTTCGGGCTGACCTTGACCACATCCCCAGTCTTGGGGTTGCGACCGGTGTATCCACCGTAGTCTTTGACCTTGAAGCTGCCAAATCCGCGAATTTCAACGCGTTCATCATTGGACAGCGAGTCCTTGATTGAATCGAAGAATGTGTTGACTACCATGGATGCTTCGTCGACATGGATGTCATTCTTCTCTGCCAGAGTCTTGATGAGTTCACTTTTATTCATACTTGCCCTCCCTGTTTTCAAAACGGCCCCCCAACGGCCATTTCGACTTCGATACTATCAGCATCATGACAACTATGCGAATTATGAGGGTTTTCGTCAAGTGTTAATCTGTATTATTTTCCTGTGGCAACGACAGACCTTCCTGATCGCCAAGTTCTGGCAAACGGGCGTCACGCATGCGCTTCAGGCGTACTGCCAGTTGCAGGATATCCCGGCCAGCATTGCACGAGGGAGCCATTTTCAGTAGCGGGGTCTGTTTGATGACTGCCTGGATCAGTGTTGGGTCCTGGCGCACCGTCCCGGCGTATTTGATGTCGAGCCCCAGGAAACGTTCACAGGCAGCGTGCAGACGCTGGAAACTGCGCTTGCCTTCCTCGTGGTCCGTGGCCATGTTGACCACCACGTGAAAGTTCTTCACCCCATGCTCGGAATTCATGACCTTGATCATGGCGTAGCCATCGGTCAATGATGTGGGTTCAGGCGTGATGATGACAATCCGCTCCTGCGTCATGGCAGAGAATCGCATTACTGTCCGGCTGATTCCGGCTCCCAGATCAAGCAGCAGGAAGTCGTAGCCGCTTAAAACATTGTTCAATTTGTCGAACAACAGGCCCTGAAGGTCCTCATCGAGGTCGATGAGTTCGGGTACGCCCGATGCCGAGGGCAAAAAGTCGAAACCGCCTTGCTCGATGGGGACAACCACATCCGCCGGGTCCACGTCCTGCGTCAGCAGATCTTGGAGGGTCTTGTCCGGGGTCAGGCCCAGTAGAACATCCAGATTGGCCAGGCCGAGGTCGCAGTCCATGAGCATGACCTTGTGATGCCCCCGGTACAGGGCATAGCCCAGGTTCAGTGCGAGGTTGGTCTTGCCCACGCCGCCTTTGCCACTGACAATGGAAAAACTGACAACTCTATTCGTATTGTTCGCCATGGAATGGTCCTTGGTTAACCGTTGCCGGTGAACAGAAATTTCTTTTCGTTGGATTCAACAAGCGAGGCCTTGGACAGCTTTTGCATATCCGCAAGGGGGGCAGTGATAACCCGGTCCTTGCCCTGCGCCTTGGCCTTGTAGAGGGCTTTGTCTGCCAGGTCCACAAGGTCAGGTATCGGTGAATCGGAGACCCCTTTGTAACAGACCAGTCCTGCCGAGCAAGTCACCGAGAAGGGGGTACCGTCAGCCGAGCAGTTGAAGGTCAGTTCGCGGACTGATTCCAGGATACGCTCCAGCATGGCTCGGGACTTGAGCAGGCCGGTACCGGGCAGGAGCAGCGCGAATTCTTCGCCTCCAAGGCGGGCTGCAACGTCGTAGCGTCTGATCTTGGTCAGTAGCAGCTTGGACAGGCCCACGAGCACATCATCCCCGCAGGGGTGGCCGTGAGTGTCATTGACGGCTTTGAAGTTGTCCAAGTCGAGAATGGCGATGGAGAGAGAGTCTCCCATACGCTTTGCCCGTTCGATTTCCTGGTCCAGCAACCGGTCGAATGCCCGGCGGTTGGCAAGGGTGGTCAACGGGTCGTGCTCGGTCTGGTAGGCCAACTCCTGCAAGCTGTTCTGGATTTGCGATAGAAATGGGTATTCCTCACCATCCACGGGCAGGGCAAGCCAGTCTCGCAGTCCATACTCTTCGGAGAGTGCCGGCCATTGATCCATGGACAATCCTGGACAGAGGCGAAGGATCCCGAGCACTTTTTGCGTGCTCTCGACGCATGTTGCATCAGCCCCGTGGACCTGCAGCAGCTTGCGCAACGATTCCAGTTCGCTCAGGATTTCCTTTTCCTTGGCGGAGAGTATGTCTTCAGCTGTGTTTTTGGGCATGTTCATGCAGCAACTGATTCCGGATGAGGGTGTCGAGGGAGCCGTCGAGGACAGCATCCACGTTGGATTCTTCGGTTTTGGAACGATGGTCCTTGACCAGCCGGTAAGGCTGTAAGGTATAGGTCCTGATTTGGCTACCAAAACCGATGGCATCTTTGGAGTCGTACTGGGCCTGCTTTTCGGCGCTGAGCTTTTGTTGTTCCAGTTCGTAGAGGCGGGCCTTCAAAATTTTCATGGCCGTGTCCTTGTTGCGGAACTGGGACTTTTCATTCTGGCAGGAAACCACAATTCCCGAAGGCTCGTGGGTCAGGCGGACCGCCGAACTGGTCTTGTTGACCTTCTGTCCACCAGGACCGCTGGCGCGGAAGACGTCAACGCGCAGGTCTTCATCCTTGATCTCGATTTCAATGTCCTTGCCCGCGTCGGGATACACATCCACCGAAGCAAACGAGGTATGTCTGCGCCCCGATGAATCAAAAGGTGAAATGCGGATCAGACGGTGGATGCCGCGTTCGGCCTTGAGTAGACCGTAGGCATAGGGGCCTTCGATTAGCAGGGTGACGCTTTTCACACCTGCCTCGTCGCCGGGAAGGAAATCCAGCGTTTTGACCGTGAACTCGCGGCGCTCACTCCATCGCTGGTACATGCGCAGCAACATTTCGGCCCAGTCCTGAGCCTCGGTGCCGCCTGCACCGGGATGGATTTCCAGCAGTGCCGCCGCAGAGTCCTGCTGACCCGAGAGCAATGTTCTGAGCTCGGTCTCGGCAAGATGTGCGGTGAGGGCATTCACCTGCTCATTCAGCGCTTCAAGGACTTCCGTGCTCTGGTCTTCCTGGGCCAGCATCAGCCATTCGTCCAGGTCTTCCTTGGCTTGTCGCAGGTTGTCCCACAACTCCACCATGGCGCCTAAACGACTTTTTTCCTGCAACAGGGGCTTGAGTGCGTCAGGATTGTCCCAAGCACCGGGCTTGGACAGGGCCGCTTCGATTTCTTTCAGGCGAGAGTCACTCTGGTCGTGGTCAAAGACGCCCCCAAAGGGAACTGAATTGTTCCAGAAGGGTGGAACCTTGTGCCTTTAAATCAGTATACTGAAGCATATGATAAGATAATCCGTAGGGTTAATGTCGTTCTGCGGCAATTTGTAAGTATATCCCGAAGACCGCTGTGAAGCAAGCCTTGCGGTTTCAGGCTTGGATCTGTGTTTTTCAGCTCTTGGGGCGCGTGAGAAGGGCGCACAGGGAGCACAGTGCCAGCAGGATGGCGGGCAGCCATGCCAGAAGGTCATAATTGCGATGATAGAAGCTTGTAGACGTCAGGATCGGTACGTCGGTTTTAGTCACGACCGCAGCACTGAAAAGTCGGCTTGCCGACTGGATTCGACCATGGGGATCGATGAAGGCGCTGATTCCGGTGTTGGTGCAGCGTGCGATGCTGCGCTGTTGTTCAACGGCACGTAGCGCCGAAAGGTACAGGTGCTGGAGCGGGGCCGAGGAACGACCAAACCAGGCATCATTGGAGATGTTGACCAGCAGGTTGGCTCCCGCTGCCACTCGGGCCTGGGCAAGTTCTGGGAAGATGGTCTCGTAGCAGAGCAGTATCCCCGAGCGTATCTTGCCGGAAGGCAGAGGACCTTCGTTGTTACCGGGCTCGAAGTCTCCTACGCCTTGCACCAACTTGGTGATGAACGGGAGATACTCGCCAAAGGGAACATATTCGCCGAAGGGGACAAGGTGCTCTTTGTCGTAATAAGAACCAAGTCGCCCCGAAGGCTCAATCAGAAAGGCCCGGTTATAGAGTGTGGGCTTTCGCCTGCCGGGAAGAAAGGTGAACGCAGGAGAACCCGTGATGATGGGCGTCTGGATATCCCTGGCTAGGTTGCGCACAGACAGGGACAGGGAATTGAGTTCCTGAAGGTAGAACGGCAGTGCTGTCTCGGGCCAGATCATCAGATCGGGCTTGTTGCGGTCTGATTCGCCCCGGGTCAGTGTTTCGTACCGGGCCAGTGTTGCGTAACGGTAGGCTTCGTCCCACTTGAGGCTCTGGTCGATATTGCCCTGGATGAGGCTGATGCTGGCCGTGTTTGTCTCAGGGAGTGGCAGGGAGAGGTTCCAGAACCCCGTCGCTGCGAGAAGGGCCAGGATCAGAGCCCCTGCCAGTCGTTGTCGTGACAGGATTCCCGTGCCACGCGAGATGAGAACGGCCGCTGTGGCCAGTAGTCCAGAGAGGCCATAGGAACCGACAACGGAGGCTGTCTGGATCGCAAAGGGCCAGGGGGAGAAGGCCGAGGCCAGGGTCAGCCACGGAAATCCGGTGAACAGGATGCCTCGCAGCAGTTCCAGGAACCACCAGGAGGAACCGACCCACAGGGCCAAAAAAGGCCAGGAGAGTCGCCCCTTGACCAACCTGAGTCCCAGGCAGAACAGGCCATGATACAGGCCCAGAAATAATCCGATGAGGATGGGGCAGGGCACTGCCAGAATCCAGGGCAGTCCCCCAAAATCATGAACCGGCAATGCGACCCAGTACAGGCTTCCGGCAAAGGCTGCCGCGCCGATGAGCCAGCCACGTTTGAAGGCTGCCTTAGGGCTAGGGGCGTGCCGGGCGCAGAGCATGAGCCCAATGGGCAGGAGTAACGCCAGAGGCGGAACATGGGCCAAGGGATTGGCGAAGCCAAACCAGGCTCCGATGCAGGCCAGAATTGCCGGAAAGAGCAGATTAATCATCGGCCTTGGGACGCTCCACGGCCTGAATGATAAGCCAGTGTACCTGTTTGGGGTCGGCTTCCTTGATGATGAGACGGTGACCATCGGTGGAGAATGTTTCGCCGGAGTACGGTACGCGACCCGCCAGTTCACAGACAAATCCACTGACGGTATCGACCTGTTCCGAAGTCAACTGCAGGTTGAACTGCTCGTCCAATTCAAAGAGAGGGGTTCGTCCTGAGACCAGGATGTCGCCGTTCTCCAGAACCTGAATATCGTCGGGGCGCGGAGCATCGTACTCGTCCTCGATATCTCCGACGATTTCTTCCAAAACATCTTCAAGGGTCACCAGTCCAGAGGTGCCTCCGTATTCATCCAGGGCAATGGCCATGTGGATCTTCCTGGTACGGAAGACCTGCAGCATGTCCATGACGTTCTTGGTGTCTGGAATGAACAAGGGCTTGCGCATGATGTCGGCCGTAGACTTAGGGTCGCCCCCCAGCATGCAGTGGCGCAGCATATCCTTGGCGTGGACGATGCCTACGATATTGTCTCGGTTGTCCTGGTAGATGGGAATGCGCGAATGGCCGCGTTTCATCAGGTGCTCGGCAACGGCCTGAAGTGGCTCGTCTACAGCTTCGCAGGCGATGTCGGTGCGCGGGATCATGATTTCACGGACTTGTTTCCGCCCCAGGCGCAGCACATTGAGCAGCAGACTGACTTCGTCGCCGGTCAGGTCGCCGTCGCGCTTGGCAGAGTGGATGAACTTTTCCAGGACGGAGTCGTCCCTCTTGAAGAGTTTGCCAAAAAGGGTGGAGAACAAACTGTCTGATTCGTCTTCCAACTGGAGACCTCCTCACGTAGATTGAATTAACCTTAGGTATAGGAAGTTACAGGAGTGTTGGCAATCCCTGCCGGTTGGGTTTTTTAGACAATTCCTCTGGAACGGTAGAGTTCCAGATGCCTGCGTTGAATCCAGTTGCCCAACTTGTCGATACCGCCCCCGCCGATTTTGGTCCAGGTGATCTGCATGGTTTCCGGGTCGGATATTTCGCCGGTTTCAATAAATTTGAATCCAATCTCCAGGTCCTTGGTCTTGAAATCTTCGTAGCGGTTCTGCACACGACCGACAAACCACAGCTTTTGTTTGCGTTTCATGTCCGGGTCGAAAAGCTTGGTCAGGATGTAAAAGCGTTGCCCGATTTCAAAGTCCAGGCCGTTTTCTTTCAATGATTGTCGCGTGATATCAATTCGTAGGCCACCAGCCGAGATGTTTGCCACGCGCATCATGTCGGTTTCTCCGGCGTGATGAACAAGGGAAGGCTTCCCCCAGCATTTCAGGCATTGTTCAAGAGTCCCATCCTTGGAGTGGACCTCGGGCCACAGGGCCATGCCGAGCATGTATTCCAACGGAGGCTCCATACGCAGGTGGATGCGTTTCTGCTGCATCCGGACACTGTCCGGAATGGGCAGAGTGATGAGAGTGCTCCCGTCGGAACGTTTTTTGATGCCAGCCACTTCGGATTCGAAATTATAGAATTGCGAGGCTCCGCCTCCTCCGCGCGAGGCGACTCGAAAATAGCAGGTCACTGGTCGCGCAATCCATCCCTGATGGGCTTGCACAAAATCGCCTGCATCCAGAGTCAGGTTGCTGTGGCTGAGTTCCTCGATGGAACAGTGCAATGGCCTGGAAACCTGCTCATCCCTGGAGAAGCTGAATTCGATCTTGTTGCGCTGATCAAGGGCGGCTTGCAGCAGGTCGGTCACCTGTTCCGGGGCGACAATCACACCAATGGGGAGAGAGGGCTTGCGGCGAAAGACATAGTGGTTGGCCAAAAGCACAGAACCGCCAGCAATGCAGGCCAACGCAACGGTCCAGACAATGATCTCCAGCCCTTGGGAAGAGAACCCGAGAGCCGCGAAGTTGTCCTTGACGCTCCCGAGAAAGGAGCGGTCTATTCCTGCGAGAATATGCTCAGTCGCAAGGGAAGATCTGGTCGTCAAGAATCCGAATGCGGTCATTGATAGCTTGCCTTTTCTGCGGGTTATCCTCAATGCTCAGGCGCAATCGCCAATCTTCACGTAAAAAAGTCACCCAGCCTTGCCGGGCGTCCCGAATCCTTGCCAATTCAATCAGCGTCAGGGCTGTGGTGTCGTCTCCCTGAGCGATGGCGGTACGCGCTGCCTTGCGTGCATAGACGGAGGCGAACAGACTGTCTTTTTCAGCCTTCAGGCTCCGCTCAAGGCGCAGGTAGTTGCGTTCTTCAATCAGTGTCTCGTAATCCTTGTCTCTTTGGGTTCGCTGTTCAAGAGAGCCGGGACAATCGAGGGCTGCCTTGGCATAGCGCCTGGCCTCCTGTTCAAGGACACCTGCGTCCATGTCCAGGTAGGCCCTGAGTCTTGCTGCCAGTTTTGCGGTTTTGGCCGCAGCGCAGAAGTCGTCACTGCGTAGCGACGATTCCAGGCTCTTGGTGTACTGGATCTCAGCTTCACACCAATAACCTTGCAAGAAAGAGTCCACAAAATCACGACGTTGTATGGGGGCTTGGGCCGGGGATGTACTGAGCGGATAGGGGCTGCGATCAGTTGCTGTGCTGCAGCCAGTAACGCAACAGGCCAAGAGAATAATATATATGGAGAAATATCTGAATATCATGAGTAATCTCCTATGGGGCCGGGTGTTCCTCGGGGGCAGGTGAACCGAGACCTCTGGACAGGGGCCATGTGTTGTTCAGACGCTCCAGGAGTTCGGTGCCGAGACGAATGGTGTGCTCGGTGCGTGCCCGCAGGCGTGCAAGGTCTGTCGTGGCCGCGCGAATGTCCTCAGTGATGGCAACGGAATTATCTACGGCTGGCTGGATGTCTGTCCTGAACTGCTTGAGTTCCTTAACAAAACTGTTGACTTCCTGCATCATGCTCACCGCTTCTTTCTGCAACGGTTCAAGGTCTTCCACTCGTTCTGTGGTGGCATCAACCAAACGGGTCATGCGGGACATGGCCATGTCCGTATTGGCCAGCAACGAGTCAAGCTTTTGGACGGGTTCGGGATTTTTCGTCAGGTATCCGACAAGGCCCTTGTCCGAGCGTAGATCCTCGGAGAGTTTTCCGAGGTTAACCAACACGCTTTGGACCGGACCGTCCTTATCCAGAAGCTGAGCGGTGATGGCCCGGATATTGGCGACGATGACCTTCAGGTCCTCAATGACCGGTTTGGCTTCGGCAATGATTTCATCCAGCCCACCGATACGATTCAATTCGACTTGGGTGTATTCTTCGAGCACGGGGCTGTTCTGTGATCCGGGAGCCAATTGCAGGTAGGTTTTACCGATAATTCCCCCCTGCACAAGGATGATCTGGGAGTCCTGACGGAACCATTCCCTGTATTTATCCAGGATGTCGATTTCAATGATGACGCGACCCACATGAGATAGATCCACATCATTGACGTTACCGATGCGGAATCCAGACAGCCGTACCGGGGTGCCGCGTTCCACGTTTTCGCCGGTGGTACTGATGACATAGAATGTGGCGTAGTCCGAAAACAGATCCTTCTTGATGCCGAGAACGATCAGGGTGCCAATGAGCACGGCAACAAAAATCAGGACAAAGGCGCCAACCCGCAATTCCATAGTTTCATGTCTGGTGCTCATGGGGTTCCTTGCAATGCCATGGGTTTCAGATTGAACTGGTCATAAGCCGGGGCGGTCTTGTCCAGGCAGGCAACCCAGATACGTACGCCATTCTTGAGCGCCTGTGCGGCCTCGAACGCTTGAGTGACATCCTCGACGCCGGGAGTCGGCAATAGGATGATACCGCTGTCCTGGCCGAGGCAGCGCAACAGCTTGACTTTTAGGGTGTCGCGTCGGCTCAGGTTGGTCGGGCGCTGGCTCAGGGCGCCGAGCAGGTCCAGAATTTCCAGAGGGCCCTGCAGCCGCTCGATGACCTGCTGAGGATTCAGATTGCGGTGATACATGCCGGGCAGAGCGATGTTCTCCTCCACTGTCAGTTCCTCCAGAAGAGGATAGCGGCGGCCGACCACACCGATGTGGAAATCAGTCTGCAACGAGAGATCGACCAATTGCTGAATGCCACCTTTGTTGGAGGCTGTCAGCAGCAGGTCTGTGGTCTCGGCGAGCAGTGTGGCAATGTCCATGTTGTACCTGTTGAATGCCGCAACGGGCTTGTTTGCTATGAAAATCAGGTGAAGAGGATGAAGATGACTTCCACACCTACGATGGCTGCCAAGGCATACATCAACCCCTGGATGAGTTGCCTGGGCAAGTCCGTGAGCTTGGCCTGGATATTCAGGCCGCGCTGCACACTGATGGCCGCGACAAGCGTGGCGAACAGGAATGGTTTGGCCGTGATGTAGAGCAGATCACTTGGCACAAGCGCTTCGGCAATCTGGTCCAGATAGTTGGCCAGGGTGATATCCTGAAGATAGCCCATGACCAGGAAGCCGCCGAGTAATCCGACCAGACTGAAGGCCAGGGTCAGGCAGGGGCCAGCGACCGCAAAAGCCATGATGCGTGGCAAAAAGAGATAATCCCTGAGTCTGATGTCCAGCATGGACAGGGTGTCCAGTTCGCCACGGATTGCCATGAGCGCGGTTTCGGAAAGGGTGGCTGTGCCTGCTCGCACCATCAGAATGACGGCCACGGTGACCGGGGCAATTTCATGCAGCATGGCGTCAATGAGATAGTCACCGATGCGGTCATAGGCACCGAGTCCAGTGAGGATGGACAACAGGTAATGGACAGTGATGGAACCCATGATCAGGGCAATGAAACAGGTTGATGGCAGGCTTTGCACGGCTACGGCGTAGAGGTGCCTCACCATGGACCGGTAGCAGGCCGTATTCAGGAATGTCAGGCGTACGAATGAGCGGGCCGTTTCCATGAGGATGGCGTTGGTCTGCACAAGCGGTCTGCTTTTGCGGAGTGTGAATTCGCCAACGCGGCGTACCGTATTCCGGGCGTTCATTGCACTCATGTAACCGGAATTATTGCCGAGGGGAAGGGTGTGCGATTTGTCAGTTGGACAATTTGCGCAGGTGGATTTCCAGACAGGATATGGCCGCAGGAGTAATGCCGGAGATACGAGCCGCCTGACCCAGAGTCATGGGCCGGACATGATCGAGTTTTTCCTCGGCCTCTCGGGTCAATCCGGCCACTTTGGAATAGTCCATGTCTTCTGGGAGCCGCTCGGATTCAAGGTGGGCGGAGCGGGCCACAAGCTGTTCCTGGCGCTTGAGGTAGCCTTCGTACTTAACGATGGTTTCTGCTTCGCGCAGGACTTCGGGTGCCGCTTGGGCGATAGCCGGGTATAAAGGCTCGAGGCGTTCGATGGTCAATTCCGGCTGGCGCAGCAGGTCTCCAAGGGAGACAGCCTTGCCCGGAATGGAGGCACCGATGTTTGCCAGAATGTCGCAAGTGGCGACGTCGGGGCGGATGCGCGTTTCCTTCAGGCCTGCAAGCAGGGTGTTCAAGGCGTCGCGTTTGGTCGTATAGATCTGCCAGTGATCGTCTGTCACCAGCCCCAGGTCACGACCCAGTTCCGTCATTCGTGCGTCGGCATTGTCCTCGCGCAGGAGCAGACGGTGTTCTGCGCGGGAAGTGAACATGCGGTAGGGTTCTTCGGTGCCTTTGGTCACCAGGTCGTCCACAAGCACGGCCATGTAGGCCTGATCACGGCCCGGCAGGAAAGGCTCGCGTCCGTTCAGGGCGCAGAAGGCATTAGCTGCGGCCCACAGGCCTTGGGCTGCGGCTTCCTCGTAGCCTGAGGTACCGTTGATCTGGCCCGCCAGATACAGGCCGGGAAGGATCTTGGTCTGTAAGGTCGGGTCCAACTGCGTGGGAAAACAGAAATCGTACTCGATGGCATAGCCTGGGCGTACGATCTGAGCCTTCTCAAGGCCCGGCACCGTCGCCAACAATGCTTTCTGTACATCCAGGGGCAGGCTGGTGGGAATGCCGTTGGGATATACCTCGGGACTGTTCAGGCCCTCGGGCTCCACGAAAATCTGATGACGATTCTTGTCCGGGAATCGGGCGACCTTGTCCTCGATGGAGGGACAGTAACGCGCGCCAACGCCCTTGATCACTCCTGTGAACATGGGGGAGCGGTCAAATCCGGAGCGGATGGCCTCGTGGGTCTGCTCATTGGTCCAGGTGATGTGGCAGGGCAACTGGGGGAGCGGATTGAAGGGGGCGTGGAAGCTGAAGGACGGGGGCGGAACATCGCCGTGCTGCACATCCAATTTCGAGAAGTCGATGGAGTCAGCCAGCAGACGCGGAGTCGTACCCGTTTTCAAGCGCCCCAACTCCAGCCCCAAAGCAGCAAGACTGGCAGAGAGGCCTTTGGAAGCCGGATCGCCCAGTCTGCCCCCTGCGAAATTGCTCTGTCCGATGTGGATGAGCCCCTGCAGGAACGTGCCTGTGGTCACCAAGACCGTGCGTGCACCAAAACGTTGACCCAATTGGGTGGTCACTCCGGCCACACGGCCCTGCTCGACCAGCAGGTTTTCAGCCATATCCTGAAAGACCCAGAGGTTTTCCTGGTTGAATATATCTGCCTGGACGGCTTTCAAATAGGCATCTCGGTCTATCTGGGCGCGGGTGGCGCGAACGGCGGGGCCTTTGGAAGTGTTCAGACGTCGGAACTGGATGCCCGCTTTGTCGGCCCAGATGCCCATACGTCCGCCCAAGGCATCGATCTCACGGACCATATGCCCCTTGGCCAATCCGCCGATGGCGGGATTGCAGGACAGGTGGCCGATGCGGTCCGCATTGATGGTCAGCAGCAGGGTGGACATGCCCAGAGATGAGGCCGTCATGGCGGCTTCACATCCGGCGTGGCCTGCGCCAACGACGATGCAGTCGAAGATATCCGGGAAGATGGGCTTCATTATAATGTCCTGATCTGTCGACCTGAGTGTTATCCGAAGAGCACTCGGGCCATGACCTTGGCATCCGAGACTTGGGTGGAGATCAGGGAGCGCTCATTGGGCTGATGGGCGTTATGGACACAGGTGGACCAGACTGCGGCTTCATGTCCTGCGCGGCGCAGGATGGCCGCAACAGTACCGCCTCCAATGCCTTCGGGACGGGCATCGACACCGTAGAATTCCTTGATGCCCGCAGCCAGGCGCGTGACGATTTCACTGGTCATGGAGGTGGACGGAGCTGCTTCTTCACGCTGGGCTTCGTGGTAATCGATGGTCACGTTGTATTGATCCTCGATTGTCTTGCCCAGGGCGGCAATGGCATCCTTGACCTCCTGCACTGAATATTCGGGCAGGATGCGGCAATCCATGCAGAATACGTCCTTGCCGGGGATCGTATTGATATTGGGCACGTTGGCCTCACGCTTGGTGGGGCTGAAGGTGCTGGTCGGAGGTGAGAACAGATCATCAGTGGCCGGAAATTTGATGGGAAGCTCACTATTGAGGAGCAGAACCAGGGCCGATGCGGCGACCATGGCGTTGACGCCTTCGGAAGGTGTCGAGGCGTGGCACTGCTTGCCGGTGACGGTTGCTTCAAGCCAGAGCATGCCTTTTTCCGCTACTTCAACCAAGGCGGCGTCGGGGGTTCCGAAATCCGGAATCAAGAAGAGATCGTTTTTGCCGAACAGATCGTCGTGCTCTTCAACCACATATCCAAGACCCTTGTGGCTGCCGGTTTCCTCGTCGGCCACAAGCAGGATGCCCAGATTCATGGGGGGAGTCAGGCCGGATTCCAGCAAGGCCTTGGTCAGAATCAGGGAAGGGACGATGCCACCGTGATCGTCTTCCACTCCACGTCCGATGATGCTGTCGCCTTCGACGCGCAGTTCGTACGGGTCGCTGTCCCACAGGCTGGGGTCTCCCGGAGGCACGATGTCGGTGTGCGAGATGATCCAGAAGGTGCGGGAAGCATCCTCACCGGGGATGAAGGCCATGATATTGGGGCGGTAGCCACAGGAGACCCGGTCATCCGGCGCATTGATTTCCCGGATATCCTCAACGCCAAGGCCTTTGAGATAGTCGATCAGGAAGTCCGCCTTCTCTTTTTCTCCATCACCGTCGTTGTCGGGGCCCAAAGCGGGGATGGCGACCAGCTTGCGCTGGAGGTCGACGACTTCGTCGCTCATGGAATGGATGCGCTTGATCAACGTCTCGGACATGGTGTCTCCGTAACTGCGTTCACAAAGAAATTTGGGAGAGGGCAAATCTTAGTATGTACATGATTGCCACAGCAAAACAAAGGGGCGGACTCGCGCCCGCCCCTGTAGAAACATGAGAATAACCTAGAGGGCCTAGCGACCGCGAGCAGCGCGCTTGGAGGCCTTCAAGGGGTTGATCTTGACCTTGCCGCCAGTGTCCTTCTCGGCGCGGACGTGGGTGGCGAAGTTGCAGACGCCGTGGGACCACTTGGAAGCGGGCTGGGCGTAGCTGGTGCAGTAGTTGCCGCCAGAGGCGTGGTCCATCACGCGCTCACAGCCTTCACACTTGTCGATGACCTGCTGCAGCACAACACCGTTGAGGGTCAGACCGGCGTCGGTCATAACTGCATTGTCCAGAATGGTAGTGACTTTCTTCTTTGCCATTGGAGTGTCTCCTTAAAAAATGCCTGCCTGTGATCAGCGGGCTGTGGATTAATTGTCAGTCATAGAAAGCAGAGGATTCTTTATGGATAGTTGCGTCTCTGTCAAGCTAAAACTGCTCGTGTCTATTGATTCCGGGCCAAAGCCCATTGTCTGAGGGTGGTGGCCAGCCCATTCAATTCATCCTGCGGCAGTGAGGGGAACTGTCCGTCTTCATAAACGATTTCACCTGCCACCATGGTCATGCGCACCTCGGCGCCTGTGGCTGCATATACAGAATGCGAGATGGGTTCGTAAAGCGGCGCCAAGCCCGGATGATCGAGGTCCAAGGCCGTTAGGTCTGCCGGACTGCCGGGAGCGAGGCTCCCCAGTTCGGGCCATCCCAGAGCGCGGGCCCCTGTCAGGGTTGCTGCGTCCAGGACATCGGCGGCTTTGGTGACTGTGGGGTCCATGCGGTGGGCCTTTTGGAGCAAAGCCATGGCATTCATTTCGGCGAACATGTTCAGGCTGTTGTTGCTGCCCGCGCCGTCAGTGCCCAGTGAAACGGGAACGCCAGCATCCATGAACTTTTGGGCCGGGCAGAAGCCGTTGGCCAGTTTCATGTTGCTGCGCGGATTGTGTGAGACTCCCGCACCGGCCTTGGCCACCAGATCGATATCGTTTTCGTCGATATCAACCATATGAACCAACAGACTTCGCGGGGTCAACAGGCCCAGATCAGCAAGATAAGGGACAGGACGCTTGCCAAAATGCTCCAGACACTGTGTCGTTTCCGTGGCTGATTCGGCGGCATGAATCATCCAGGGCAGATCCAGACGCTTTGCCAGGGCATAGCTGTCCTGCAGAATTTCGGGCGACGTGGTGTAGACCGCATGAGGTGCCACGGCCGTACGTACCAGTGTGGAGTCGCGAGTGGCGTGCGTGAAAGCCTCGATGTGTTCGAAAGCCTGCTGAGGTGTTTCGTAGGCACGTGTGGGGAAGGAAAGGACACCTTCGCCAAGCACGGCCCGCATGCCAAGCCTTTCAACGGCCCGTGCGGCTTCCGGCTCGAACAGATACATGTCGCCAAAGCAGGTTGTGCCTGTTGCCAGCATCTCTGCGCAGGCCAACAAGGTGCCAGCGTATACGATTTCAGGGCTCAGTCGGTTTTCCACGGGCCAGATGTGGTCGGTCAGCCACTCCATCAAGGGCAGGTCGTCGGCCAAACCACGGAAGGCGGTCATGGCGGCGTGGGTATGGGTATTGACCAATCCGGGCAGCACAAGCCGACAGGACAGATCAAGAGTCCGGGATGCGCTGTAGGCGCTTGCAACCTCAGCCCACGGGCCCGAGGCTACAATGATACCGTCGATAATGGCCAGGCCTCCGTCAGACAGGACAGATCGGTTCTCATCCTGAGTGATGAGGACACCGGCACGAATCAGGAGATCGCAGGGGCTAGGCGTTTGCATAGTGGAAATATCCTTTAGAGCTGTTTCTGCACCCAATGGGCGGCTTCACGGATTTCATTCAACAGGGCTGGGTAGTCCAGCCGGGTGTACGAACCATCCTGATAGAGGACTTCGCCTTCGACCATGGTCAGTCGGACTTCGCCGCCATTGGTCGCGTAGACGGCATGAGAGGCCGGATTGTACATGGGCTGCATATTGGGCCGGGTCAGGTCCAGCGCGATCAGGTCGGCGGCCTTGCCGGCTTCGATGGAACCAAGCTCGGGCCAGTGCAGGCTGGCCGCACCGCCCAGGGTCGCCATGTCCAAGACAGTTTGGGCGCGCAGCACCGTGGGATCCATACGATGGACCTTCTGCACGAGGGCGGCAGTGCCCATCTCCGTGAACATGTTAAGGTTGTTGTTGCTGCATGCTCCGTCGGTGCCGATGCCCATCATGGCTCCTGCATCCAGGAGCTTCTGAGCCGGGCAAAACCCGCTGGCGAGTTTCATGTTGCTTTCCGGGCAATGCGAGACGCAGGTGCCACTGTCAGCCAGGATTGAAATTTCATCGTCAGTCAGATCCACACAATGTGCGGCAAGGGTCCGGGGGCCAAGCAGGCCGAGGTCCTGCAAGTAGGCCACTGGGCGCTGACCGGTCTGCTCCAGGCATTGAGCTGTTTCCGTTGTCGATTCGGCCAGGTGGATGTGCAGGGGCACGTCCAGTTCTTCGGCCAAGGCGTAGGATCGCTGCAACAGGTCGGGATTGGTGGTGTAGACCGCATGCGGCATCACGGCCGTGCGGATGCGGGTATCGCTTTCCCAGCGTTCCTCCAGGCCGCGGGCAACATCCAGCGCTCCGTCAAGGTCGGGATACGCCGGAGAGGGGAACGCGAAAATTACTTCTCCCACGCGGGCCCGGATGCCCGATTGATGAACGGCTTCGGCAACGGCAGCTTCCATCAGGTACATGTCGCAGAAGCAGGTGGTGCCGGTGCGCAGCATTTCTGCACAGCCCAGCAGAGCCCCCAGCCGGACCAGCTCCGGGGTGAGTTTCTGCTCGACAGGGAAAATGTGTTTGGTCAGCCAGTCCATGAGTGGCAGGTCGTCGGCCAGTCCCCGAAGCAAGGTCATGGACACGTGAGTATGCGCATTGATCAAGCCCGGCATGACAAGGCTAGGCCCCAGGTCCAGGTGGGATGCGGGAGTAAATGAGCCTTGCAGTTCAGTCTTGGGACCAACGGCGGTGATGGTTCCATTTGTGATGGCAATGGCGGCGTCATTGATGGTTGTACGGGCCATGTCCTGAGTCATCAGAACGTCGCAGGTGAGTAGGGTATCACAAGGTGTGGGCATGCTGGCTCCAGGGAGGGCTTGTTTGCGGTAAGGGTCTGAAGTATGTAATGGAAGTCCCGGTCATTCGCAAGACAGCTATGGTGCTTCCCGCCTGTGTTTCGTAAAGATACCGGATTGTCCCCGGAAAGATTTTTGATGCTGAGGAGTTTGTCTTGATTTCTGATTTTTCCCTTGTCGATACTGCGGCGCTCCTGATTCATGGGTTCGGTGGGGAGCCGTTTGAAATGCTGGGGCTGGCAGAAGCACTCGAATCCTTTGGGTGCAAGGTGTCAGTGCCCCTGCTACCGGGGCATGGAACCAGTATTGCGGATTGGCGGAAATCATCCTTCTCGGACTTGACCATGGCAATGGAACAGGAGTTCGACGCCTTGGTCCAAAGCCATGAGCGTGTCCTGGTCTGTGGCCTGTCCATGGGGGGAACCCTGGCCTTGCATCTGGGTATTGTTCGCGAGCCAGCGGGGGTGTTGACCATTGCCGCTCCGGTCCACCTGTTCCAATTCTGGCCGCCCGAGTTTCCTGATTGGCGCATGCCACTTGTTCCGCTGCTCAAGCATATCCGTCCGGTCTGGCCGACAGGATCACCAGATCCCAAGGCCAGGCGGATTGCCCCTTGGAAGGGGTATGAGGAGTATGTGTCTTTGGAGGCGTTGGACAGCTTTTTGGACGGAATGCGGCAGGTGAAGATGGGGCTTTCGAAATTGGAGGCGCCTTTGCTTTGTGTGCACAGTCCCTGTGATCGGACGGTCCCCCTGTCCAGTGCCTATGCCATCATGTCTGGAGTTTCGTCGCTTGAGCGTCGGCTGGAGTTGCTGCCCATTCATGAAACGGTGACCAAACACCATGTGCTGACAACGCATGAGGAAACCCGCGATCGGGTTCAGGAGTTGGTCGAGGGTTTTGCTCTGAAGCAGTTGGCTGAATAAAGAGAAGATGCAGGCAGGTTGCCGTGCAGGAGGGCGGTTTGGAATTTACATGAACATCATGTCGATTTCGAATTTGATTTCCTTGTTTTCCTCTTTGAATTTCTGCTTTTGACGTTCCTGGGCGGCTTCGATGATCTGGAGCAGTTCCGACTCCTGCTCGGAAGTCAGGTCGTGGAGTTCAAGGCCTACGGTCTCCTCCTCGACGCGCATGACTTTGCCCTTCAGGTTTTTGATTTCCGGCTTGGTCCCGACTTCGCCCAGTCTGAGGATATGAATCTTTGCCTTTTGGCCAATCTCGAATGACGTGTCATCCATGGGGTTCAGGCCCAGTGAATTCAGGCTGAGTTCTGTTAGGGCGAAATGATCCTTGTGTCCGACGACCTCGATGAGCAAGTCGGGAACCCAGAAGCGGACGGTGCCGCGTTTATCTTCATCTTCCTTTTCTTTTTGCTTCTTTTTGGCCGCAGCGTCGCTCTGGTCGCTTGAGGTCCATTTCTCTCCGGTCAATCCCTTGTACAACTTGCGGGCGTCAGGGAAATCATCCTGAATCGTCAGGGCTTCCGTGACCCGTTGTTTGGCATCGTCGAGTTGTCCTGTCTTCATCAGGCATTCACTGAGGGCGAAGAAATTTTGCGCGTTGTCGGGCTCGACTCCGATGGCTTTTCTGAACAGGGCGATGGCACTTTTCATGTCACCCTTGTCGCGCAGGGCTGAGGCCGCAGCAGAAAAAGGATTTGGGGCTGAGGCGTCGTACATCCGCAGTTCATTGAATATTTTTTCGGCGGCCGCATGATCTCCGTTTGCCACGAAAACCTTGGCTGCCGTGTTCATGAAAATCGAGAACTGGTCCATGTCCTTCTTGATCTTGCAGGCGTGAGCCAGGCCTTTGTAAGCCTCTGCACACTTGGGGTTGGCCCGTGCCGCCTGGGTGAACAGGGCAAGAGCCCTATCCGCATCATAGTTGTCCAGGCAGTGATACCCCTGCTCCAGAAGTTTCTTCTCGTTTGAAGATGCAGGGGGCGTCGGGGGTTTGGAAAGGGCGTTTTTGAGTTTGGTCAGCAGTGTTGCCGCATCGAAAGGCTTGATCAGGAATTCCGAAGCACCGGCCTTCATGTGCGCGGCAACGATCTTGGGGTCCTTCTTGGATGACATGATTAACACTGGGAGCTTGGCTACGCCCTGGGTGGAGCGGATTTTCTTCAGCAGATGGATGCCGAATTTATCGCCCACTACGGCTTCGCAGATCAGTAGGCCTACTTTTTGTCTGGCAATGGATTTCCAGGCACCGAGCAGGTCCCCGGTAGCGGAAACGTTTGTAAAACCAATTTTGCCAAGGGCAGTGGCGATGGCTTTTTGCACGGATTCGTTTTGCTCAACGATCAGCACATGAATATTTTTAATTGAAGCCATGGTCGTGCCCCGTTTGGAATCACATCAGTCGATCGTTGCCTTTGGACAGAAGTACTGCTCTTCGTTCCGGGGCGCTCCCGAGACGGTTCAGGGCCAATGTCATCTCATGTTTCAGACGGGCTCGCAACGCAGTCTGAGTCTGCAGAGGGATCTTCGACAATCGTTTTTCACGTTCGCGGAAGACTTCCTTGAGCAGTGTTACAACATAATCCTTGCCGGGATGCCCCTTTGCTCGGCTGTTGGCCTTGATGAAAATGGATGCTCCACCGCTTGGGCCGTGTTGTACTGCCGTGCTCCAGAGGACCTCGCGAACCACTGGAGGGTGTGAGTCCAGGTCCAGCCCGGCACGCATTTTTACCTCATTCAAGGTGGGAGAATAATAGTAGTTGTGGATGAAGTCATCCTGAAGTTTTTCAAAAAGCTTCGGGTGTTCTGATGCGATGTTCTTCCAGGTTCTGGGCATTGTGCCCAAAGTCCCGCCCGTATTGGATCGCCCGGCAATTTTCAGACGCTGGGCCCAGGAGGGAGCACGTTTTTCCAGATAGGTGATGAAATTACGCATGGCCCCTTTGCGGCTCGAGATCTGGTATTTTCCGTAGGAGGTTCCCCCCTTGACGTCATAGCCAATGGCGAAGATGCCGCGAACACCAGATTCGAACAGGGCGCAGAGGCTCCCCAGTCTGTTGCGTCGAGATTCTGCAGAGCGAATCTTGTCGAGACGGGACATGGGCGGGGCAATGGCGCTGCT
Source organism: Desulfovibrio ferrophilus (assembly GCF_003966735.1). NCBI lineage: Bacteria > Pseudomonadati > Thermodesulfobacteriota > Desulfovibrionia > Desulfovibrionales > Desulfovibrionaceae > Desulfovibrio > Desulfovibrio ferrophilus. Next base: position 942,108 of record NZ_AP017378.1, read on the forward strand.
GGGCAGGCTGGCCAGTGAGGCGTGTGCCATTTTTGGGCTTTTCAGGCGTGCGAACAGGCCGGACAAACGGGTCCTGCGAGTTGCCGTTGCCTGAAAAGCGGCACGGTCCAGGGGATGAACGGCTTCAGGATCCACCGGCATGCGCAGAGTTGAACGGTCTACACTGAGCCTGACACTGTCAAAGGGGACAGCTGGCTCCTGATGGGATGGGGTCACGTTCAGTGTGAGGAGCTGGTGCTGGAATTCTTCAAAAATTTCAGATGGTTCGTAAAATATCGAGAGTGAGTCGGGATCACTGAAAAAAACAGCAGTGCTGCCTGTGATGCGTAGCGGGGAGAGGTGGGTCATGAACGCCGAGGGCAAGGCTGCAAGGATGACTTCACGTGCATCGGCGATTTCATCCGGGTCCCAGATCGCCATGAGTCCTGATGACGATTTCTTGGGTTGAATGGCGATGTCGCCGGGCAAGAATGTCTTGAGAAAAAAGACTTCCAGAGCAAAGACCAGAAAAAGATAGGCCAACAACGCAACTGGGAATCGCGCTTTGGCGGGCAGAATGAATTCGGCACAGCGTTTGGAACTGATGATGATTTCTGCCGTGGCAAGTCGCAGAGCTCGGCTCAATTGCGAGACTATTGGAGCGCATGCGGCTTGGGCCAGACGCAGCTTTTGAGCCTGGATCATGCTGAGGGTGTGGTTATAAGAAATTCTCCAGCCCTGGCGCAATGTGGCCGGGACAGTGAATTTCCAGAAACCACTGGTGAACGGTCTATTCAAATCCATCCTTGAGCAGCCTCAAGTCTTCGGTGCATTACGGCGTGTGGTCATCCTCAGCATAAAAAAGGAACTGGAATTGTCGGAAAAATGCCGCCGCATGAAGTTCTGCTGCAAAATTGCAATAAATATACCTCATTTGCCGGTGGTCGGCAATCAGCAGTCTGCTACGCTAAATGCAGCCTTAGGGAGCGGGTGTCGGCTGAATGCGAATTAGGATTTGATCGCTCCCTGGGCGCTTGCGCAGGATAAGGACAGTATCGGGCGAAAGATTGGCTGAGGACGGCTCGGCCATGTCAAATTCGGTGCGTTGCAAACGGATGGGAATCACGTCTGCCCCGGCCACGGCCATGAGCGATATGTATGAGTCATTGTTTGTTATGTGATCAGCCCAGCGCTGTGCGCAATTCCAGTTTGTCTGCAACTGCTCGCTAATCCCCTTGGCGTCGGTATAAGGGGCAATGAATCCTGCATGATTGAAGGGAAACTGAAAGATATGGGACAGGGAGACCCGCAATTCGGGAGCCTCTGAGTTCATCAGCGCTGCGGCATGGCGCAGATTTTCTTGCGCCGATTCAACCCGTGCAGGATGTAACTCTGCGCAGGGGACCGTTGCCGCAGATTCGATACGGTTCCATAGGATGTACGACAGCACCAAACCAGCGAGAAATAGCACCGCCGCTCCCAAGAGCGCCAGCAACCATCCGCGCATTGCCGCGTCGTGCTCAGCCATCAGTCTCTCCCGTCCGAGTCAGGACCCGCCGGTTCCGCCTAGTCAGCCTTGGAAGGCCATTTTTTTGGGTCATCCTTGAACAGTTTGTAGTTGACGGAGTCCACCAATGCTTCCCAACTGGCATGGATGACGTCGTAGGACACACCCACTGTGGTCCAGCGGGAATCCTTGTCTGCGGATTCGATGAGGACTCGGACATTGGAAGCGGTGCCGCCAGTGTCGCGGGTGGTCCCGGACAGGACTCGCACCTTGAAGTCGTCCAGGCGCATTTCCTTCAGACATGGATAGAACGGATACAGTGCCTTTCTGAGCGCTTGGTCAAGGGAGTTGACCTGACCCATGCCCGAAGCGGCAGTATGCTCGATCTTTCCGCCAACCTTGAGCCTTACGGTCGCCTCGATGAAGGCTTCTCCATTTTTGCGCATGGCATCCATCACGCTGAAATTCATGAGCTTGAAGTACTGTTTGGACCAGCCCATGGCACGGAAGAACATCAATTCGAAAGAGGCTTCGGCAGAAGAATATTCATAACCGATGCTTTCGCGTTCCTTGATTTCGGTCAGCAGGTCCAGCACGGCAGAATCGTTCTTGTCCAAGTCGTAGCCGTATTTTTTGGCCATGAACAGGATGTTGCTGCGTCCCGACAGGTCAGAAAGCAGAATGCGCTGGTGGTTACCGACGCCCTCGGGCACGATGTGTTCATAAGTCAGGGCATTGCGCATCACTGCCGAAACATGGACTCCGCCCTTGTGGGCGAAGGCCGAGCGTCCAACATAGGGCTGGCGCAGGAAGGGGCGCAGGTTGCAGGTCTCGGAAACGAAGTTGCTGATGGTGGTCAGCTGTTGCAGTTTGCCTTCGGGCAGGCACTGGTATTGACCATCAAATTTCAGTTCCAGATTGGGAATGATGGAGCAGAGATTGGCATTGCCGCAGCGTTCTCCATAGCCATTGATTGTGCCCTGAATCTGTTCTGCACCCTGCAGGACGGCCTGGATGGAGTTGGCTACAGCCATTTCGGAATCGTTGTGGGTGTGGATGCCGAAACGGGCGTCGCCGAGTTCCTTTTTCAGGTCAGCGATGATGTCACTGATCTCCTGGGGCATGGTTCCGCCGTTGGTGTCGCACAGCACCAACACATCAGCACCGGCTTCATGGGCCTTCTTGAGGGTCGCAAGGGCATAGTCCCGGTTGGCCTTGTATCCGTCGAAGAAGTGTTCGGCGTCGTAGAAAATTTCGGAGAATTTGGGGCGCAGGTAAGCCAGGGAATCGTGGATCAGTTCAAGATTGCGTTCCAGAGGCACACGAAGGGCCTCGCGGACATGCAGGTCCCAGGTCTTGCCGAACAGGGTCACGACATCCGGGGCGGCGTCGATGAGCATGTTCAGGTTCTTGTCGTTCTCGGCGTTGTTCTTGGCCGCATGCGTGCTGCCAAAGGCTGCAATCTTGGAATGATTGAGTTGGTGTTTCTTGATCTCGGCGAAAAAAGCCCTGTCCGTTTTATTGGAACCGGGCCAGCCGCCTTCGATATAGTCAACACCCAATTCATCGAGCTTGAGCGCGATGCGTATCTTGTCCGGAGACGAAAGGTTGATTTCGTCCGCCTGGGTGCCATCTCTTAATGTGGTGTCGTAGATGGATATTTTCTTCATGTGCAGACGTGTCCTTCCTTATCGAGTTCGAAGGTGTCATGCAGAGTGCCCACGGCAAGCTCCGTGTATTTCTCTTCAATCAAGCAGGTGACCTTGATCTCCGAAGTCGAGATCATGAGGATATTGATGCCTTCCTTGCACAGGGATTCGAACATGCGTGACGCAACACCGGAATGGCTGCGCATGCCCACGCCGATGACCGAAACCTTGGAGACCCGCTCATCAATGAGGACTTCGGAAGCTTTGATGTCGCTTTCGATGCGGTTGATGATCTCCTGGGTTTTTTCCAGGTCGTTTCTGGGCACGGTGAAGGTCATGTCCGTGGTTTTGCCGTCACGTGAGGTGTTCTGGATGATCATGTCGACCACAATTCCGGCATCGGCCAATGGCAGGAAGATGGCAGAGGCCACTCCGGGCCGGTCCTCAACGTCGCAGACAGTGACGCGAATCTGATCCTTGTCGTAGGCAATGCCCGAAACCAGTACGGCTTCCATGCTTTCATCCTCCTGGGTCACGAATGTACCGTTACAGTCCGAGAAGGTCGAACGGACATGGACGGTCATATTATATTTTTTGGCAAATTCAACGGAACGAATCTGGAGTACCTTGGCTCCCATGCTGGCCATCTCCAGCATCTCGTCATACGAGATTTTTGGGATTTTGCGAGCCGTGGAACAAAGGTTCGGGTCTGTGGTGTAGACGCCTTCAACATCGGTGAAGATCTCACAAACATCGGCATCAACAGCGACTGCCAGCGCAACGGCTGAGGTGTCAGAGCCCCCACGACCGAGAGTCGTGATGCGGCCATCGCAATTGATGCCCTGGAAGCCGGCGACAACGAGGATGTCGTATTCTTCCAGATAGCTTTTGAGTCTGTCGGAGTTGATGTCCAGAATGCGAGCTCGACCGAACTTGGAGTCGGTCTTGATCTCGGCCTGGTGACCAAGAATGGAGCGGGCGTTGTAGCCTGCATCCTTCAAGAGCATACTGAATAGAGCCACCGAGACCTGTTCCCCGGTAGAAACCAGGGAATCCATCTCTGCGGAATCGGGTCTCGTGGACCACTGGCTGGCCAGATCGATGAGGCGGTTGGTTTCTCCGGACATGGCCGAGAGTACGACAACGACCTTGTTGGCCCCGTCGCAATGTGCGCTAGTCACCTTGGCCAGGACCTGTTGCATGCACTCCAGATTGGCCACGGAGGTTCCGCCGAATTTTTGAACAATGATGCCCATTTCCGTCTAAACTCCCTCGCGTCGTTGGTCGGTTTGGCAGTAGGTAATCGATTATGCCAAAGCAAGAAGAGTCTGTTTGGCCTTCTTTCCTTTTGCCGTCAACAAAATTGTGCGTCCCGATTCCGCTGGCTGCCATTCAAGCAGCAGGTATTCTTCAGGCCAATCTTCTTTTTGCAGAAACTGCGCCCATTCCACCAGCACCAGACTTCTATCATCCTGCATGTGTTCAAGCAGGGAATCATCGGCCGGAAAGCCCTCCAATCGGTACAGATCGAAGTGAGCGGTTTCCGGATCGGTGGGGTACATGTTCATTATATTGAAACTCGGGCTTGAGACCCGCGCTTCGTCACCACCCGGAAGGGCGGACACGAGGCCACGCACAAGGGTTGTTTTGCCCGCGCCGAGGTCGCCCGAGAACAGCAGTACCTGCTCCGGTTCTGAACCTGTCAGTGCTCTTGCCAGTTTGGCCCCGAAGTCGAGGGTCGCACCTTCATCGGGCAGTCGAATTTCAACAATGGCCAGCGCGTTGCTCAAGAATTGCCTCCCGGAAGCAGAGTGCGCAGTACATCTTCTTTGCCCAGAACGCCAACCAGGCTGTCACCGTCCATGACGGGCAGGGTGTGGTATTTATTCTCGACCATCAGCGATGCGATTTCATCAATGGGAGTGTCCGGAGTGACTGTTTTCGGGTCAGGGGTCATGGCCTGGCCTACCGTCAATGCCGTGATCTTTTCCATTTCCTGCTGCAAATCTTTGGTGGACGACAGGGGAATCATCCCATCCAGCAGAGTGAAGACCGAGGGCAACCGCAAGCGCTTTTGCTGAGCCACGAGGTCGCTCTGACAGAGGATGCCGGCAAGGGTGCCATCGTCATGCACCACAGGCAGTCCGTTGATACGTTTTTCAATCATGATTGCCGCGGCATTGGCCACGTCGTCGGAGGTCTTCAGAGTGATCGGGTCAGAAGTCATGATGTCTTTAGCTGTCAGCATCGATCAGTTCCTCCAGTGTTTGGGGTAGCTCAAGGGCGATATCGCCAGCGAGATTGCCACGCAGGGGGTAATCATTGGCCAGTCGTTCACCGGCCAGTCCATGCCAGTAGACACCCAGGCAGGCTGCTTCCAAAGGAGTCAGGTCCTGGGCAAGCATGGCGCTCAATAGGCCGGAAAGAACGTCTCCAGATCCTGCGACGGCAAGATTGGGTGATGAGAAGGGCGAGAGCCATGCTTGGCCACCGGGTTGGGCGATGACCGTGCCTGCGCCCTTGAGAATTGTGATGGCCCCGTATGTGTCGGCTGCCTCGCGGGCAGCTTGCAGGCGGTTGGCTTGAATATCGGCCGTTGAACGCCCCAGCAGGCGGGCCATTTCTCCGGGGTGTGGGGTGAGAATGGTCTGTGGAGCGTTGGGACCCAGCAACTCGGGTTGTTCTGCCAGCCAGTACAGGCCGTCGGCATCCAGGACCAGTGGTGGCAATTCCTGTTCCAGCAGAGCGTCCAGGAATTCCAGAGTGCGTTCGTCGCGACCGATGCCCGGTCCCAGGGACAGGGCGGAAAATTTAGCGATATGATGGAGAAGATCATCAGCCATGGGAGCCATCCAGGCATCACCCTTGCCCAGGGGCAGGGTCATGACCTCGGGGACACCGGCCTTGATCTCCATGGCCAACCCACGTGGGCAGGCCACGGTTGTTAGCCCGGCGCCAGCTCGCAATGCCCCCAAAGCAGCCAGCAGAGGTGCTCCCGTGAGTCCCGGTGAACCACCCATGACCAAGACGTGTCCGGCGTGTCCTTTATGCATGGCTTCGTCAGGGAGCGGAGCAAGAATACCCACGCCGTGCGTCAAGAGGGCACAGGTCGGAGGGGCAGAGCGTTCGATAAATCCCGGAATCCCGATGGGGTGCACAATGATTTCACCGGTCCAGACATCGGCTCCGGGCATCAGTAAGCCCAATTTTGGAGCATGAAAGGTCACTGTACAGTCTGCCATAACGGCCACGGGCTGGGGCCTGCCATTCTCGCCGTTGAGTCCGGAGGGAATGTCCACGGCCAGGACATAGGCTTCCTGGCCGAGACCATTGATCGCATTGATCCAATGTTGCGCGTTGCCGCGCAACTCTCCGGTGAACCCCGTTCCCAGTAAACCATCAATGATAATGTCGGGTGTGCCCAGCTCGGAGGTCATTTCCGTCAGGTTGGGTCCGGAGAGATAGGTCATGGGCAAGCCCATGCGTTGCGCCAAGCGAAGGTTGGTCGCTGCTGCCCCCCGATAGCGCTTTTTGCGCCCGGTATGGATCACTGAAACAAGAGCCCCTGCATCGGCCAGCAAACGGGCGATCACAAAGGCGTCACCGCCATTATTGCCGGACCCGGCCAGCACCAGCGCTCGCAGTCCTTCCAGAGATTCGAATTGTTCTGTCAGGGTATCGAAACAGCCACGTCCGGCGCACTCCATGAGGACTTCCTGGCGCAAGCCGAAATCACTGATGGTCTCTTGGTCCCACAAGGCCATTTCGTATGGCGTGGGCAGTGGGATGCAGGAGGGGATGCTCATGAATCATTCTCCAGGACCACCACCGCGGCTGCCGTGTCGCGACCATGGGTCAGGCTGATGTGTGCGTGGGTTGCGCCAAGTTCCTGACAGCGTAGGGCTGCCCCATCGGTAAAGGTGAGTATCGGTTTGCCCAGTGAGTCTCGCAGGATTTCCATTCCCTGGAAACCCACTCCCTGAGCGATGCCGGTGCCCAAGGCTTTCGAGGCGGCCTCTTTGGCCGCAAAACGTACGGCGACAAAACGAACCTTGTCACCCCGGATGATATCGATTTCAGCGGGAGTCAGGATGCGTTTCACGAATCGGTCGCCAAAGCGCTCCAACGAGTGTTCGATGCGATCCACCTCCACGATATCTATGCCCAGGCCAATGATCATAGAATGATATTCCTTAAGAGACGAAGGAACGAACCAGTTCGTTCATCTCGCGTACAGCCTGACCGATGCCAACATAGGCGGCGCGGGAAATGATACTGTGCCCGATGGAATATTCGTTGATTCCAGGGACCTGGGAAAAATCCATAACGTTGACGTAGTTCAGGCCGTGCCCGAGATTGACTTTGAGGCCAATATCCTGAGCCTGTTTGATCCCGGTCAGGATTTTTTCCAGTTCCGCCTTGGTTGCAGCGCGTCCCTTGGCATCGGCGTAGTGACCGGTGTGAATTTCGATGTATTCGCTGCCTGTCGCCTTCGCAGCTTCGATCTGCTTGGGGTCGGCGTCGATGAACAGACTTGTCTCGATGTCTGCAGCGATGATCGGAGCCAGGAAATCGCGGATTTCGTCAATTCGGGAAGCCACGTCCAGACCGCCCTCGGTGGTCAGTTCCTCTCGTTTTTCCGGAACCAGACAGATGATGTCCGGCATGGTTTCCAGGCAGATGCGTTGCATCTCGTCGGTGGCGGCCATTTCCAGATTCAAACGGGTCTGCACGGTCTGGCGCAGCAGGGCGAGGTCGCGGTCATTGATATGGCGGCGGTCTTCGCGCAGGTGGCAGATGATGCATTGAGCTCCGGCCAGTTCAGCCATGTGGGCTGCTGTTACCGGGTCTGGCTCTGTGCCTTGCCGCGCCTGGCGCAGCGTGGCAATATGATCGATATTTACGGCAAGCGAGGGCATGGGTCCCCTCCCTGAGGGATTGAGGTTTGGATTGGTACTGCCCGTTGTGCGGGTGGATTAAACCGAAATTGTGCCCAACCGTGCTGGAAAGTCAAGGAAAATGGCGGTGTGCATGGGTTCCAGCGGACGGTGACCGTTATGCTATTTATTGACTTGACGTGCCCCCATGGCTACGTTCTGCGCTTCAAGAAATTTGCTTTGCATTAAGCCATAAGGAAACCAAAGGATATTTGAATGAATCTCTGCATTGTCGGCACTGGCTACGTTGGTCTCGTGAGCGCGGCATGTTTTGCTGAAATGGGCAATAATGTGTGCTGTGTAGATGTCAACCCTGCTGTTGTTGAACGCCTCAACAATGGTGAAGTGCACATCTATGAGCCCGGCCTTGAGGAAATGGTCGCCCGGAACAGGGCTGAAGGTCGATTGGCCTTTACCACCACCTTGGCTGAGGGACTTAAGGACGCTGCAGTCGCCTTCATTACCGTTGGTACTCCTAGTCGTGAAGATGGTTCCTGCGACCTGTGCTATGTGCACCAGGTTGCCCGTGACATCGGCCAAGCCATGACTGAACCTTTGGTGGTGGTGGACAAGTCCACCGTACCTGTGGGTACAGCCGATCAGGTTCGGGAAATCATCGCGGAGGAGCTTTCCAAACGAGGGGCTTCCATTGATTATGATGTGGTCTCCAACCCCGAATTCCTCAAGGAAGGAGATGCGGTTTCAGACTTCATGAAACCTGATCGTGTGATTTTGGGTACCGAGAATGAGAATAGTGCCGAGATCATGCGTTCCCTGTATTCCCCGTTTGCCCGCAGTCGCGAGAAGGTCATGGTCATGGGTGTGCGCAGCGCCGAAATGACCAAGTATGCGGCCAATTGCATTCTGGCGACGAAGATTTCCTTCATCAACGAAGTCTCCGGCATTTGTGAAAAGGTCGGGGCGGATGTGCGTGATGTTCGTCTGGGAATTGGTTCCGACCATCGCATCGGCTATCATTTCATTTATCCTGGTGTTGGATACGGTGGCTCCTGCTTTCCCAAGGATGTGAAGGCGCTTATCAACACGGCGCGTGAGGTTGGCCATGAACCCCAACTTCTTGCTGCGGTGGATGAGGTCAATAATCGCCAAAAATTTGCTATTGCCAAGAAAGTGGAAAGCTATTTTGCCCAGCAGGGCGGTCTGGAAGGGCGGACTTTGGCCCTGTGGGGATTGGCTTTCAAGGCGAATACTGACGATATCCGTGAAGCATCTTCTCTGGAGACCATCAAGTATCTTACGGCCAAGGGAATGCGTGTCAAAGCGTTTGATCCGGTCGCTGGCCCCAATACGGCCCGTGAACTGGAAGGTGTGCAGGGTTTGGAGATCGTCGATAGCCAGTACGAGGCCCTGAACGGAGCTGATGCGTTGGCCGTGGTCACGGAATGGAATCAGTTCCGCAATCCTGATTTCGGACAGATCAAGAACAGCTTGAAGGCTCCCTTGATTTTTGACGGGCGCAATCTGTATCCGCCGCGTGATCTTGCGGAAGCCGGGTTTGCCTATTTCTGCATCGGGCGTCCTGATCCCGCATAGAAAATTATTCGCCTTGTTTTAGGCTAAGCCGCTTATGAGGGCAGGCCCCACATGCGAATGCGTGTCGGCTCTGCCCTTTTTCACGCCTGAGGTGTGAGGTCTGGTGGCTGTACCTGAGAGATGGTGTGTGAAAGCAGAGGTGCACGAAAAAGCGCCCTGGTTCAGATGAACCAGGGCGCTGATGTTTTCATTGGCAGGGGTGGAGGGATTCGAACCCGCAACATCCGGTTTTGGAGACCGGCGCTCTAGCCGTTGGAGCTACACCCCTGCGCTGTTGAGGGCGCGAAATTATGGGAATCTTTGCTAAATGGCAAGGGATTTTTTAGGCCGGTAAACGAAGGCTTCGGCGGCAAGAACGGAACTGGAGTTCCAACAGGATGAGACGCTCGTATTCCACCGTGGTGTCGAGGTCATTCATCTCGTCTCCGAGGAATTTTTCCAGGTGTTGGGCTTCTTCCCAAAAGTCCAAAAGTTCGTCGTCGGCCAGGGTCTTGATTTGTTCTTCGAGGGGAAAGTTCGACGACTGGGGCAGAAAATGGGCCATAAAAAGGGCTCCTCCTTGAGCTTGCCGATTGTCTTGGCAAGCGAAGGGCGGACCTTACAGCAGCCTGTGAACAAGGGCAAGTCTGTATGCAGTATGAAAAACATATATCATATCAGAAAGATAGCGGTAAACTCCTGAGGGGGAGCTGCCGATATGACCTGTGGAAGTTCTTGAAATGTGTTGCAAATTGGGAAAAATTTCGTAAAATTAAAAACAAGAACCAATTTGAAGGCACGGTTTTAATCCGGGCAACCTAGGAGAAGAGCATGGACGAGACCCAGAAGAAGCAGGATGCCGAGCTGATTCAGCTTGTGACTTTCTCTATCGGCGAAGAGGAATTCGGCGTCGATATTCTCAAGGTCCAGGAAATTATTCGCACCATGGAAATTACCAAGGTGCCCAAGGCCCCGGACTTTGTTGAAGGGGTGATTAATCTGCGCGGAAATGTGATCCCCATCATTGACCTGCGTAAGCGTTTTGGCCTGCAAACGCGTGAACACGACAAGCACACCCGCATTATCGTTATTGAGATCAATAAGATGGTTGTCGGGTTTGTGGTGGATTCGGTCTCCGAAGTATTGCGGATTCCCGCAAATACGGTTGAGCCGCCGCCGCCGGTCGTCTCTGGTCTGGAATCCGAGTACATCAGTGGTGTGGGCAAGTTGGAAGACCGCCTGCTCATTCTGCTTGATCTTGATCGCCTGCTGTCCGGTGAAGAGAAGGACGTTCTGTTGCAGGTCTAGACGGCGACTGGACAATACCGTATCCAAAGGCCGCGGAATACGGCCCTGTGGAGCCGCCGTGTCCGCGTAAGCGGAGCGGCGGTTCTGTTTTTTCAACTCATCAAGGTTACCCTCAAAGCAGTGATTCTTCCCGAAATATTACGCCCGTTCGTTTCGAGTGAAGCGGAGCGAAACCTCAGGGTCTACAAATCAGGCCCAGGAACCCAGGCCGCTGCGGCTGCGGGACTTTTGTCACGTGGGCGAAGTGTTGTCATGGTCGTTCCCGGTGCTCGTGAATTGCACCAGACCAAGGCTCTGCTGGAACTCATGACCCCGGGCGGAGGCAAAGCCTTTCCCGAAAATCCCTGGACAATGCTGCCGCCGTATCCGGCGCAGTCGGCAGATCCTGGACGCTGGGCCGGTCGCTGGGCCGGGCTCTACGGACTGGCCCGTGGCTCTGGCGCGCGCGGAGTATTGTTGTCCGTTGATAATCTGCTGCCCAAGTGGCCACCTGTAGATGTTCTGGACCATCATCACCTGATACTGTCCAAGGGTGAGGAACTGCTGCTGGACGACCTGCTCGAGCAATTTGCGTTGTGGGGATACGAGCGGGTCACCCGGGTGAGTCGCCCTGGTGAGATCGCCATGCGTGGCGATATTTTGGATCTGTATGCGCCAGGATACGACAACCCGCTGCGGTTTGAATTTTTTGGAGACAGCCTTGAAGACATCAGGCTGTTCGACGCGACGACACAGCGCTCCCGCACCGATATCCAGCAAGCGGTCATCCTGCCATGCGCGCCTGCCCTCCTGACTCCGCCCTTAGTGGAAGCGGCGCAGGCCAAGTGGAAACGTTTGAAGGGGATCGGTGAACTTTCAGGGCAGGCCTGCGAAGAGCTTGAACGCCGGGTTGAGTCCACCAACGGCATGACCCGTCCAGGATTGTTTTATGAGAATCCGACTGCGTTGAGCCAGTGGCTCCCGCGTGACGCCGTGTGGCTGCTGTGTGGTGCAGGGACCATTCGAACTCGCCTGGACGAAACCGAATGGGCCTGGACCGGGCGTCTGGATGAAGAGGCCGATCAACATGGCTGGCGTCCGCCTCGCGCTCAGCTGTTGGAAACTGGCGAACGGGCCCGGCAGTCCTGGATGGATCGTGCACAGATCCATTTTGAGGACCTGACCATCGGCGACAAGAAGGATGGAGCCGAATTGCCGGAGAAGGCAATCCATTCCTTTGATGATCTGTTCTGGAAGCCGGAAGAGCGCAATCGGCCTTGGCATGCGCTTTTGGACTCCTTGCGCAAGTGGACGCGAGAGAGACCGCAGACGATCCTGAGTTTTCGTAATGAGGCTTCGCGCCGCAAGTTCATGAAGCTGGCTGCTCAGGACGACGTTGTTCCTGCGATGGAGTACGCACCCGATCGTAAGGGGCTGTTTGCTCTGATTTCCCCCATGCGCAAAGGGTTGGAGCTTTCCTGGAGCCATGTGCTGGTACTGTCGGAAGACGTATTGCAGCCCACTCCGCGTGGTGCGCGGCTACCCGGTTCGGATAAAAAATTCAAGGGCATGTCCAGCCACGAAGACCTGAGCGTTGGCGATCTGCTGGTGCATCGGGACTGGGGACTGTCAAGATTCGAAGGGCTGCATCGACTTGAGCTTGGCGGAGTTTCCAACGACTACCTGCTGCTGATCTATTCAGGGGAGGACAAACTCTATTTGCCTGTGGACCGCCTGGATGTTGTGCAGCGATTCAAGGGCCCGGAAGGAACGACACCGGTCCTGGACAAGATGGGTGGTGCGGCCTGGACACGAGCCAAGTCCAGAGCCCGCAAGGCTGTGGAGAAAATCGCCCAGGGACTGGTTGAGATGTATGCCTATCGTCAGGTGGTGAAGGGGCATGCCTATGCTCCCGGTGGTGACGAATACGCCGAATTCGAGGCCTCTTTTGGCTTTGAAGAAACCCCAGACCAGGAAGCTGCGATTCGTGACGTGATGGCCGATATGGACAAGCCAGCCCCTATGGACAGACTGGTTTGTGGCGATGTCGGTTTCGGCAAGACCGAGGTTGCCATGCGGGCCGCTTTTCGTGCTGCCATGGGGGGGCATCAGGTGGCCCTTCTCTGTCCCACAACGGTACTGGCCGAGCAGCATTATCAGAATTTCAGGAGGCGCATGGAGGGATTTCCTCTTCAGGTGGCCATGCTCAGCCGTTTTGTCACGCGCAATAGTCAGAAATTGACCCTTGAAGCCGCAGCCAGGGGGCAGGTGGATGTCCTGATTGGGACCCACCGCATGTTATCCAAGGACGTCAATCTCCCCAACCTGGGATTATTGATTCTGGACGAGGAGCAACGCTTCGGGGTGCGACACAAGGAGCGCATCAAGGAACTACGCAAGAATATTGATGTTCTGACTCTGACTGCCACTCCCATTCCACGCACCTTGCAGTTGTCATTGGCCGGAATCCGAGGGCTGTCGGTCATGGAAACACCGCCTCTGGACCGCAAGCCTGTGCGCACTTCAATTTTGGAGCGGGAAAAGAAACCACTTGGGGCCATGCTGGCGCGTGAACTGGAACGTGATGGACAGGTTTTCTGGGTCCACAACCGGGTCAAGAGTTTACCTCGGGTCGTTGAATACGTGCAGGAATTGGCGCCCGGTGCCCGTATCGGCCTGGCTCATGGTCAGATGAAGGAGCGTGAGCTGGAGGAGACCATCCATCAGTTCTGGCATGGGGAATTGGATATTCTGGTTTGTACGGCCATTATCGAATCCGGGTTGGATTTTCCTCGGGCCAATACCCTGATCGTCGACCAGGCCCAAATGTTCGGTTTGGGGCAGCTGTATCAGCTCCGAGGACGGGTGGGGCGCAGTTCCCGCCAGGCTTATGCCTGTTTTGTGATTCCCTCGCTGGATGGACTGCCCGAGCTTTCGCGCAAGCGTTTGCAGGTTATTTTGGACATGGACTATCTGGGAGCCGGTTTCAAGGTCGCCATGGAAGACTTGCGGCTGCGTGGGGCCGGCAACATTCTGGGTGAAGCTCAGTCCGGTACTGTGGCCAAGGTTGGGCTGGATCTGTACCTTGAGATGCTTGAAGAGGAAGTGCGGCGTATTCGTGGTGAGGATCTTGTACAGGAGACCAGTCCTGAATTGAATTTCATGTTCGAAGCCCATATTCCCGAAGAATATATTCCAGACACGCAGGAGCGGTTGCGTTATTACAAGGCCCTGTCCTCTGCTGCTGACCCGGCAGCCTTGGAAGAGTTGACCTCCGAGGTGCGTGACCAGTTCGGAGTGCTGCCGGTGCCATTGGAACGTTTTCTGGCTGTGCTGCGTTTCAAACGTCTGCTTGGGCGTTTGCAGGTGGCGAAGGCGGATGTTTCGCCGGTCAGGGCTGTACTGACCTGGGCCGAAGGTGCAACGGTTGTCACCTCTGACAGAATTGTCGCCTTTGTTCAGGAAAATGGACACGAGGCACGTTTGTTGCCGCCGGGCAGGCTGGAAATTCGTGTTCAAACTGATGGTAGCGTTCGCCAGGGGTTGTCCACTCTGGAAAAGGCGTTGACCGCTCTTCTCCCCGGGGCTACAACACCCGGAAACGACAAATTGCCCCAGTAAGTATTTAAAGGTCTATTATCATTATGAAAAGACTGTTTTATGCTGTCACTTTGATGCTCTTGGCAGTATCTGGTCTGTCTGGTTGCGGTGGCGATCAGGAAGAGCACGGTATTGTTGCACGGGTCAATGGACGTCCGATTACTCTGGAGCAACTTCAGCTCAAATACGATTTCAAGAAACTGTCCTACGCCGCTGAAACAGCCGGTGTAGCTGCCTTGAAAAAGGACTATGGCGGTATTCTTACAGATCTGATCGTCCAGGAGCTTGTGACGCAGGAACTTGAGACCTTGGGGCTTTCGGTGACTGACGAGGAACTTGCTGCTGCCGAGAACGAGATTCGTGCCGACTATCCCGAAGGGGCCTTTGAAGAGGTTCTTGTCGAGGAGTATCTGGATCTGGAATTCTGGCGTCAGGAATTGCGTAATCGGTTGGTCATGGAGAAATTCTTCAGCGAAGTCCTGCGCCCCGATATCACCATTGGCTATGAAGAAGCCGAAGCGTATTACAAGACGCATATTCAGGACTTCTTCCTGCCTTCCAGACTCAGTTTCCAATTGGTCTCAGGTCCCAGCCGTGAAGGTGTCCAGAATGCCCTGGATCTCTATCGCAAGGGTGAGACTCTCGAATCGTTGCAAGGACGGTTTGATCGTATCGCCATTCGTGAAATTCGGCTTCGGGAAGATCGATTGACCGTGAATTGGAAGAATGCTCTCAAAGGCTTGGCACCTGGAGAGGCCAGTTCTGTACTCGGTGGTGAAAATGGCTATGAAGCCCTCGTGTTTTCCGAGAAAATTCCGGCCAAGGTTTTGGATCCATCTCAGGCCTATCCCGTTGTAGAGAGGGTTTTGCTGGATCAGAAACTGAGGGAATCTTTTGATTCCTGGTTGGATGATGCGTTGGCTGTTGCCGTGATCAAGGTGACTCCACATCTGCCCATCAAGCTCACAGCCGAGGAGCCTTCCGTGGAGGAAGGGGTTTTCCCCGCTGAGGAGGTTGAGCCGCAGCAGGAAGGAGTTGCTTCAGATGCAGAGGCCGCTTCCGGCCAGTGATCTGTGTCTCCGGCATGGTCTGGAGTTCGAGAGAAACGTCATCTGGCACCATTTAGCCGGATGCAGGATAGTTGAATGCGGAACCCCATGGGGCCGCGCCTAGAACCAAGGAGAGTTCAGTTGCTGTCCATTATCCGTATTGCCATCCTGGTGGTGGCGCTCACAAGCGTACAGCCTGCCGTCGCAGGGGACGTCGTTGATCGTATCGTTGGCATGGTCAATGGCGAAATTATCACATTGTTCGATCTCAATGAGCGTATGAAGCCGGTTTTTGAGAAGTTCCAGGGCCGTGAAGTGACCGATAAGGAAAAGGCGGCCATCGTTAATATCCGTAAGAATTTACTGGAGCAGATGGTTCAGGACATCCTGATCAAACAGCAGATAGCCAAGTTGGGCGTGACTGTGACCGACAGCGAGATTCTGAATGAGATGGAGTCGGTGCAGAGCCGCAACAAGATGTCGAAGGAAGATTTCGAAGCTCAGCTGAGGCTTGAGGGAATGACTGTTGAGCAGTACAAGAAGAAGCTTGGGGATGACATCCTGAAGCATCGTCTGATTGGGGCGATGGTCAAGCGCAAAGTCGTGGTCAGCGATGAAGAGGTCAAATCGTATTTTGATGAGCATCGCAGCCAGTACGCCAAGGACAAGCGGGTCGAACTTGCCGTCATTCTTGTGCCTACGAAAGACGGAGCGGATAAGCTTCACGCGGCCATCACCAAGGGTGAAATGACCTTTGCCGAGGCTGCGGCCAAGTATTCCCAGGGGCCGGGAACGGACCAGGGAGGTAATCTTGGGACGTTGGAGTGGGGCAGTATTGCGTCGGACTGGCGTGACGCCCTTGAAGGTGTCCAGCCCGGTGGTCTGAGCAAGTCTTTTGAGTTCAGGCAGATGGGGGCGATTCTTCAGCTCGTGTCTGTGGCCGGTGGCGAAGCCCTTGAGTTCGATGCTGTTGTGGAAGCTGAAATTCGTCAGAAGCTTTATCAGCAGCAATTGGAAGAGCGTTTTAATTCATACATGGAACGCCTCCGCTCTGAAGCGGTGGTTGAGATAAAGCTCTAGGCTTTGTGTCTGGAGCCAACGGGAGTCAGTGAATGAATCTCAATGATATGGGTCAGAACCTTCGGCGCGAACGTGAGCGTCAGGGATTGACCATTGATGAAGTGGTCCAACGAACCAAGATCAGCAAGTCGAATATCCTGGCTATGGAGGCCGGGAATATGGACGAGTTGCCACATCCTGTCTACGCCAAGGGTTTTGCACGTAACTACGCAAAGCTGTTGAAACTTGATCCTGAAGAGTACGCGTCTGCCATGGGTCGTGAATTCGTGACCGAGGATAACGTCGGCAAGGACGTTGCTTCGGATGAATTCGAAGAACAGATTCCACTGGAATCCTCGGGTAACGGGCTCAAGATCCTGGTGCTTGGGCTGGCCTTGTTGGCAATGGTTATTGGTGGTGCCATCTTCATGTTTTCCTCTCCAGCGTCTGAGGCGCCTTCGGATGTTCTGGCTCCGGCGCATGTTGAGCAGCCAGCAGTTGAACAACACACGACTCCGGTTATTGACGATACAGTCTCTGCCACTGAAGTACCTGTAGAGGCTGATGTGGAACAACAGGCTGCGGGGACTGTTCAGGATGAAGTGGCCCGGGCAGAACAAGCGGTTCAGGATGCTGCTCCAGTTGTTACCGGCCATGCAGCTTCGACCGATGCCATGCACGATCCTTCCGATTCCCGCGAGCGGGTGGTCGTGGAGGCCGAAGAACCCTGCTGGGTGTTGGCCGAAGTTGACGGCGGTGAGAATGGCGAAGGTGGCGTCACCGTGGATGTGATGCTCCAGCCGGGGCAGTCGAAATTGCTTCGGTTTCACAAGACTCTTGTTGTCAAACTGGGCAATGGAGGCGGTGTGAAAGTGACGTATAACGGTCAGCCTTATTCCTTCACAGCGCAGTCCGGTCAGGTCAAGACGCTGCTTTTCCCCGCTCCCTAAAGGTAAGGGCCGCATATGGAGTTCACGGAACGGTCCCTGATCATCAAGGTGGGGCGCTTCCGCGAGATTGATCTCTGGGTGCGGCTCGCCACCCCCTCACGCGGTGTATTCACCGCTTTCGCATTTGGGGGGTCCAAGAGTCGGCGCCGTTTTCTTGGCTGTCTGGACCCCTTGAACCATGTTCTCTTCCGGTTCAAGAAGAGCCCCCGGGGCGAGTATCTTTACCTGATGGAAGGTACGCTCATTTCGGGGCATCCTCATTTGCGGTCCAATCAGCGAATGCTGGGCCGTGCGGCCAACTGCCTGAAATTTTACGAATCTGTTTACGAAGGGCCTGGCGATTCCCGACAGGGGTTCGAACTCTTGTCCGAAGCGCTGTCTGTACTGGAAGCCGCTGTTGATTCCTCTCCCATGTTCCCTGTGTTGTTCCGGGCCAAGGTGGCCTTCACGCAGGGATATGGCCCGGCGCTGTTGACTTGCCCTCATTGCGGAAAAGACTTAAGGAATTCCGTTGCGCCGATGTTCCTGGTGGAGCAGGGCCAAGTGGCCTGTACCGAGCATATCCAGGGAAGTGGTAGACGAATCCCCCTGGGAACGGAAGCCTTGGATATCTTGAGGATAGTCAAGGCTGGCCGCCCCGAGGACTGGCATGCTCTGGAGCCTTCTCCCGTAGCCAGGCGACAACTGTATGATATCGTTGACGGCATTGTGCGTTACCATCTGGGCCTGGCCTGGGAAGATGGCCGTTTTCAACGAATTTGACGCTATTCCCGAGTAGTTCTGTCCTTCTGGGCAGTGAGAAAGGAGACGATATGCATTTCCAGGACGTGATTCTGGCCCTGCAGAGATTTTGGGCTGACCGTGGTTGCGTGATTCAGCAACCGTATGACATCGAATGCGGTGCGGGGACGTTTAACCCGGCGACTTTCTTCCGTGTAATCGGTCCTGAGCCGTGGAGTGTGGCCTATGTGGAGCCCTCCCGCAGACCCACCGATGGTCGCTACGGAGAGAATCCCAACCGCCTGCAGAATTTTTCGCAGTTTCAGGTGATTTTGAAGCCTTCCCCCGACAATATCCAGGAGTTGTATCTGGAAAGTCTGCGGGCTCTGGGCGTTGATCCTGCCGAACACGATATTCGGTTTGTTGAAGACAACTGGGAATCCCCGACTCTGGGTGCCTGGGGCCTGGGCTGGGAAGTCTGGCTCAACGGCATGGAGATCACCCAGTTCACCTACTTCCAGCAGGTGGGCGGTATTGATCTGTCTCCCGTCAGTGTGGAAATTACCTACGGTCTGGAACGAATCTGCATGTATCTTCAGGAAAAGGAGTCGGTGTACGACCTGACCTGGAACGAGAATGTGACCTACGGGCACGTCTTCCATCAGAACGAGGTGGAGCAGTCGCGTTACAACTTCGACCTTTCCGATGCGGACATGCTGCTCAAGCTGTTCGATATGTACGAGGGCGAGTGCAACAAGCTGTGCGAGGCCGCGCAGCCTTGGCCTGCCTACGATTATTGTCTGAAATGCTCCCATACCTTCAACCTCCTGGACGCCCGTGGAGCCATCTCCATCACCGAGCGCATGGCTTATATCCTGCGTGTGCGTTCCCTGGCCCAGAAGATCGCCCGGCTGTATGCCGACCAGCGCGAGGAAATGGGTTATCCCATGCTCGCCAAATAGGGCGACAAGCGAGAAGGACGAACGAATGTCGAAATTCATTCTTGAGATAGGCACCGAGGAACTCCCGGCGCGATTTTTTCCCAGATTGTCCGATGATTTGGGGAAGGCAGTTGAAAAGGGCCTGAGCGAGGCTCTGATCGAATATGGAACCGTTGAGACCTTTACCACGCCGCGTCGCGTGGTGGTCATGGTCGACGATGTGGCTCAGACCCAGCGTAGCGAGGAAGAGCTTGTCTCCGGCCCGCCGAGGCGCATCGCCTATGGCGAGGACGGTCAGCCCACCAAGGCCGCACTGGGCTTTGCCAAGACCCAGAACGTGGATATCGCAGACTGCTTTATTCAGGAAACGGGAAAGGGTGAATACCTGGCCGTGAAAAAGACCATGGGGGGCGGCAACAGTATCGACCTGCTTGCGGGCATCTGCGCAGCCGCCATTTCCGGCTTGCAGTTCCCCAAGAAGATGCGTTGGGGCTCTGGTGACTTTGGTTTTGGTCGTCCCATCCAGTGGTTATTGGCTCTGCTTGATGAACAGGTTGTTTCCTTCGAGTTGGCCGGAGTCAAGTCCGGTCGTCAGACTTGGGGACACCGGGTTCATGGCGCGGGCCCCTTTGATGTCTCTACCGCAGCCGACTATCAGAATGTCGTTCGGGACCAGTGCAAGATTGTCCTCAGCCGCGACGAGCGTAGCGAGACTATCCGCAAGGAGGCCGACGAGTTGGCCGCTGCTGCGGGCGGTTCCGTGGTCTGGAAGGAGAGCCTGATGGTCGAGGTCGTTGGCCTGGTGGAGACCCCCGTGGTCATCATGGGCGATTTCGATCCGTCGTTCCTCGAGGTACCGCGCGAAGTCCTGCTGTCCAGCATGGAAGGGCACCAGAAGAGCTTTGGTGTAGAGGCCTCGGATGGCTCTCTGCTGCCGCATTTTATCTCCACCCTGAACCTGGAGCCCAAGGACCGTTCTCTGGTCAAAAAGGGATGGGAGCGCGTACTGCGCGCCCGCCTGGAGGACGCACGTTTCTTCTGGAAGGCGGACCTGGACGCCAAGGTGGACGACTGGCTGGCCAGCCTGGATAACGTAATCTATTTGAAGGGTCTGGGCAGCATGGGTGATAAAACTCGCCGCCTGGAGACCCTGTGTGGTGCCTTGGGTTCGCAGATCGATTCGAACCTGAAAGAAGATGCCGCCCGTGCCGGACGTTTGTCCAAGGCCGATCTTGTTTCCGAGATGGTTGGTGAATTCGACGAGCTTCAGGGCCTTATGGGCGGGATTTATGCTGAAAAGCGTGGCGAGCCCCAAGCCGTAGCCGACGCCCTGTATCAGCAGTACCTGCCCGCAGGCCCCAATAGCCCGGTTCCCACAAGTCTGTTCGGAGCGATCTTGTCCATGGCGGACAAAGCCGACTCCATGGCTGGTTGTTTCGGGCTGGGTAAGGTGCCGACAGGTGCCAACGATCCTTATGCTTTGCGTCGTGCTGCTCTGGGTATCATTCGCATCATCCTGGCTTTTGATCTCAAGATCGATCTGGGTGAGTTGCTGAAGGCCGCGCAGGACACCTATAAAGGGATCAATTGGAAGCTGGAGCCCGAAGAGATTCACACGCAGCTCATGGACTTCTTTGCCGGTCGTCTGAAGGCCTACTTTACGGGCAAGGGCTATGAGACCCTGGTTGTCGAGGCAGCTCTGGGAGCCGGATTCACTGATTTGTGTGCGTTGGCTCGACGGGTCGAAGCCTTGGCGGAATTCAGCCGCCGTGATGACTTCGGACAGGCTGTTCTGACCTTTAAGCGTGCCGCCAATATCATCATCAAGCAGGGCAACGCTGATGGCGTTGAACTGACCGGCGGATATGATCCCACATTGTTCGAGGATGACCAGGAAAAGGCTTTGGCCGCACGCCTGGACGAAATAGGTCCCACTTGGGACAAGCTCTGGGCCGAGGCGGACTTTGCTAGCCTGCTGGGCTTGCTGGGTGAGCTTCGACCGGATGTGGACGCCTTCTTTGATGGCGTGATGGTCATGTGTGAAGACGAGACCCTGCGTCTGAATCGCCTGAATCTGTTGCAGGCTTTGGTGTCCCGTTTGGGTCGGCTGGCTGATTTTTCAGCTTTGCAGGTGTAGCAGACTGTTGAAAAACGGATGATTGCTGTGTTGCTTCGGATAACTCTAAGCCTCGCGTATTATGCAGATACGTGTCGGCATTGAGTTATCCTTGCGCCTTTCACTCATCCATTTTTGAACAGCCTGAATAAAAGGTGTTACCTTTTTTTGCGCTCAGGATTTTTCCGGAGTTGCTACTTTGGCAGAAGGCTCGATATTGACTGTTTGCAAAGATCGGGCATAATGACTTGACAAGAGTGTGGGGAATAGATAATTCACTGCTCCCCACTGTTGAGGACAATGAGATAATCATTGTGTAATTTTTTTGGAGGAAAAGACATTGGCTAACCACAAGTCCGCAGTTAAGCGGCATCGCCAGAGCCTGAAGCGGAATGAGCGCAACCGCGCCGTTAGGACTCGTATCAAGAACGTGGTCAAGGCTGTGCGCCAGGCCGTGGAAGAGAATAACGTCGAGCAGGCTCAGGCCGCTCTTCTGACTGCTACTTCCGTCCTGGACAAAGCTGCTACCAAAAAGGTGATCCACAGCCGTCAGGCTGCTCGACGGATCTCCCGCCTGAACCTGGCCGTTAACAAGCTCGGCTAGCTTTAGCAAACCGATTCGGCAATTCAGCCCACCCGCGAAAGTGTGGTGGGCTTTTTGCGTTGGACAACTTTTGGACATTGTTGTCGGGCCTCTGAGACTGGATTTACCCGTGTAATTCCTATACAGAAGAAAAGCGGCTTGAGCCGTTTTGGATGAACCAGCAAAGCGAGATGTCATTGAAGGTTATCATCATCGGCGCGGGTGAGGTCGGTTATCATATCGCCCGTCGTCTTTCTGCAGAAGCCAAGGATGTCGTGATCATCGATAGGGACCCAAAAGCCCTGAAACGGATCATTGAATCCATTGATGTTCAGATCATTGAAGGGTCAGGCTCGGTCCCCGGAATCCTGCAAAGCGCCGGTATTGATGAAGCCGACGTGCTGTTGGCCGTGACGGATTCAGACGAGATCAATATCATTGCCTGTACTTTTGCCTCGGCACTGGCCCCGGATATCGTCAAGCTGGCTCGTATCCGCAACGACGAATACGTCAATGTGGGAGAGCACAGTGTCAAGACATTGCTGAATATCGACAAGACCATCAACCCCGATGTTGAAGTGGTCAAGGCTATTGAGCAGGCCGTTACCGTTCCTCAGGCTTCTGAAATAATTGATTTTTCCGGAGGCAGAGTCAAGCTTGTAGGCTACAGGATCGGTGAGAGTTCCGTGGTCGGGCGCAAGCTGATCCATTTGCCCGAGCTGATGCAGGGGCTCTCCGTCATCATCGCAGCCATTGTACGCGGTGAGAAGCTGATCATTCCTTCGGGTGAAGACGTCATCGAGCAAGATGATCTCGTCTATTTCGTGTGCATGGAAGACCGGGTGCATGACATCATGGCCAGTCTTGGGAGCAAGGCGGAGCCAGTCAAAAGTCTGTTGATCATCGGCGGAGGCGATATCGGGTTTCGTCTGGCGCAACGCCTTGAAAGAAGCTACCACGTCCGCTTGGTGGAGAATGATGCCGATCGCTGCCAATGGCTGGCTCAGAGTCTGAATCGTGCCATCGTGCTGCATGGTGATGGCCGGGATCAGGATCTGCTCCAAGAAGAAAACGTGAAAGATATGGATATGGTGGTCAGCCTGACCGGAGACGAGGAGACCAATATCCTGACGTCTCTGCTGGCCAAGAGCCTGGGAGCCAAGAGAGCGGTCACACGGATCAACAAGTTTGCCTATTTCCCGCTGGTGCGGGCCATCGGTATCGAGAACATCGTCAGTCCGCGTCAGAGCGCGGTCAATTCCATCCTGCAATACATGCGCAAGGGTATGGTTATCTCCGCCGCCTCCATCAGGGGCGACGAGGCCGAAGCCCTGGAAGCCATCGTGCCGGAACATTCGGACCTTGTGGGCAAGGCCATCAAGGATTTGAAGCTGCCCAAGGGCGCGCTCATCCTGACCATCCAGCGCGCAGGCGAAATCGTATTCCCCTCCGGAGACGCAGTGATTGAACCCGGTGATCGCATCGTCATCCTGTCCACACGCAAGACCATCAGCCGCATCGAGAAACGACTCGAGGTCAAGTTGGAGTCGGTTTAAGATGCGCTGGCAATACACCCTCTACGTGGTTGGAGCGCTTCTCGTTTCCATTGGCATGACCATGCTCCTGGCTTTGGGCTGGTCGGTGTACTATGGAGATTCCGCTATCATGCCGCTCATGGAGTCGATTCTTATTACTCTGAGCATCGGTGGGGGCATGTTCCACATCTTCCGTAACCCGGAAGCTCCAGCCATGAACCACCGCGAGGGCATGGCCATTGTCGCCATCGGCTGGATCGCCGCCGCGCTTATGGGGGCGTTGCCGTTCTGGTTTGCCGGGACATTTGCGACGTTTACCGACTGCTTCTTTGAATCGATGTCCGGCTTCACCACCACCGGAGCCAGTGTGCTTTCGGATATTGAGGCCCTGCCACGGGGTATTCTGTTCTGGCGTTCACTCACGCACTGGCTGGGTGGTATGGGAATTATCGTGCTTTCCCTGGCCATCCTGCCTTTTCTGGGCGTTGGCGGCATGCAGCTGTACAAGGCCGAGGTGCCTGGGCCTGTGGCCGAGAAGCTGAAGCCCCGCATCAAGGACACAGCCATGTTGCTGTGGAAGGTCTATCTGCTGTTTACGGTTTTGCAAACGGTGCTTTTACTGTTGGGGGGTATGGATTTGTTCGAATCCCTGTGCCACACCTTCGGGACAATGGCCACGGGGGGCTTTTCCACACGCAATACTTCCATCGCTGCTTATGACAGTGTGTATTTCGACACGGTCATCACCATCTTCATGCTCATTGCCGGAGCGAACTTTACCCTGCATTACAACGTGCTTCGGGGACGCCCGGCGGTCATGTTCCGTGACCCTGAATTCAAGTTCTTCATGAGTATTTTCGTTATTTTTACCCTGGCTTCCACCATCAGCATCTGGGGCAATAACTACGAATCCCTCGGTGATGCGCTGCGGTTTGCCTCTTTCCAGGTGGCATCCATCATGACCACCACAGGCTATGCCACGGCGGATTATGAAATCTGGACACCGCTGCCTCAGGCGTTGCTCCTGTTGCTCATGTTTCTGGGCGGTTGCGCCGGTTCCACCGGGGGCGGCATCAAGTGCATGCGCATCATGCTGCTGCTGAAGCTGGCCTATCAGGAGCTGTTCAGGCTCATCCATCCGCGCGCCGTGACCCGAGTCAAGTTGGGACGCCACAATGTTGAACCCGAGGTTCTGTCGTCCATCACTGGGTTCTTCATGCTCTTTCTGGGTCTGTTCATTCTCTCATCGTTCCTGCTGGCGGCCATGGGAGTGGATGTGGTTACAGCCTTCTCCGCGGTGGTTGCCAGTATCGGCAACATCGGCCCCGGTCTGGGCGGTGTCGGCCCAACGGATAACTATGCGCATTTGCCCATGATGGGGAAATGGCTGCTGGTCTTCTGCATGCTCTTGGGACGCCTGGAGATTTATACCGTAATCATTCTGTTCGTTCCCGAGTTTTGGCGCAAATAGCGCGGCGTTCGGTCGGACTGGCCTATCGTCGGCTGATTCGGCTGGGCGTGTGCTGCGTCAGTTTGCATCGCGATAGCTTTGCTATCCCTGTTTCGGCTTTCTTGTCTGAACGCCGAATCTCTTCGCCTTAATGCGTGGAACATCCTCCCTCGCGCCGCGTGTGGGCATATGAGGGTAAAGAAGGAGAGAAGAGGGCAGGGCTTTTATTGTTTCTGACGAGGTTACTTCGGCTGATTATGCACGAGGGTGCCTCATCTCGATACGTTTACACCTCGCTGGGTTAGGCGTATATCCCGTGACCATGAGGCTCTTCAAACACGGTTCCCCTTCTTTGATGCTCATTATGGGCTTTGCGCTGACCATTGTGGTCGGCACGGCCTTGCTCCTGCTTGATGCCTGCCGAGCAGGGGGAGAGTTGTCTCTGGTGGACGCCTTGTTCACCGCCACGTCCGCCGTGTGTGTCACCGGGCTTGCCGTGGTGGATACGGGGTCCTTTTTCTCTTCCACGGGGCATGTGGTGCTTCTGGGGCTCATTCAGCTGGGTGGCCTGGGCATCATGACCTATTCCAGCATGGTCTTTCTGCTCTGGCGGCAGCGTGTTTCGTTATCCGACCGGTTGGCCGTGCGCCAGACCTTGCTGCATGACCCGTCCTTCAACATGGCGACGTTTTTGCGACAGGTCGTTTTGGCCTGCTTGCTTCTGGAATTGTTGGGAGCAGCGTGTCTGTATCTGTTCGATTCCGAGTCCTTTCCCCCGTTCTCTGCGCTGTTCCATGCTGTTTCCGCCTTTTGCAACGCGGGTTTTTCCTTGCAGGGCGATAGCCTTGTGGCCTGGAAGGATCACGCCGGGATCAATCTGACCTTCATGGCTTTGATCATATTGGGTGGGCTTGGGTTTGCCGTGCTTTTGGAATTGGCCGAACGCATCGGCCGCATCCGCCTGCGGGATAGAGCTTCGCTTCCCGCCCGCTTGTCCTGGCACAGCCGCATCGTGCTGACCACGAGCTTCATGCTCATTGCGGGCGGGGCATTGGCAATCTATCTGGCTGAGTTTTCGTTGCATCAGGGCCAGTTCTCCCATGCCGAGGAGTTTTTGGCCTCGGTGTTCCAGTCCGTGACCTGCCGGACCGCCGGATTCAACACCATGAATATTGGTGGACTGACCAATATTTCCCTGCTGGTGATGATGGGCCTGATGTTTGTGGGCGGCTCGCCCGGTTCCTGTGCGGGCGGCGTCAAGACCACGACCTTCCGAGCCTTGCTGGCCTTTTGTCTGGCGCGCTTGCGCGGGCGCAGGCAGTCGGTCGTGGCACGTCGTTTTGCCCTGGATGAGGCCAGCATGAACGATGCCCTGACGCTGATCATGTTCGGCATGGTCATTATCGGTGTAGCCGCGCTGGTGCTGTCCATTACCGAAGTCGGGGCTGTGCCCCATAATCAGACACGTGGTTTGTTTCTGGAACTTTTGTTCGAATGCGTCAGCGCCTTCGCTACAGTGGGCCTGTCCACAGGAGTAACACCCAATCTGACCGTCACCGGCAAGCTGGTGATCACGGTGCTGATGTTCATTGGGCGTTTGGGGCCCATCGTATTTATTTCCCTGCTGCATGACCTGCAACGCACGGAGCGGTTTATGTGGCCTGAGAAGCGTCTCCCCATGGGGTAATAGGCTGCTGAAAAATATACATTTGCGGCGTTGTTTCGATAAATTCAAAACCTCACGTACCCTAAGTACGCTTCGGCCTTGAATTGAGCTCACGCCTTGCAACTGCACATTTTTGAACAGCCTATTCGTAGAGAATGTAAAAGAAAGAAGTGAGTGGGAATAGGGAGAAAGTCGATGTTGAATAAGCTTGAAATCGGTGTGATCGGTCTGGGGAAGTTCGGTTTCTTCGTGGCTCAGCGGTTGATGGAACTGGGGCATCAGGTGGTCGGTCTGGATGGTAATCCCGATAATGTGCGCCGCGCTCAGGAAGCATTGACCCAGGTCTATCAGGGCGATGCCACGGACAAGAAAGTTCTGGAACAGCTGGGATTCGCCGAGTTCAACAATGTCGTTGTCAGCGTCGGCTCCGCCATGGAGGCCAGCATCCTGATCTGCCTGCACCTCAAGGAAATTGGGGTGGAGAAGGTCTGGATCAAGGCCATTTCCTGGGAGCATGAAAAGGTGCTGCGCAAGATCGGTGCGGACGAGGTCTTTTTCCCGGAGCGCTTCGGAGCCCATCAGGTGGCCTTGCAGCTCACCAACCCCGGTCTCATCGAATACATGCAGTTCGGTCAGGGCGTACTGATGCAAAAGCTCACCGTGGACGAGTGGGCGGGCAAGGCATTACGCGATTTGGATTTGACCAAGAAATTTAGGGCGCAGGTCGTTGCCGTTCGCAAGGCAGGATCTCCCGAAAACGACTTTACCTATCTGCCCAGCGCGGATGACGTGCTGAA
Organism: Desulfovibrio ferrophilus; assembly: GCF_003966735.1. Lineage (NCBI taxonomy): Bacteria > Pseudomonadati > Thermodesulfobacteriota > Desulfovibrionia > Desulfovibrionales > Desulfovibrionaceae > Desulfovibrio > Desulfovibrio ferrophilus. The sequence goes on from NZ_AP017378.1 coordinate 969,466, forward strand.
TAAGGGCGATGAGTTGGTTGTTATTGTGCAGGAGGAGATGTTGGAGAAGCTCAAACCCTGACAAACGACACCAGAAAAAGCGATTGCGTTGTTACGTCGAAAAAAACAGGACCTCATGTATTCTTGATACACATCGGTCCTGTTTTTTCTTGTGCCTAGCACTCGCATCTTCTGGTGCCGTTTGACGCCCTTTGTGGGAAGATGCTTTAAAGAAATTATGCGGAAAAATTACGATTCTACAATGCCCAACTCAGACCCGGCATTCCTTCGATAAGACCCAGACGGGTGCAGTAGTCACCGAACAGCGCCAGAGAGGCCATTTCCTGCGGGCCAAGGTCATAACCCAGAGTGGAGAGGTAGTTCTCCACGCCGTTCCGGTCGATCCAGGGTTTGATGCCCGGCAGTTCAGCGATCTCGTCGATGGACTCGTGGCAGGACGCCTTGCAGTGCATCAGAGCGGCGTGAACGTCGCCCAGCAGCTCCATTTGCCTCTCATTCAGTCCCCGCCGTACAATCCACACCGCAAACACGAAGGGCAGTCCCGTGTGGCGCATCCACTCGTCGGCCAGATCAATGATCTGCCAGCCTTCTGGCGGGTTCAGGTAGTTGCGAAGGGCATGGTTGCCGATCTCCAGAAAAGGGCGCTCAAAATCCAGGCCGGTGCCCGGTTCGATGTCCTGCCAGTCAGCTTCGGGCAGCTTCCAGAAATACTTCCAGAGCACCTTGAGCAGCGCCACGGAGCTGGCTGTGGCCTTGGTGATGCTGATGGTGTTGCCATGGGCTTGCATCCAGGCAGGCAGGTCTTCCAGTGGAGTGGGGCTGACCAGCAGTACACTCTTGACCGGGCCATGGGAGGCGGTGATGGAAAGGTCCGGCAGCAGGCAGTATTTCTCGGCATCATGCAGATACTCGAAAGCCGAGGCCGGGGCGGCATCCAATGTGCCCTTGGCCAGCATGGCGTTCATTTCCGAGGGATGCCCGGGAATGTACTCGATGGCTTCGGTGGTCGGGAAGATTCGCTTCAGATGATGGTAGAGGGGCAGCACGTTCAGATAGCTGATCTGCCCGATGCGCAGTGTGTGATTGCTCATGGGCTGTGGGTAGCTGAAAACTCCTTTCGATGGAAGGATTTTGTGCTGTTTTAAGCGTACTCTTTTGACAGAAAGTGGCCCTCGATGCCGGAGCATCGAGGGCCTTGATAATTATACCCAAGTGGAGAGTGTTAGCGAAACACAGCCAAATCCCAGAAGACCCGCGCAAACATAGAGTAGTGTGAGTTTTGGGAACCATTCAATGAGGGATGCCTTGCTCCAGTCGATCATTCAATCCTCGCTTGATTAATGGGGAAGGACGGGGCGGAATGGATGAATGGATTTTGGCAGAATGAATTTGATCAAGGTGTCGGGCAGGCGACGATTTCAGGGAAAATTGATGTCGCACAGAACAGAGCGATTTCAGTGAAAAAAAGGCCCTCAATGCCGAAGCATTGAGGGCCTGAAAGGCTCTATAACAAGATGAACTAGACGAGCTGGCCCATCAAGTATTCTTTGATCTCGTTGATACCCTGTTCGCCGTCGAGCTCGATGTACTTGTACTTGGCGCCGGGCATGTTCTTGTAGAACAGGCAGCCAGCCATGGTGCCGGTGGTCTCATCGTAGTAGATGTCGTGGCGCTTGTTGATGGCTTCCTCGTCCTGGTCGTCATCGCGGGAGGACAGGGCACCACCGCACACGCGGCACTTGTCGCCGTCGGGGGCGATTACAGCGATACCGATGTTGTTGGGGTGATTGGGGTTGTTCTCGCAGAGGCGACGACCCATGATGCGGTCCTTGGCGATCTGGCGGGGCAGTTTGATCTCGATGACGTAATCAAGAGCAACGCCGTCTTTCTCCAGAGCTTCCCACAGCTTCTCGGCCTGAACCAGGGAGCGGGGGAAACCGTCGAGCAGCCAGCCATTCTTGGACTCGCCAAGAACGTCCAGAACCATGGGGATGGTGATATCATCAGGGACGAGCTCGCCCTTGTTGATGTATTCTTTGGCCTTCATGCCCAGCTCGGTGCCGCCGCCGATGTGCTTGCGGAAGATGGCGCCGGACTCGATGTGATCGAGACCGTACTTGTCTTTGGCCAGGGTACCCTGGGTGCCTTTACCGGAGCCGTTGGGGCCGAAAATCAGAATATTCACGAGGTTTCCTCCTACAAAGTAAAAATTTCACAAAGCTAAGTATCCCCTGAATCTTCCGCTGTCAATGGCCGGAAGCCTGTTGGGGGCAAAGTTCCTGAGTTTTGGACGTGTTTTGCGGACCTTAACCCTCTGCATTGGGTTCAATTGAAAAATCAATTCCCCGGGCATTGACCTTTGCCTGCTTATTGCCTGGGAATTGGATTGTTTTGCCCCCTTCGCCGCTGGTGAAGGCCGTTTCCAGGCGATTCAGGCTGTCGGCCAGAGGTTGGCCGGGACCAAGGGCTTCCAGGCAGGCCTTGTACAGGCGCAGGCGCAGGGCTGCGGGCAGTTCGGTGAGGTGCGGGCGGGGAAGGAAAGTGGGGTCAGCCAGAGTCTTTAGTTGTTTTTGAACCTCTGCATCAAAGAATTCGCGGTCCTGGCGAGAGCTGCGCCACAGGCTGGCGACGGATTGCAGGAAATTAGGGTTTTCCTTGAGGAATAATGGCAGCAGAGAGTGCCTCATGCGGTTGCGCTGATAGGCTGGGTCCTGATTGGAGGCGTCTTCGACCCACGGCAGGGAGAGTTCGCGGGCAAGGGCTTCGATATCGGCGCGTGGGGTCATGAGTAGAGGGCGGATTAGGCCTCGTTCTGGATCGAAACAACGCATGCCGCCGAGTTGGGGCCAGCCAGAACCGCGAGTCAGGCGCATGAGTACGTCTTCGGCCAGATCATTGAGGTGGTGCCCCATGGCGATGAAACGGGCACCTGTCTCGGCCTGTACGCTTGTCAGAAAATTATAGCGGGCTTTGCGGGCGGCTTCCTCAATCCCTGTGCCGTTTGGGCACCTCGCGCCGACATCCACACGCCGGGCGGTGCCGGGCACACCCAAGGCTGTGCAGAAAGCCAGAGCGTGTTTGGCTTCGGCTGCGGATTCGGGGCGTAACCCGTGGTCCAGATGTGCGGCATGGACGGTACATCCCAAACGCGGGGCAAGGGCGTTCAAAACGGTGAGTAAAACGGCGGAATCCACCCCCCCGGAATAGGCGCAAACGATTGTGCTCCCGGAGAGGTCCAACCCCGGTTCCTCGCGCAGAAAACGCTCCACATCCAGACAGAAATGCGCCGCTGTTGGGGGCATTTCCTGCAAGGTGCGGGGCAGGCGATTGGGAACGGTCATGGAGATTCCGGTTTTTGGGATTATTATTCCACTGAGATCGTTCAAAAACTGGTCAGATGCTCGGCGCAAAAAACGTTCAAGCTCGCAGCGTATTCATTTATACGTAAGAGTTTGAACGTTTTGAGGCAACGAAGCAAATTGCTGTTTGTGGTTTTCCTGTTAGACGGGGATGTCCAACTCCTCGAACATGCCGTCCAAGGTGTCCATGCCCCAGGCACGCTGGGCAGCATCGGCGTAAGTAACGCAAGAGCAGCGCATGCGGCCTCGGGCGCGCACCAGGAGTTCCAGGGTGATGCTTTCCTCGCCGATCTCGATACCGAAGGCGTGCGGGCCACATTCGGGGGCGTGTTCGGCCTGTTCGGTCGAGAGCAGGTCTTCGGGCAGGTTCAGCCAGTAGATTCCACCCATGGAGGCCGCTTCGGTCTTGGAGGCGACGTGAGTCTGGAATCGTTCGATGTCGTCGGTATTGAGTTCGTCTACGATATATGCGCGCATTGAGGGGTCCTCGTCATCATGCGGCCATTACCAATGCACGGTGAGCCCTGCACATTGTTGAACAGCCTTGAGTTGATTCGTTCTTGTCTTTAGCCGTTGTTTTCTTCGCTGTCGCTCGCATCGCCCCCGTCCGGAGGCAACGTACAGTCGCGTCGCAGAGGGACAACATTTTTGCGTCTGGCGTGGGCATCGGTGGGAATCTGCTCATGGTCCAGATTGAACATGCGGCGGGTGGAATCGATGAAACGCCCGGCTTTGCCTTCTTCCTGGGTGCGACGTTTCAGGAAATTGATGGGCTCGTGGTAAAGCTTGTGCACCAGCGAGGTGACCAGGGTTTCCAGAGCTTCTTCAGTTTCCGGGGGCAGGTCCGGTCCGAGGCGTTTGAGTGTCTTGGCCAGTTCGCGGCGGCCGATGTCCTCGCCTTGTTCCAGCAGGTCCACGATGGTGGGCTTCAGGTCCAATGATTCCAGCCACAGGGCGAACTGTGCAGTTTCAGACTCGATAATGGCCTCGGCCTTGACGGCTTCCTCGCGGCGCTGAGCCAGGTTTTCCTCCACCACTTCCTTCAGGTCGTCGATGTCGTAGAGGTAGACGTTGTCCAGGGCGTTGACGTCGGGATCGATGTCGCGTGGTACGGCGATATCGATGAAGAACATGGGCCGGTTCTTGCGTGCCTTCAGGACGGGCTTGATGTCCTTGGCATGGATGATGGCCTCGGTGGCACCCGTGGACGAAATGATGATGTCGGCTTCGGGCAGGCGGCGCATGAGTTCGTTGAAGTGGATGGCCCGGCCATTGAACCGCCCGGCCAGTTCCTCGGCCCGGGTGAAGGTTCGGTTGGAGACCAGCACTTCCTTGATTCCTGCATTGACCAGATGCATGGCGGCTAGCTCGGCCATTTCGCCAGCACCGATGAGCAGGGCGGTGTTGTCGCCCATGTCACCAAAGATTTTTTTGGCCAGTTCCACGGCTGCGTAGCTGATGGAGACCGCCGATGAAGCAATGGCGGTTTCTGTGCGTACACGCTTGCCGACGGTAAAGGCCTTGTGCAGCAGGCGGTTCAGGACCACGCGTGAGGTGTTGTGCTCTACTGAATTGCGGTAGGCATCCTTCAGCTGACCCAGGATTTGCGGCTCGCCCATGACCATGGAATCCAGGCTGGAAGCCACGGTGAAGACGTGGTTCACGGCGTCCAGACCCTGGTGGATATAGACGTGGGGCGCAAGAGTGCCCACGCTGCCGCCGCAGGCCTTGGCCCAGAATTCGAGGATGACCTCGGGGGGGGTGCCTTGGTCGGCCACAGCCATGATTTCCACACGGTTGCAGGTGGAGAGCAGCACGGCTTCAGAGATCGGGCCGGTGTCTGTCACGAGTCCCTGCGCCCGAGGGTCACAGTCCGTCAGAGCATAAGACTCGCGGATTTCTACGCCCGCGGTCTTGTGATTGAGTCCGATGAGATAAAGTGTCTGATCCATAGGTCCGTACTAGAAATTATGGTGCGATTGGGTCAGGAAATTAACGCCAACAAGCGATGCGATGGAGAAAATGAAGACCAGCATCGCCAACTTGGCTGCCTTGCCACCACGCCAGCCCTGGGCCAGCCGTTGGTGGAACAAAAAGGCGTAAAGCATCCAGATAAGTAGAGAGACAATTTCCTTGGGGTCCCACGTGAGCAGTTTGCCCCAGGTGAAACGTCCCCAGACAAAGCCGGCCAGAAGTCCCACGGAGTAGAGTGGGAACCCCCAGTTCACAGCCCATTTATTAGCGAGGTCAAAGGTGTTCAGGCTGGGTAAATCTTTGCGGAAGCCAGCGAGCTTTTCCTTGGTTTTGATCTTTTTTTCGATGTGCAGAAACAGCGCCCCGGCGGCAAAGGCCATGGCCAGCAGCGAAATGCTCACGAACAGCGAGCCGATATGCAGCGTAAAGAACAGGCCCGAGAGATTGTCGGGCATTTTGACGACGCTGTCGGGCAGGGCGATGGAAGAAAGGTAGAGCAGCAGAGCCAGAGGCGAAGCCGCCAGCGCCATGAACTCCAGCTTTTTGCGCCAGGAGATGGTGAAAAAGACCAGAAGAACCACCCAGGCCATAAGGCTGAAATACAGTCCACCCTGAGTGAACGTCATGTGCTTGGTGCTGGCAAACATCAGGGCAATGCGCAGGGTGTGCAGGATGAACCCGCCGCCAGCGGTCAACCCGGCCAGGCGCATCAGCATGGGCTTGCGCCCCAGCATTCCCGCAGGATACAGGGCTGCGCCGGACAGATACAGTGCGACTACGGCAATCTCGATGAGATTAACAAATTCCATCCAACAACTCCGCAATGCGCCCGGAGAGTGACCCGGGCAGGATGTTCGCAAGTTCGGTTTCCACAGCCTGACGGTCATTGGATGCCAGCAGCGCCAGCAGATCCGAGGCGGTCAGGGAACGGAAGAGAGCGGTGTTCTCCGGGGTGGGGCGGCCCATCCCGAGTACCATGGGTCTGATACGCTCCATCAGTCGTAAAAACAAGCCGTAATGGGGGCCGAAGTGTTCTTCCATTTCGGCACGGATGCGTCGGGCCATGGCCGGGCTGGCCCCTCCGGTGGAAAAAGCAACGGTCAGTGGCCCTTGCTCCACGGTGCTGGGCACGAGGAAAGAGCTTTTTTCCGGGGCGTCAGCCAGGTTGATCAGAATCCCGCGTTCACGGGCCAGACAACCAATTTTGGCATTGAGCTTGGGGTTGGAGGTGCAGGCGAACACCAGATTGCGTCCTTCCAGGTCCGACGGGCGGAATTCGCGCTGCTCGAAATGAATGCCGGGAGCTTCGGCCAGGGTTGCCATTCGGGCCGAGGGAGCCTGAGAGTCCAGCACCAGCACTTTGTGGGCGCCGCAAGCTGCCAGGGTGCCAATTTTACGCAGGCCGACTTCGCCTGCCCCAATGACGAGGCAGGAAAGGTTCGAAGGAGCCAGAAACGCAGGATAATGTCGCATCGAGGTTACATAGCAGAACCATTGACTGCCTGCAAAAGAAGATAATGGAGATTCTCCCGCTGACAGGACCTTGCCCCGTTGCCCTATCTGCGATAGTTTCCGGGCAGTTGAACAATGCCCTCAGCAAGCGACGGAATCCATGCCTGACACTCCGGCCAAGCGCCATCTCGTGATCCAACTCGCCCGATTTGGCGACCTGATGCAGACCAAAAGGCTGATGGCTACGCTCATGGCCGAGCAGGGAGTTGAAGTGCATCTGGCTGTAGACCATTCTTTGGCTGAGCTGGCTGGGCTGGTCTATCCCGGGGTGGTAGTGCATCCCCTGACGGCTCATGCTTCGGGAGTGGAGACGGCGGCCCAGGCGGCCGCAGCCAATCTACCTGTGTTTGCCGAATTGCGCAGTCTGAAGTTCAAACGAGTCTACAATCTCAATTTTTCCGGCCTGAATGTCGCCGTTGCCGGCCTTTTCGATCCGACGACCGTCGTGGGCTATCGTCTGGAACACGGGCATGAACGGCGTGGGGTCTGGCAGGATATGGCGATGCGCTGGACGCGGCTTCGGCGTTTTGCCGGGCTGAATCTTGTGGATTTCTGGGGATTGTTTGCCCCACAAGCCGTGGCTCCGGGCGAGGTCAACCCCATTGCCCGCCGGGGTGGACGTGGTGTGGGCGTGGTGCTGGCGGGGCGTGAAACGCGTCGTTCTTTGGCTCCACAGGTGCTGTCCACCCTTGCCGCTGCAGTGACCCAGGGCATTCGTGCCGAGCGGGTCGTTCTGCTGGGTTCCAAAGCCGAACAGGGATTGGCCAAGGAAATGATGGCGACCATGCCGTCGGCCATTCGCTCAAGAACAGTGGATCAGGTGGGACGTACTGACTGGTCCGGGTTGATTGACGAACTGACCGATTTGGACGCCGTGTTAACTCCGGATACTGGAACAATGCACCTTGCCGCACATCTGGGTGTCCCTGTGCATGCCTTTTTCCTGTCTTCGGCCTGGTGTTGGGAAACCGGCCCCTACGGCATGGGGCACCGAGTCTGGCAAACAGCCGAGGACTGTGCCCCTTGTTTGGAATCCACCCCCTGCCCATATGATGTGAAATGCGCGGCCCCCTTTGCATCGCGGGATCTGATCCGGCACCTGTCGGGCAATCCGGCCTTCGAGGTACCAGAGGGATTGATGGGGCTGGTCAGTGGATTTGATGCGCTGGGTGTGGTCTATCGTCCTGTTTTGGGAGAGGATGCCCTCGCCTCACGCCGTTTGAAATTCAGACAGACGATAGGCTCCTGGCTGGGGCTATCCATGGGCGGAGATCCGGATCATGAATTGGCGCAGGAGTTGTTTGCAGAGGAGGATTGGATGCTGGACCGGGGTACGTTGCCAGAGAATCCTTTGGAGTTTTTCGAGCGAGCCGAGAGGAACCGAGCATGACCATGATTTCTGATATTCCCCCGGCGCGTCCATTGCGTGTCCTTGTTGTGTTACCCCTGTACGGCGGTTCATTGCCCGTAGGGCATTCCTGCGTGCGTGCGCTGAAGTCCATGGGCCATCTCGTGGATGTGTTCGAAGCCCCTGCTTTCCATCCTGCGTTTACGGCTCTGAAGGATTTATCCGTATCCTCCCAGAACTTGGGGCAGTTGGAAAATGGCTTCCTGCAGGTGGTCTCGCAGGCGATTTATTCCAAGGTAGAGAGCTTTGAACCGGACCTGGTGCTCTCTCTTGCTCAGGCCCCTTTGGCCGCGCAGACCCTGCGCAAGCTGCGCAAAGACGGGGTCGCCACAGCCATGTGGTTTGTGGAAGATTTCAGGATATTTACATACTGGAAGGGCTTTGCCCCGCTCTACGACACCTTTGCCATTATTCAGGAAGATCCGTTTTTTGAAGAGTTGGAAAAGGTGGGACAGCCCAACGCTGTGTATCTCCCTTTGGCTGCAGACCCCGACTTCCACATGCCCATGGAACTCTCCAGCGTGGACCGACGAACTTTTGGTTCGGATGTGTCGTTCATGGGGGCAGGATATCCCAACCGTCGCCAGGCCTTCCGGCAACTCATCAAATACGATTTCAAAATTTGGGGTACTGAGTGGGATGGAGATCCGACTCTGGAGCGCCATCTGCAATTTGATGGCAGGCGCATCAGTTCCGAGGAATGTGTAAAAATTTTCAATGCTTCCCGCATCAATCTGAATCTGCACTCCAGTGTGCAGTCGGATGAGTTGGTCAGCAAAGGTGATTTCGTGAATCCGCGGACCTTCGAGCTGGCTGCTTGCGGGGCGTTTCAACTGGTGGATGAACGGGGTTTGCTGTTCGATATGTTCCATTCTGATGAATTGGCGACCTTCGATAGTATGCCTGATTTGATTGAAAAAATTGATTATTATCTGGCTCACCCCGAAGAGCGGGCAGAGGTTGCCGAACGAGGGCGCACCAAGGTTCTGGCCGAGCATACGTACGCCCATCGCATGCAGACCCTGATCGATTTTATTGCTTCCCGTCGTCCTGGCTGGCCCACGCCACGACGCAAGGCCGTGGATGCCATGAGAGACTTCCCTCCGGAGTTGAAGGAGAAGCTGACCTCGCTTTTGGACAGGCTGGATCTGCCAGCTACAGTCTCCTTCGAGGATTTGATTGCCGTGGTCCGTCAGCAGAACGGTAAATTGTCGGACATCGAAACCGCGGTGTTGTTCCTTGATGAATGGAAGAAGCAATACGGTGGTAAATAGATCGAGGAGATAGGGGATGGACATTACCCATCTCCAGAGGATGTCAGTGCCTGATTTTGGCCCCTTTCCCCTAGATGTTGAGACACCGTGTGTCCTGGTGGATGGTGCGAGGCTTGCCGCAAATATTGAACGTGTGGCTGCCATTGGGCGTTGTCACCGTGTGGCCGTTCGCCCACATATCAAGACTCATAAGAGCGTGGATATTGCCCGGATGCAGATGCAGGCCGGAGCCTGCGGCGTGACTGCATCCAAGGTCGATGAAGCTTTGGTTTTTGTGCGGGCTGGAATCCCCAGCGTGACCTGTGCCTATCCTGTTCTTGACGGGGCCAAGTTGGACCGGCTGCTGGCTGTTGGTAGGGACTACGACTGTGACTTGCGTTGCCTGGCGGATTCGGACGCAGGAGTGACAGCTCTGCATCAGGCAGGTGAACGGGCTGGTTTGGTTATTCCGGTCTCTATGAAGATCGACGTGGGCCTTCACCGTTGTGGCGTGGCCGTGGACGATCCAGCATTGCTTCGATTGGCCTCCCGGGTTCATCATTCTCCGCATTTGGAATTTGTGGGGATTCTCTCCCATGCTGGGCAGGCTTACGCCGCCAAGGATAGCGCAGGTGTGTTGGCTGTGGCCCGTGCCGAGGCCACGCTGATGCGCCGAGCCAAGGCTTTATTGGAAGAGCACGGGGTGCCCGTGTCCGAGGTTAGCGTGGGGAGTACTCCCACGGTGTTGGCTTCGGATGACTATGAGGGGATTACGGAAATTCGTCCGGGAAATTACGTGTTCATGGATCGAACCCCGGTGCGCCTCGGATTGGCACAGCAAAGTGAAGTGGCATTGACCGTGTTGGCGACTGTGGTCAGCAAAAACGAGCAGTGGTTGATCATTGATGCCGGGTCCAAGACCCTGTCCAGCGACGGTGGGGCGCATGGGGCCGGTGCCACTGATTTTGGGCTGGCTTATCCTTTGGGAGCTGGTGGGGAGCTGGGTGCTCCTCTGGTCATAGGGCGACTTTCCGAGGAGCATGGCTGGATTATCAATGAAGGCGCGAACCTTGCCATTGGTGACAAGGTCCGCATTGTCCCCAACCATTCCTGCGTGGTTGTTAACCTCAGAGATCGGCTTGCACTGATGGGAGCCGGGGGCGAATTGAGGTCAATGAATATTGATGCCCGTGGCCTGATTCGATAATTCGTCCTAGTTTTTGCCCATTAATATTTCTACCATTTCATGCATCTTTCCCTCCAATCCACCGAGGGCATCTTTCAGCAATTCCGGCTTCATGCAGAGCGATGACCATGCGCCTTTTGATAAGGAAGGGCTCAGGGGAACATCTGAACTGGGAATAACCAGAGCCCGGGCAATGATGTCCGCCAAGTGCAGAATGCGCGCGCCTTCGGGATGAGTGGCCTCTTCGGGATGGTGATGGTGCGCAACGGCTTCCACGATTTGGTAGGGAATATTCCATTTGCGCAGAATCATGGCTCCGAAACGGGCATGGTCAAAACCCAGCACGGATTCTTCGGCAATGTGAGGGACACTGTGATGTCGGATGAGGTTCAGGGCCTCTGCGTGTCGGGGCAGGGCCTTGGCAATGGCCAGCTTGCCAATATCGTGCAGGAGTCCGGCCAGGAAATGTCGTTCCGGGTTAGGGAAATTGCACAGTGTTGCCAGTTCCTTGGCAATGACTCCTGTAGCCACACAGTGTTCCCAGTATACATCCATATTGAAATGTTTTGGGGGCATTTCATTGGCCATATTGAGAACCATGCGTCCCAGAGCCAGAGCGTGGAGTTGGGAGGTTCCGACAATGGAAACTGCGCGCGGGATCGAGTCAATCTTGGACGGGAAATTGTAGAAGGCGCTGTTTACGATATGCAAAAGAATAGTCGACAGGCTGGGGTCCAAGCTGATGACGTCGGCTACATTCTGGGCCGAGGAACTCGGGTCGGAAGTGACACGTTCGAGTTGAACAGCGACTTCGGGCATGGCTGGTAGTGAGACACTCTCGGCTAAAGTGGCCATGTCGGGCTTTTCAAGGTGCACTTTCGATTGCTGTACGCCATTGACCACGGGGAGATAATCCTTGGGACGGACGTTCATCTCTTTGGCGAGTGCCGGGATGCCAACGGCCAAAAGCATGGTCGTCAGGGGATGATCCAGATCATGGTTGCGCATGATTGATTTCAGGAACTTTTCGGCACGTTCCGTGGTCTGCGATACGACAATGGGAGTCTCATCTGGCATGGGCTTCTCCTTGCGGTGGAGCCTGAGGATCATATAGCGCACCGCACACGTGGTTTTCTAATCATACAATGCCCATTGAGGAGGAGAAATGCAAGGCAATTGGGTGACTTCCTGTCGAGAAGAAAGGAAGGGATAGGCTGTTTACTTGTTGCGGGTCAGGCTTTTCCACCAGGCAGCCAGACGAGGCTCCTGGCCCTCTCCTCTGGGGCGGTAGAAGCTTTTCCCCTGGACTTCGTCCGGGAGGTATTGCTGGGGAACCCATCCCCCTTGGTAATCGTGCGGGTATTGGTAGCCTTGTTTGTAGCCCCAATCCTTTTGGAGTTTGGTCGAGGCGTTACGCAAATGCATGGGCACAGGTTTGGTCCCGTTTTTGCGAATTTCAGCAGAGGCATGGCGATAGGCCATGTAGGTGGAGTTGCTTTTCTTTGCCAGAGCCAGATAGACAGCCGTCTCAGCCATGGGGATGAAGCCTTCGGGCATTCCAACGAATTCCACGGCCTGCTGACAGGCCACAGCCATCTGAAGTGCCTGAGGGTCGGCCAAGCCGATGTCCTCCCCTGCAGAGAGAATCAGACGCCGGGTCACAAAGCGCGGGTCCTCGCCACTTTCCATCAAACATGCCAGATAGTAGACCGCAGCGTCAGGGTCTGAACCCCGGATCGATTTGATGAGGGCGCTGGCGAGTTCATAGTGCGAATCACCATCCCTGTCCCCACGGATCACCATGTCCGGGAGGAGAGCATGCAAACCGTCGGGTTGACGGTTTTCCTCGGGCATCTGTGAAGTATATTCCACAAGATTCAGCAAGGTTCGGGCATCGCCGTGGCTTACTGAAGTCAGAACTTCAAGGCTTTCGACGGGGATGTCGGCCCTCAGGGCCTGTGCTCCGCGTGTGGCAATCTCCTGTAACTCGGGGCGGGACAGGGCGCGAAGTTTATGCACGTGCAGGCGCGAAAGCAGCTGGCGAGTAACCGAAAAAGAGGGGTTTTCGGTGGTGGTTGCCAACAGGATGATTTCGCCGGATTCCAGAATGGGCAGGAAGAAGTCCTGTTGCGCCTTGGAGAAACGGTGCAATTCATCCAGAATCAGCAGGCGTATGCCTTTGATGCGCTTGCGCAGTTCGGCCAGACCGGCCTCAGGGGCGGAGACTCGCAGGTAGGGCAAGCCACTTTCCATGGCCATCAGCAGGGCCAGGGTTGATTTTCCACAGCCTGGAGGGCCGAAGTACAGTTGGCTGGAGAGATGATCGGCCTTGCCCATGGCCTCGAGCTTGGTCCTGATGTGGGATTGACCAATAAAATCTTCAAATTTGCGGGGTCGGATTTTGTCGGCCAGAGGTTGACCTGCCGGTGGATCATGAGGATTTCTGGGATTCTCAAGCATGTTGGCCTCCCCACCAGAACAGAGACAACGTCGTCAGGGCGGCGGTCTCCCAACGTAAAATGCTGGGGCCGAGGCTGATGGGGGTAAAACCGGCATCCATCAGGGCCTGGGCCTCGCTTGGGGCGAAACCGCCTTCGGGGCCGAGCACGCACAGGGCATCACCAGAGGCTGTGACCTCGGCAGGTGACAGAGGCGCCCCAGCGGTGCGGTCTTCATGCAGCAGGTAAGTCCGTTCGAAGTTCTTGCCTGCTTGAATTAATTCACTGACTCCGCCAGGCAAGGTCTTGAGCTCCGGGAGCAGAGGGTTACCGCATTGCTTGGCTCCTGCCAGCAGTTTGCCGGACCATGTCTCCTTGGGGGCATTAGGTACGCGCCCCTGGCTGTGTTCAGCCTGCCAGAACCAGAGGCCCCCTGCACGAAGTTCAACGGCCTTTTCCAGCAACCAGCCACGGCGCAGACCTTTGGTCCAGCCCATTGCCAGAACGATCCTCGGTGATTGAGGTGACACTTCGCTGAGAGACAACGGGGTCAGAGAAACCCGACTTTTTGTCACGGAGTCCACTCGGAACGTCCCCTCGTGGCCCACGCCATCGATGAGGTGCACTTCGGCACCTGGGCCAAGGCGCAGCACCCGGGACAGGTGATGAGCTTCCTGTCCTGTCAGGGCATAAGGTTCGCACCAGGATTCGGAATCGAGGAAAAAGGTTTTCATGCTGTTTTTCTACGCAGTTCAAGGGTCAATGGACTGCTGGTTTTCTAGCCCGCACAGCAGCGGAGAGCAACCGTTTTCAGGAAGAAGGACGGTCCTTGGGAAGTCGGATAAAGAAGATTGCCCCCTGACCGGGGCGGGAACGCACCGTAAAGGTTCCCATGTGGTTTTGGGTAATGATGAAATAGGAGACAGAAAGGCCCAGTCCGGTGCCAACTCCTGGAGCTTTGGTCGTGAAGAACGGCTCGAAGACTCGCTTTCTGACTTCCGGGTCCAGACCCGGGCCGTTGTCCTGAACTTCGATGCGAACAAAGTCACGCTCCTCGCGTGTACGCAGGGTGATGCAGGGAAGATGTGGCATGTCCGTCCAGCCTGCAATGGCCTGTGCTGCATTCTTGAGCAGGTTCAGGAGCACCTGTTCGACCTCGGTGGTGGTGACTGGAACTTGGGGCAAGTTCTTGGAGTAGTCTTTAACGATCTCGATTTTCTTGAAATCATACAGTTTCTTGAGGTCGTAGTCGCTTGCAGCCAGGTTAAGCACCGTGTCGATCAGGGCATTGATGTCCATGGGAGCCAGCTGTGATTCGCTTTTGCGCGAGAAGTCCAGCATGTTGCGGATGATGGTTGAGGCTCTGATGGCAGACTCCCGGATGCCTTCCAGCATCTGGTCTATGCGCCTTGCCTTCAGGTATGCGGAGATGCCTTCCAGAGTGATATTGTTTTCGGCTGCCGCCTTTAAGTTTGCTTGCAATTGAGGCGAGATACGCCGTTCAACATTCTGGATTCCCTGAAGGATCGCCCCAAGGGGATTGTTCAATTCATGAGCCATGCCTGCAGCCATACCGCCGACGGTCATCATCTTTTCGGTTTGGATCATGATTTCTTCGATGCGCACACGTTCGGTCACATCGTCGATTCGGATCACGGCTCCTCCTCGACCATCGGTCAGCAGGGGGGAGACAGTGATGTCCTCATATCGGATCTGCTTATCGGACTGGAAGGGGATTTTTGAACCCTGATAGTTCTTTTGCTCTACAATGGCTTTAGTGATGTCCTCGCGGGAGATGTTAAGTATTGGCAACACATCGAACAAGTCCATGCCTTGGGCTTTGTCAGCCGCAATCCCTGTTTCCATTTCTGCCTGTCTGTTCCAGTGGAGGACTTTGCATGCCGGGTCAACGCCAACGACCAAAGATGGTTGGGAGTCGATGAGATCCTGAATAAA
Source organism: Desulfovibrio ferrophilus (assembly GCF_003966735.1). Taxonomy (NCBI): domain Bacteria; kingdom Pseudomonadati; phylum Thermodesulfobacteriota; class Desulfovibrionia; order Desulfovibrionales; family Desulfovibrionaceae; genus Desulfovibrio; species Desulfovibrio ferrophilus. The sequence goes on from NZ_AP017378.1 coordinate 984,552, forward strand.
TCTTTGGGAATGCTGGAGGTAGTCCTCTGCAAGTTTTCTGTCGGTGATGTCCATGGAGACGCATAGCACTGCATGTTCACCAGTACGTGATGCCACGTAAGGCAGTTTGGTGGTCTGCGTCCAGATGGTCCTGTCTTTCAGTTTGCGGGCTTCTTCGGGGATAAACAGGCTTTGCCCCTTGGTGATCACTAGCCTGTCTGATTCCAGCGTTTTTTGGGCTTGAGCAGGGACCGGGTGAATATCCATCAGGAGTTTCCCCGTGAGTTCATCGACGGTTGTTCCCAACCGCTTGGCGACGGCTTTGTTGACGAGCAGGAATCTGCCCTCTGCATCGCGGGCCGAAATGGCGTGGGGGATGGTGTCGATGATCTGGCGCAGACCGGCCTCACTCTTTTCGAGTTCTCCCTGGATTCGTTTGCCCCGCGATACCGCGATCAACAGTGCGATGATGATTCCCATCATGAATATGAGCAGGATGGCGAGGCCAATGATTCTGGCCTTGTGTTGTTCGTAGATGGAAACAGGTCTGTTAATGACGACGCTGCCTTCGGGAAGGTCGGATGTCTTGATTTTAAAGCGGGACATGATTTCAAAGTCAAACATGGGAATAGCCGGTGGGGTGGTGACCACCGGCATATTTTCCATGGGTTCGCCAGAAAGAATGCGCAAGGCTAGCTGGGCGGCTGTTTTTCCTTGGGCCTTACTTGTGGTCATATTGCCACCCACTATGCCATGGCCCAGAGTGAAATCCCACGTGCCGTATACGGGCACGGAGGAAACGGCGCTGATTAGACGCGGAGCTTCATCATACTCAAAAAACTGGCCTGTGCTGTCGCGAAAGAAAAGCGTTAGGAGAAGAATGTCTCCCTTTTTGAGTTCTTTGATCGCCGAGAGCAATTCGCGGATGTTTAGACTGTCCCAGATAACAAAATCCATGTCCGGGTAGCGGTTGGCTGTTACGCGTTCTGCCTCGGCGCGCATTAATTGTCCCGTTGTCGTCCTGTCGGTGATCATGACGATTCGCCGTACGTTGGGATGGATTTTGCGGATCAGTTTGATGCTGCCTTCCAAGTCGGCATCTTCTCGAATACCGGTATAGAGAGGGAAGCCGTCGAGGTCTTCGGACCTCAAATAGTTGATGCCGCAAAAGACGACAGGGGTGTTGGGGAATAATTCATCCCGCTTAGCACGGATGAAATCGAACGCGTTGTTATCCGATGCGATGACCAGATCATAGCGCATATGTTTGAATTTCAGGCTCAAATAGTCGGAGAGCAATTTC